>NZ_JOGP01000034.1:0-109257 GCF_000719505.1 Streptomyces sp. NRRL B-3229 | reverse complement strand
CAACCTCAGCCTGGGCGGCGGCGACACCCCGGAGATCGACCCGCTCGAGGCGGAGGTCAACAAGCTCTCGGCCGAGAAGGGCATCCTGTTCGCCATCGCGGCAGGCAACTCCGGTCCTGAGTCCATCGGTTCGCCGGGCAGCGCGGACGCCGCGCTCACCGTCGGCGCCGTCGACGACAAGGACAAGCTGGCCGACTTCTCCAGCACCGGTCCGCGCGTCGGGGACGGAGCCATCAAGCCGGACGTCACCGCGCCCGGCGTGGACATCACGGCCGCAGCGGCCAAGGGCAGTGTCATCGACCAGGAGGTCGGTGAGAAGCCGCCGGGCTACCTGACCACTGTGGCCGCACACCGACGACAAGCCGGTCACCAAGAAGCTGACCTACCGCAACCTCGGGTCGAAGGACGTGACGCTGAAGCTGGCGTCAACGGCGACCAACCCGAAGGGCCAGGCCGCTCCGGCCGGCTTCTTCAAGCTGGGCGCGACCACGGTGACGGTTCCGGCGGGCGGCAAGGCCTCCGTCGATGTCACGGTCAACACCAAGCTGGGCGGCACCCTCGACGGCGCCTACTCCGCGTACGTGACGGCGACCGGCGGCGGTCAGACCGTGCGCACCGCGGCCGCGGTGCAGCGCGAGATCGAGTCGTACGACGTCACGGTCAAGCACATCGGCCGTGACGGCAAGCCGACCGCCGACTACAACACCATCCTCTACGGCTACTCGGGTCTCGGCGAGGGCCGTGGCTTCCAGGTGACGGTCGCGCCGCCCTCCGGTACGACGACGATGCGCGTCCCCAAGGGCACCTACCTGCTGGACGCCTGGATCGCCAAGGACTTCGTGAACTTCGAGGGCGGCGTGGACTGGCTGGTCCAGCCCAAGCTGAGCGTCACGAAGAACGTCTCCGTGACGATCGACGCCCGCAAGACCAAGACGTCCGACATCACCGTCCCGGACGCGCAGGCCAAGCAGCAGCTCGGCGTGATCAGCTACAACTACGACCCGGCCGGCATCGGCTTCAGCATCGGTCTCAAGTCCTTCGAGGGCGTCCGCGTGGCTCCGCTCGGCGGTGACGTCTCCGGTCTGCACCAGACCTGGAGCGGTCAGTGGACCAAGGGCGATAACACCGAGTACGACGTGGCCACCACGGCCGACGTCAAGAAGATCCAGGGCGACAAGGTCCGGCACTTCAAGGCCGGCGAGCTCGCCACGGTCAAGAACAACCTCGGTTCGGGCGGCTCCGGCAAGACCGGCGCGATGTCCGTGATGGGCTTCTTCCCGACCGACTTCACCCTCGGCATGTCGTTCGAGCAGAAGCTGCCGAGCACCCGCACGCTGTACCTGTCGACGGTCGACAAGGTCAAGTGGATGTTCGACCTCTCGCAGTACAAGGGCAAGGACGCGGACGGCTTCCCGATCACGGAGGCCTACTACAGCCTGGACGACGCGCAGACCTTCAAGGCGGGGCAGAAGTACTCGAAGACCTTCAACACGGCGGTCTTCGGCCCGCACCTGAACAAGTACTACGGGCTCTTCCGCTACGAGAACGCGATCTACGGCATCGTGCCGCTGTTCGCCGACGGTGCCGGCCACGCCGGTTCGTCCGACTTCACCGCGGTCAGCACCAGCCTCTACCGCAACGGCGTCAAGGTCGGCACGAACGACGACCCGCTGTTCGGCGGCAAGGAGTTCACGGTCCCGTCCGGCGAGGCCAAGTACAAGCTGACCACGTCGGTCAAGCGCAGCGTCAAGGTCGCGGCGGCCTCCACCCGCATCGACGCCAGCTGGGAGTTCAAGTCCAAGAAGCCGACCGGCGCCGATGCGGCCACCCTCCCGAAGAACCCGGCGAAGGGCAAGGCCATCTCCTTCCACGCCAAGATCGCCGACAAGAAGGGCAACAAGTCGACGATCTCGATCTACAACGCGTACTACGGCAAGTGATCGCGTACTACGGGCTGTAGAACCCCGTAGGCAGCGGTAGTCACGACGCCCGCCGGAAGCACTGCTTCCGGCGGGCGTCCGTGTTTGAGTGGCCGTATGACCACAGAGACCGTCGAGTACATCCGCTACCGCATCCCGGAAGACCGCTCGGCGGAGTTCCTGTCCGCCTACACCCACGCCTCGGCCAAGCTGGCGGCGGCCCCGCAGTGCGTCGACTACGAACTCGCGCGCTGTGAGGAGGACTTCGAGCACTACGTGCTGCGCATCACCTGGACCTCGACCGAGGACCACCTGGAGGGCTTCCGCAAGTCGGAGCTGTTCCCGGACTTCCTCGCCGACATCCGGCCGTACACCGAGAACATCGAGGAGATGCGGCACTACAAGCCGACGGCGGTCCGCGGCCGGGGCGCCGCCGTCCCCACGCTCTTCGCCTGGGCGGGCGGCGCGGAAGCCTTCTCCCGGCTCACCACGGTCTTCTACGAGAAGGTTCTCGCCGACGACCTCCTGGCCCCGGTGTTCGAGGGCCTGGCCCCGGAGCACGCCGAGCACGTGGCGCTCTGGCTCACCGAGGTCTTCGGCGGACCGCCCGCCTACTCCGAGACGCAGGGCGGACACGGGCACATGGTCGCCAAGCACATGGGCCGCGGGATCACCGAGCCGCAGCGCCGCCGCTGGGTGAACCTCATCCAGGACGCCGCCGACGAGGCCGGCCTGCCCACCGACCCGGAGTTCCGCTCGGCGTTCCTCGCGTACGTGGAGTGGGGCACCCGTCTCGCGGTCCACTTCTCGGGCCCGGACGCGAAACCGCCGGCGGACCAGCCGGTTCCCGTGTGGACGTGGGGGGCGGCGCCGCCGTATCGAGGCTGAGACCCGGGGGGAGGAGGGGAGAGAAACCCGGTGCTGCCGATCAGCGTTCGGGGGCGTGCCCGGGGTTCAGGGGCGCGCCAGGGGTGTGCCCATGCCCGGTGTTCAGGGGCGCGCCGACTCCCCCGCGCGGGTCGCGTCCGCGCCCCAGCTGGCCAGGAGGCGGAGGGCTTCCGCCGAGGGGGAGCCCGGTTCCGCGTGGTAGGTGATCAGGGCCTGGTCGGTGCCGTCGGACAGCCGGAAGGACTCGAAGTGCAGGGCCAGGTCGCCGACCAGCGGATGCCGGAGGCGCTTGACGCCGTAGCTCTTCTCCTTGACGTCGTGCGTGGCCCAGAGCCGCCGGAACTCCTCGCTCTTCAGCGAGAGCTCACCGACCAGCGTGGACAGCAGCGGGTCGTCGGGGTGGCAGCCGGCGTCCATCCGCAGATAGCTGACCATGTCGTACGCCTTCTGGTCCCAGTCCACGAACAGATCGCGGTACTCCGGCTTCAGGAACACCAGCCGGGCCCAGTTCCGCTCCGCCACCGGCAGCTCCGACCAGTCCCCGAAGACCGCTGCCGCCATCCGGTTCCAGGCGAGGATGTCCGACCGGCGCCCCGAGACGTACGCCGGGACCTCGATCGAGTCCAGCAGTTGCCGCAACGGCCCGCGCACCTGCTCGGTCCGCGCGCCCGCCTTCTTCTTGTGCTGCTTCGGCTTCGCCAGATGCGTCAGGTGCGCCTGCTCGGCGTCGCTCAGCCGCAGCGCGCGGGCGATCGCGTTCAGGACCTCCGCCGAGACGTTGCGCCCGTTGCCCTGCTCGAGGCGGGTGTAGTAGGCCACCGAGACGCCCGCCAGCTGCGCCAGCTCCTCCCGCCGCAGCCCCGGCACCCGGCGGTGCCGCCCGAACTCCGGCAGCCCCACGTCCTCCGGCTTCAGCCGGGCCCGCCGGGTGCGCAGAAACTCGCTGAGCTCGGCACGCCGGTCCAGTGAGCCGCCTCCGGCGCGTTCCTCGGCCATCTCGTCCATACGTCAAGTATTCACGGTCGTACGCACACGATCCTGTCCCCGCCAGTAGTAGGCACAGCGAACGTAGGCTGAGCGGTGACCTGGGTGGATGACGGTTCTCCGGGCACGCTGTACATCGTGCCCGGACGGATGGAACACGACAGAAGGCAGCCGGGCGCGCACCCCCCTTCGAGGAGAACCACCCTCATGACCACTGTTGCCGCATACGCCGCCCCCGCCGCCAAGGCTCCCCTGGAGCGCACCACCATCGAGCGCCGGGCGGTCCGCGAGCACGACGTCCTGATCGACATCAAGTTCGCCGGTATCTGCCACTCCGACATCCACCAGGCCCGCGAGGGCTGGGGCGAGGCCATCTTCCCGATGGTCCCGGGCCACGAGATCGCGGGCGTGGTCTCCGAGGTCGGCCCCGGTGTCACCAGGTTCAAGGTCGGCGACCGCGTGGGCGTCGGCTGTCTCGTCGACTCCTGCCGTGAGTGCGAGAACTGCAAGGCCGGTCTGGAGCAGCACTGCACCGGCGGCAACGTCGGCACGTACAACGCCGTCGGCAAGGACGGCGAGCCCACCTACGGCGGCTACTCCGAGAAGGTCGTCGTCGACGAGAACTTCGTGGTGGGCATCCCCGAGGGCCTGTCCCTCGACGAGGCCGCGCCGCTGCTGTGCGCCGGCATCACCACCTACTCCCCGCTCAAGAAGTGGGGCGCCGGCCCCGGCAAGAAGGTCGCCGTGATCGGCCTGGGCGGCCTCGGCCACATGGGCGTCAAGATCGCGCACGCGCTGGGTGCCGAGGTCACCGTCCTGTCGCAGTCCCTGCGCAAGAAGGACGACGGCCTGAAGCTGGGTGCCGACCACTACTACGCGACCAGCGACGAGAACACCTTCAAGGAGCTCGCGGGCACCTTCGACCTGATCCTCTCCACGGTGTCGGCCCCACTGGACTTCGGCGCCTACCTCGGCCTGCTCAAGACGGGCGGCGCGCTGGTCAACGTCGGCGCCCCCGAGGAGCCCGTCGCGCTCAACCTCTTCTCCCTCATCGGCGGCAACAAGACCCTCGCCGGTTCGATGATCGGCGGCATCGCCGAGACCCAGGAGATGCTGGACTTCTGCGCCTCGCACGGCCTCGGCGCGGAGATCGAGCTGATCGCCGCGTCCGAGATCAACGAGGCGTACGAGCGGGTCGTCAACAGCGACGTGCGGTACCGGTTCGTGATCGACACGGCGACGATCTGACACCGACCGGTTGGGTGGAGGGCCCCGGCGAGCAGCCGGGGCCCTTCGCCGTACGGCGGCCGACGGGGTCCTTGGGCGTACGGCCGCCGGAGAGGTCCTTGCGAGTAGGCTTTTCGTGAGGAGGCACTGTCACGCACCGTGGCTTCCGGGAGGCCCGCACGATGACCGTTCAGCTGAACCACACCATCGTCGCCGCTCACGACAAGCAGGCCTCGGCCCGCTTCCTGGCCGACATCCTGGGCCTGAGGGTGAGCCCGCAGTACGGCCCCTTCGTCCCCGTCGAGATCCCCAACGGCGTGACCCTGGACTACATGGACACGTCCGACGAGATCACGCCCCAGCACTACGCGTTCCTGGTCTCCGAGGACGAGTTCGACACGATCTTCGCGCGTGTGGAGCGAGCGGGGCTGACGTACTGGGCGGACCCCTTCCACCACCGCCCCGGCGAGATCAACCGCAACGACGGCGGCCGGGGCGCGTACTTCGACGACCCGAACGGCCATCGGCTGGAGATACTGACGCGGCCGTACGGGAGCGGGGGATAGGGGACAGCGGTAGGGGGCGGCGTCGGCCGCCCCCGCTCCTGCTGCCTTTCTACGGGGTGCCGTTGGCCGGGAACGTCCACACCGCGTGGCTGCCGGGTCCGACGGTGAGCGTCGAGTTGCCGATCTCCTCCACGTGCCGGTCCTTCACGGGCCGGTTGAGGGACATGGTGACCCGCTGCAACCCGGCCTGCGCGCGCGGCACGGCGTCGAGCCGGATCGTGGTGCCGCCGCCCTCCGCGACCACGCCACCACTGGCGAGGGTCCGCACGGTGAACCCGCCGGCCCGCAGCAGCGGCACGGTGTCGGCGAGGTCGCCCTCGGTGACGGCGAGGTGGACCGAGGTGATGTCACGCATCAGGTGGTTGCGGTAGTCGTCGGAGAGATAGCGCTCCCTGCCGACGTCGCCGGGAAAGCTCGCCGGCTCGGTGTTGCTCCGGGGATCGGCGAAGTACTCCGGCCGGTACTCCATCGCCCAGGCCTGGAAGGCGTCGTACTCGGTGGCGGTGAGCAGGGCGTCGAACCACGGCACGGGCACCCCGTCACCGAAGTCCCGGGTCTGGAGGAACTCGACGGGGGTGGCGCCCTCGCTCTTCATGCGCTCGGCGACCGTGGCCAGGTCGCCGTCCCGTTCGGTCGACACGCCCAGTCCGGCGGCGCCGAGCGTGCCGTCCGGGCCGGGGAGGTCACCGACCCCGAACAGCTCCAGGTAGGTCTCGCGCCCCCGCAGATAGCGGCCGGTCCAGGTCTGCCCGCCGGAGCCGGTCGTGGTGCGGACCTCGAAACTCGCGAAGTCCTTCAGGTAGGCGGAGTGCTCGATGGCATCGGCGGTCTCCCGGTCGAGCACGCCGTAGGAGTGGTTGTAGAACAGCAACTGCCGGTCGTAAGAGGCTCCGCTTCCGCTTCCCTCGGCCTGGGCGGTGCCCACACCGCCCCTGACCGCTCCGACGAGGGTTACGGCGAGTATGACGATCATCCGTAATGTCCGACGAATCAGCATGCGGGGATCGTAGGACAGGGTGCTCGCGGCCAAAGCTCCTTTTCGGCGGAGGCCGAATGACGGGGAGGCGGCGTTTGAGATGCCCGTCGGCCTCACGGCGGCACGGCGGCACGGCGGCTCAGGGAGGCGGAATCGGCGGGACCCTTGCTGCGTTGAGCACAGTGGGCGTGGACTGCCGGTGAGATGTGGGCCGAGCGCCTCGAATGACCGAGCGGACATATATGGGAGGAGCGGCAATGGCTGCGCAGACGCAGAGGGCCGTGCTGGCGGGCGGATGCTTCTGGGGGATGGAGGAGCTGATCCGCCGTCTTCCCGGTGTGACGGCGACCCGGGTCGGATACACCGGGGGCGACGTGCCGAACGCGACGTACCGCAACCACGGCACCCACGCGGAGGCCATCGAGATCCTCTACGACCCCGAGCGGACCGACTACCGCACCCTGCTGGAGTTCTTCTTCCAGATCCACGACCCGAGCACCAAGAACCGCCAGGGCAACGACATCGGCCTCAGCTACCGCTCGGCGATCTACTACGTCGACGACGAGCAGAAGCGGATCGCCGAGGACACGATCGCGGACGTGGACGCGTCCGGCCTGTGGCCCGGCAAGGTCGTCACCGAGGTCGAGCCGGTCGGCCCCTTCTGGGAGGCCGAGCCGGAGCACCAGGACTACCTCCAGCGCTACCCCGACGGCTACACCTGCCACTTCCCCCGCCCGGGCTGGAGGCTGCCGGAGCGGGCGAAGGACTGACGCGCGGGAGTGCAGGCCGCCCTCCTGTCGTTCGCGGCCGCCCTCCTACCCTTCTCGCACTCGCGCCTGCTCCAGGTTCGAGCGGTGGGGGGCGGCCAGCCATTCCGCGGCCGCCAGGCGTGCGTCGGCCGGTTCCTCTCCCCGTCGTAGGGCGGCGATGTAGGTGCGGTCGGCGGTGAGGCGGGCCGTCACCTCGCTGCCTGTGGCGAGGGCGCCGTGGCCGGGGACGACGACATCTGCGTGGGCGGCGGCCTTCTCGAGAAGGTCGAGCGCCGTCTCGTAGGCGCTGAGCTGATCGTCCTGACGGATGTCCAGGAGCGGGATCAGTACGTCGGAGAGCATGTCGCCGACGAGCAGGACACCGCGGTCCGCGAGGAGGAGCGCGGCGTGGCCGACGGCGTGCGCCCGATGCTCGACGACCTCGCCCGGCAGGGGGCTGCCCTCCGCGGGCAGCGGGGTCACGAGTGCGACCAGGTCGAGAGGAACGGCGGAGGCGCTCTGCGCCGCCATCGCCTGGGCGCGCTCCCGGGCCTGGCCGGCGAGGTGGGCGCAGGGGGCCGTGGCGTAGCGCGGCACGTCACCGAACCGGGGGTGCCAGAGCAGGTGGTCCCAGTGGGGGTGGGTGGAGAACCCGGCGACCACCGGCACACCGAGCCCGTCCACGTCATCGGCGAGCCGGTCCAGCTCGGCGCCGTGGATGCCGGGATCGATCAGGACCAGCCCCTCGTCCCCGCGCACCACGACCGAGTTGGACCAGACCCACTCGCTCTGCCGCACCCAGACCCCGTCCGCGACCTGCATCAGCTCGCCCATGTCCACGCTTCCTTTCGCTTTCGCCCGCTCACGGAGCTGGGACTGCGGGCGGCCACGGAACTCATCGCTGTGGTCCGGTTCGGTTTCTCCGGGGGCGGTTTGTCGTCCGGTCGCGGTCCCGCGCGAACCCTCACCAAGTCGTGGCCGGTGCCCGGGGTGCGAGGCGAAACCGGCACCGAGAAGTCCACCGACCGGTCGTGACCAGATGGTGTTCGCCGTGATCGCGGGTGACCTCATGTCTTCCTCAGGAAATGCGACGAAGACGGGAGCCCGTCTCCAGGACTGACATGATCGCGGGAGGTGCTGGTACGTCCCCGAGGCATGCAAGGGCAGCGACCATGCCCGCAGCCTTCGCACGACGCCTCTGGAAGGACCGATATGCCGCGCTGGACCCGCGCAACAGGACTGAGTCTCCTGTGCGTTGCGACGGTCTTTCCCGCCGCCGCATGCACAACAGATCATCCGGACGCCAGGCAGGCCGCCCAGCCTCGGCATTCCTCCTCGGCCGGTCCGGCGACGGCGACCTCCGCGCCAAGCACCGCACAACCCTCCGTGCAGACCCCGCCGGAGCTGGACGTCAGTGAGACTCTTGCCGGCCGCCAGGAAATGACCAGCGGGGGCGCCGGTGTCGCTTACAGCAAGGGCAGGAAGGGCCAGACCCTCATCATTGCGGTGCGCTGCCAGGGCGAAGGGAAGATCAAGGTGGCCGTACGGTCCGTCCAGGTCTCCTTCTCGCAGCCATGTGCCGCCGACGAGAGCAGCACCATCTTCAACGAGGTGGCCCTGACAGGGGCGGACCGCGACGGCGTCGCCTCGGTCGAAGCACCCTCAGCCGTGCGCTGGTCCATGACCATCGGCCACGGCGCACCGGTGCAGGTAGAGCCACCGGGGGAAAGCTGAGCCTCAGAGGCCGGCCGCGCGAAGTCGCCGCTCATTCCCTGGACCGGCCCCAGCCCGAACGGGCACGAGGCACCTGTCCGGGACCACCGTGTCATCCGTGCAACGGGGCGAGGACCTCGTCCTCGACGGGGTAGGGGCGTTCCTGGGGCAGCAGCCGGGCGGCGGAGTCCAGGTCGCCGCTGCTGACGAGGGCGTGGATCTCGCGGGCGAGTGGGGTCACGTCGCGTATGGAGATGGTCCACTCGTCGGCGTAGCGTCGCGCGGCCTCGCCGGAGAGGCCGAGTTGCAGGGACCGGTACGGCATGGGTTGCAGGTGCAGGTCCCGCTCGGGATCCCACTGCACGCGCGCGGGAGCACGCTTCAACTGGCGTTGCCAGGTGGCCCGGTTGGGGTGCAGGCCATGGGCGTAGCTGGACAGACACGCGTTGCGCAGCGCCCAGTCGAAGCCCTCGCGACTGATCTCGACAGCGAGGACGGTCTCCTGCCCCTCCTTGGCGCCCCAGCCGCACCGGTACATCATCCACAGGAACGACGGCTTGATCCACGTCATCCTGTCCCGCTTCCACGCGGCCGGGAAACGACCGGCGCGGGCAGCCGGCAGGCCGATTTCGCGCGAGTACGCCTGGTAGACGGTGATCGTGGAGTCCGAGTGGGCCGCACGGATCCTGCGTGTTGGTTCTTCCATGGCGTACAGCGTGAGGTGGGCCGACAGGGGTGGCCACTGATTTTCGGCGAGGGTCTGCCGTTCCTGCGTCCCGAAACCCACCCGAGCCCACTCGGCAACGTCAGCCTTCGTCCTCGCCGATGCCGATGCCGATGCCGATGCCGATCGGACAGGACACGCCCGTCCCGCCCCACCCGCAGTACCGCCGGGTTCTTGTCAAGGTACTGCTGGTGTCAGTGCTCGATCGCGAAGGACCGAGGACCGTGTGCCGGTCCGGGACCCTGAACACCGGCTCCGGGCGCCCCTGCAACGCCTGCTCGGGCGTGGGCAGAACGGGTGTACGACCGAACAGCATGACGCGGGCTCCTTCTTCAGCGGCTGGGGAGACGCAAGTGAGGACGCAGAGAGTGGGCGTTGAGCGGCGAGACCGTGCACCGTCGCCTACGGCGTCACTGGGCGAGTGTCGCCGGACTGCCGCCGTTCGCCTCGTACCCCGCCACCGCCAGGGCCCGGTATATCGCGAACTCGGCGGCCGGGTCCGTGGACAGGGTCCAGGGCAGGGCGCCGACGTGGCCGTCGATGTGCACGAGCTGACTCATCGCCTCCGCCCAGCGCTCACCGCGCACCAGGAAGAACAGCAGCAGATGCCGCACATGAGCCAGCATCGGGTCGTCCGCGCGGGCCGAGTGCACCGCGTGCAGCGCGCCGTGGATCGCCTTGGTGACGACCTCGCTCTGATAGAAGCCGCTGACCAGGTTCACCTCCGGCAGGTGCTCGAAGACCGCGAACAGCGGCATCGCGGCCAGCAACGAACCCCGCGGGGCACGGGCGGCCGCCGCCTCCGCGAAGCCGTACGCCTGCTCCCGCGAGCCGTGCCACTTCTCGCACCAGTAGTGCAGCGCGGCCAGATGCGCTCCCATATGGGTCGGCGCCCGGTCCAGGATCTTCAGCCACAGCTGCTCGAACTCCGCCTGTGAGTAGCCCAGTCCGCGTGCGACGGACAGCTCCACGATGTACGGCACGGGATCGCCGGGAGCCAGCAGCGCCGCCTCGCCGCAGGCCGCCTTCGCCTCCTCCATGATGATCCGGAAGTCGTCGGTGCCCGGCGTCGACGTGCGCCACGCCTGCTGCACCAGGAACTCCGCGTGCACGGCCGCGCCGCCCGCGTCCTTGGGCTGCTCGGCCCGCCACACCCGCAGCCACTGTCCGCCCGGCGCCTCGCTCACGCCGCCCGGCCGCTGCTGCAACTCCAGCGAGGCGGCACCGGCGAAGGCCTGCACCCGCTGCCAGCGCTGCTCGCCCTCCCGCTCGGTGCCGGCCAGCAGCTGGGAGGCCGCCTTGTAGTCCTGGGTGCGCTGCACCAGGTCCAGGACGTCCAGCAGGTCCTGGTCGGGGCCGGGCATGCGGACGTCCAGCTCCTCTTGCAGCACGAAGCCGTAGTCCGCCGGGTCCGCGGCGTCCGGGTGGCCTGCCGGGACCTGCTCGATCCCGCCTCGCCTGCGCCGCAGGAACGGGAGCAGCACGAAGCCCAGCAGGACCACCGCCATCAGGACCCAGAGAATCTCCATGCCTCAAGAGTTCCAGACGCCACCGACAATTGCCCAACCCGGTCGGCGGCCTGTGGAAAACTCCCGCACCGACACACGAACCCACTGTGGAAAACCGCCCCGAGCAGCCCGAACGCCCTGCCGTGAAGCACAGGCCCGCGGCCCGAACGCCCTGCCGTGAAGCACAGGCCCGCGGCCCGAACGCCCAGCCGTGCAGCACCGGCCCGCGGCCCGCAAGCCCCGCCGCGCAGCACCGGCCCATGGCCCGACCGCCCCGCAACACCGCACGCCCGCTCAGGAATCCCCCGCCCCGACGCCGGGGGAAAACCCTGCCGTACGACCGCCCCGACCTCGGTGTCCGTCATCCGCCTCGCGAGCGGACTACCCTCGGGGCCCATGAGCGACACGCACATCAGTCAGCACTTCGAGACCCTCGCGATTCACGCGGGCAACACCGCGGACCCCCTCACCGGCGCGGTGGTCCCCCCGATCTACCAGGTCTCGACCTACAAGCAGGACGGGGTCGGCGGTCTGCGCGGCGGCTACGAGTACAGCCGTAGCGCCAACCCGACGCGCACCGCCCTGGAGGAGAACCTCGCCGCCCTCGAGGGCGGCCGCCGGGGCCTCGCGTTCGCGTCCGGACTGGCTGCCGAGGACTGCCTGCTGCGTACGCTGCTCAGCCCCGGCGACCACGTGGTCATCCCCAACGACGCGTACGGCGGCACCTTCCGGCTGTTCGCCAAGGTCGTCGCCCGGTGGGGGGTCGAATGGTCGGTCGCCGACACCAGCGACCCGGCCGCCGTACGGGCCGCGATCACCCCGAAGACCAAGGCCGTGTGGGTGGAGACCCCCTCCAACCCGCTGCTCGGCATCACCGACATCGCCGCCGTCGCCCAGGTCTCCCGGGACGCGGGCGCGAAGCTCGTCGTCGACAACACCTTCGCCACGCCCTACCTCCAGCAGCCGCTGTCGCTGGGCGCCGACGTCGTCGTGCACTCCCTGACCAAGTACATGGGCGGCCACTCCGACGTCGTCGGGGGCGCGCTGGTCACCGCCGACGAGACGCTCGGCGAGGAGCTGGCGTACTACCAGAACGCGATGGGCGCGGTCGCCGGGCCCTTCGACTCCTGGCTTGTGCTGCGCGGCGCCAAGACGCTGTCGGTGCGGATGGACCGGCACAGCGAGAACGCCACCAAGGTCGCCGACATGCTCACCCGGCACGCGCGCGTGACGCAGGTCCTCTACCCGGGCCTGGCGGAGCACCCCGGCCACGAGGTCGCCGCCAAGCAGATGCGTTCCTTCGGCGGCATGGTCTCCTTCCGGGTGGAGGGCGGCGAGGAGGCGGCCGTCGAGGTCTGCAACCGCGCGAAGATCTTCACCCTGGGAGAGTCCCTGGGCGGCGTCGAGTCGCTGATCGAGCACCCGGGCCGGATGACGCACGCGTCCGTGGCTGGCTCGGCCCTGGAGGTGCCCGCGGACCTGGTGCGCCTGTCCGTGGGCATCGAGAACGTCGACGACCTGCTGGAGGACCTCCAGCAGGCGCTGACCAAGTAGTCCGGGAGCAGTCCGGGGCCGCACCGGCCGGCGGCCGGGCTCACGAGCGGCCCGGGCTCACCAGCCCGTCATCGGTGGAGTCGTCGTGGACGGCGGCTCCACCCACGGGTGCGCGGTCAGCGCCCACACCGTGAACGCCACACCCGCCGCGAACAGCGCCAGCCACATGAGCCGGCGCGCCACGACCCTGCGCCGCAGCATGCGCGTCCCGCGCCGTACGGCGTCCCCGTAGAGGTCCGCCGGCACCTGCGGCGTCGCCCGCTCCATGAGCTGCCGCACGGCGGCCTCACGCTGGCTCCGGTTCACGCGAACCTCCCCGGGCGTTCCGTGCGTCCAAGGAGCGGGTGTCTCACGAGCGCGGGTCTCGGGAGCGGGTGTCCCAGGAGTGCGGGTCCCGGGAGCGGGTGTCTCACGAGCGCGTGTCTCATGACGCCGCCACCTTCGCCTTCGCGCCCACCACCGCCGGTGCGGCCTCGCGCGGGGGATGCAGGAGGGTCGCCGTCGCCCGGTCGCAGATCGTGCTGACGCGTTCCGTGGGCAGACCCAGCAGCGCCGCCGCCTGCTCCTCGGCCACCCCCTCGTAGAGCCGCAGCACCACGATCAGACGTTCCTGGGGGGCCAGCCCGGCCAGTGGGCCGGCGGAGTGCGTACGGCCGCGGAGCAGCAGTCCGTGGCGGCGCCAGGTGCCGTGCGCGTAGCGCAGCGCGAGGTCCTGGCGGGTCCGGTCGTAGGGATCCTCGCCGCGCAGCCGGTCCCAGCACGCGTACGTGTGGGCGAGCGCCAGGGTCAGCAGCCGTCGTGCGCGCGGGTTGTCGTCCGGGGCCTCCGCCGTCAGGAGGGTGGCCGTGTGCAGCAGCCGCCCGGATGCGCCCGCGACGAACGCCTCGAACTCCCTGGCCCGACGCGTGCCCTGGACCACCTGCCGTTGCCGCACCGCACCTCCCGCCGCCGCGGACGGTCGTACGACGGCTTCGCACGACCACGAGAACCCGGTCTCGAAGGCCCCCCGGTCTCATATGAGGCCCGGCACGGCCGTCCGGTCAAGAGGTGGGGCCGCACACGCGTGTGCGGGGAGGGGCTAGGACGACTGGACCTCCGGTGCCGGGACGTCCTGGGCGGCCATCCGGGAGGAGAGCGCCGTGTTGAAGCGCGTGAGGAGCGTGCAGAACGCCTCGCGCTCCTCGGGCGCCCAGTCGTGTGTCAGCTCGGCCATCAACTGACGCCGGGAGGAGCGCACTTCCTCCAGCCGGGACTGTCCGCGCGGGGACAGCTGGAGCACCACGGCGCGCCCGTCCTCGGGGTGCGAGGTGCGCTTGACCAGCCCGGTGTCGACGAGCGGGGCCACCTGCCGGGTGACGGTCGACGAGTCGATCCCCATGCTCGCCGCGAGGGCCTTGACGCCCATCGGACCTTCCTTGTCGAGCCGGTTGAGCAGCAGGTACGCGGCCCGGTCCATGGAGTTGCGCACCTGCCCCACCCCGCCGAGCCGGGTCTGTTCGGCACGACGGGCGAAGAGCGCCACCTCGTGCTGGAGTGTGTCGAGGAGACCGGTGTCACCGACGGTCGTCATGTCCATCGACATTTCAGGTGTAGTGGGCATGGCCGGAGGCTCACTTCATGAAAGGGGGAGCTGAATTGGGGGACAGAGTACGCGGCCGGGAGGCAAGCCGTACCAGCGCTGCGCAAACCCGTCTCGGACGTTGGTCACAGCGCGAGTCCGCACGTGTGAACTGCGAGACTTGAGTCATGAACTACCGCAAGGCCCACTCCGTGCCGCCGGTGACACTAGACGACGTGCGAGGCGCGCAGAAGATGCTGTCGGGCGTGGCGCGGACGACCGCCATGGAGGGCAGCCGCCATCTGAGTCAGCTGGTGGGCGCGCCGGTGCACTTCAAGTGCGAGAACCTCCAGCGGACGGGGTCGTTCAAGCTCCGCGGCGCCTACGTGCGGATCGCCGGGCTGCTGCCCGAGGAGCGGGCCGCGGGTGTCGTGGCCGCGAGCGCCGGAAACCACGCGCAGGGCGTCGCGCTGGCCTCCACGCTGCTCGGCGTGCGCTCCACGGTGTTCATGCCGAAGGGCGCCCCGCTGCCGAAGGTCAGCGCGACCAGGGACTACGGCGCCGAGGTGCGGCTGCACGGCCAGGTGGTCGACGAGACGCTGACCGCCGCCCAGGAGTACGCGGCCGAGACGGGCGCGGTGTTCATCCACCCCTTCGACCACCCCGACGTCATCGCGGGCCAGGGCACGGTCGGCCTGGAGATCCTGGAGCAGTGCCCCGAGGTGCGCACGATCGTCCTCGGCATCGGCGGCGGTGGACTCGCGGCCGGCGTCGCGATCGCCGTGAAGGCCCTGAGGCCCGACGTGCGGATCGTGGGCGTGCAGGCGGCGGGCGCTGCCGCCTATCCGCCCTCGCTGGCGGCCGGGCGCCCGGTGGCGATCGAGAACCCGGCGACGATGGCGGACGGCATGAAGGTCGGGCGGCCCGGCGACGTGCCGTTCGGGATCGTGGACGCACTGGTGGACGAGGTCCGCACGGTGTCGGAGGACGAGCTGTCCGCCGCCCTCCTGCTGTGCCTGGAGCGGGCCAAGCTGGTCGTCGAGCCGGCCGGGGCGAGCCCGGTCGCGGCCCTGCTGAGCGACCCCGGCGCCTTCGAGGGACCGGTCGTCGCGCTGCTGTCCGGCGGCAATGTCGACCCTGTCCTGCTCCAGCGCGTCCTGCGCCACGGCATGGCCGCGCAGGGCCGCTACCTGGCCGTACGGCTCCGCCTCACCGACCGGCCGGGTGCCCTCGCGACGCTGCTCGGGGTGCTGTCGGCGGTCGACGCCAACGTCCTCGACGTGAGCCACGTCCGGACCGATCCACGGCTCGGGCTCGCGGAGGCGGAGGTCGAGCTGCACCTGGAGACCAAGGGGCCGGAGCACTGCGCCGAGGTCGGCCGCGCCCTGCGCCAGGCGGGTTACCTCGTCATCGACTGAGGTCATCGGCTGAGGTCACCGGGCAGGTCATCGGCCAGGCCCCCGGCCCCGGGGTTCACTCGTTCGGGAAAGTCCATTGAGAGACGCGATACATCGCGTTATGGTGTGTGCGAAAAGAGAAGGCGGACGCAGTCGCGCCTCCCTAGGCTTTCCCCAGATTCCCCGACGACGTGGAGACTCATATGCCTGGCGCCATCTACGCCGAAGGCCTGGTCAAGACCTTCGGTGACGTAAAGGCTCTGGACGGCGTCGACCTCGATGTCCCGGAGGGCACCGTCCTGGGCCTCCTCGGACCGAACGGCGCCGGCAAGACGACGACCGTCCGCTGTCTG
The DNA here is from genome assembly GCF_000719505.1 of Streptomyces sp. NRRL B-3229. Classification (NCBI taxonomy): domain Bacteria; kingdom Bacillati; phylum Actinomycetota; class Actinomycetes; order Kitasatosporales; family Streptomycetaceae; genus Streptomyces; species Streptomyces sp. NRRL B-3229. Next base: position 93,141 of record NZ_JOGP01000034.1, on the reverse strand, counting down.
ACCACCCTGCTCAAACCCGACAGCGGCCGCGCGGTCGTCGCGGGCCTCGACGTGCAGCAGCAACCCGACGCCGTCCGCCGCTCCATCGGCCTCTCCGGCCAGTTCGCGGCGGTCGACGAATACCTCACCGGCCGCGAGAACCTCCAGATGGTCGGCCAGCTCTACCAGATGAAGGCCAAGGCGGCGAAGGCCCGCGCGACCGAGCTGCTGGAGCAGTTCGACCTCGCCGACGCGGCCGACCGCCCCACCAAGACCTACTCCGGCGGCATGCGCCGCCGACTCGACCTCGCCGCCGCGCTGGTCGTCTCGCCCCCCGTGATGTTCATGGACGAGCCCACGACCGGCCTCGACCCGCGCAACCGCCAAATGCTGTGGGAGGTCATCAAGCAGCTGGTCTCCGGCGGTACGACCCTCCTGCTGACCACCCAGTACCTGGAGGAGGCCGATCACCTCGCCCACGACGTCGCCGTCGTGGACCATGGCCGGGTCATCGCCCAGGGCACCTCCGACGAGCTCAAGGCCCGCACCGGAGGAGAACGCGTCGAGGTCGTCGTGCACGAACGCGAGCACATCCAGTCCGCCGCGGAGGTCCTGCGCGGCTTCGGCAAGGGGGAGACCGCCGTCGAGGACCACATGCGCAAGCTCACCGTCCCGGTGACCGGCGGCGCCAAACTGCTCGCCGAGGTCATCCGTGAGCTCGACACCCGCGGCATCGAGATCGACGACATCGGACTGCGCCGGCCCACCCTCGACGACGTCTTCCTGTCCCTGACGGGACACGTGGCCGAGGCCAAGGGCGAGGAGAGCGACAAGAAGGAGAGCGCCAAGTGAGCGCCGTGAGCGATTCCCTGGTGATCACCCGCAGAAATCTGATCCGCATGAGCCGGATCCCCGAGGTGATCATCTTCGGTCTGATCCAGCCGATCATGTTCGTGGTGCTGTTCACCTACGTCTTCGGCGGCTCTATCCAGGTCGGCTCGTCCACCTCCACCCAGGCCTACCGCGAGTTCCTGATGGCCGGCATCTTCGCCCAGACCGTCACCTTCGCCACGGCGGGCGCGGGCGCGGGCATCGCCGACGACATGCACAAGGGCCTCATCGACCGGTTCCGCTCCCTGCCCATGACCCGGGGCGCGGTACTCACCGGCCGGACCATCGCCGACCTCGCCCAGACGGCGCTCACCCTCGTCGTACTCGCGCTCGTCGCGCTGATCGTCGGCTGGCGCACCCACGAGAACTTCGGCAAGGTCCTCGCCGGATTCGGCCTGCTCCTGCTGCTCGGATACGCCTTCTCCTGGATCGGCGCGCTCATCGGCCTGTCCGTGCGCACCCCCGAGGCCGCGACCTCAGGCGGTCTGATCTGGCTGTTCCCGCTGACGTTCATCTCGAACGCCTTCGTGGACGCGAACCAGATGCCGACGTTCCTGAGACACATCGCGGAGTGGAACCCGTTCAGCGCCACCGTGCAGGCATGCCGCGAGCTGTTCGGCAACCTCCCGCCGGGCTTCCAGGCCTCCGACGCCTGGCCCATGCAGCACCCCGTGTGGGCCTCGCTGATCTGGTCGGTCGTGATCGTCCTGGTCTTCCGCACCCTGGCGGTCCGCAAGTACCGCCGGGCGCACGGCTGAGCCCATGACACGGCCCCCGGCGCCGTAAGGGCGCCGGGGGCCGGTCGAGGGCGGTGGGGCGGCCGGGTCAGCCGCTGTAGGGCTCGGCCTTCAGAATGGTGACGGAGGCCTTCTTGCCGTTCGGCAGCTCGTACTCCGCGTCCTCACCGACCCGGTGGCCGATCACACCGGAGCCGAGCGGGGACTGCGGCGAGTAGGTCTCGACGTCCGCACTCGCGTACTCGCGGGAGGCGAGCAGGAAGGTCATGGTGTCGTCCTCGTCACCGTCGAAGGCGATGGTCACGACCATGCCGGGCGCCACGGTGCCGTCCGCCGACGCCGGAGCCTCGCCGACCTTGGCCTTCTCCAGGAGCTGGGTCAGCTGGCGGATGCGGAGCTCCTGCTTGCCCTGCTCTTCCTTGGCTGCGTGGTACCCGCCGTTCTCGCGCAGGTCGCCCTCCTCGCGCGCGGCCGCGATCTTCGCGGTCACTTCCTCGCGCGCGGGACCAGACAGGTACGCCAGCTCTTCCTTGAGCTTGGTGTACGCCTCCTGCGTAAGCCAGGTGACGTCTTCGCTGGTCTGGGTCACAGGTGCTCCTCGTAGGTACTGGGAATACAAAGCATCGCCCTACCCAGAAGAATGTTCCTTCACGGATGGGCGAAACCACGAGCCTAACAATTCGGGGGCCGAAGGGGGAGGACATAAGCCCACAGAAATACGTCGACGCAGCTCAGAGGCAAGCATCGGGGGTGACGTCAGTCGGCGTGACAGCCCAGCAGCTCGGCCGTGGTGCCCGGGGCCGTCGTACGGAGTGTGACGAGCCGGTCGATGCGGGTGGCGTCACCGCTGAAGCGGAAGTCGGCCCGGCCCACCTCGGAGCCGTCGGCCGCCTGGGAGCGGACCGTGCAGTACCCGGAGGCGCCGGAGTCCTTGCGGACCTCCAGATGCACCTCGACCGCGGTCTTCTTCGCGTCGAAGGCGATCACCTCGCCGCTGATCTTGTTCTGGCCCACGTAGTGGTACGCGAAGTAACCGATCAGCACGAGAACGAGGGTGCCGAGCACGGCGCCGACGATCTTGAGCTTGTGGTCGGCGCGCTCGTCCGAGGAACGGCCGTAGCGGCCCTCGGGCAGCTGAGTGCTCGCCGTGCTCATGATCGTCTCCTGGTAAACCGAGACCGTGGAATGAAACGCCCCCCGATTCGGTCACTATAGAAGCCGCCGTTCGCACCCGAAGACACCGGGGGCGCCGACCTACGAGGATTGAGTCTTGACTGACCAGCTGCGACTGATGGCCGTGCACGCCCACCCCGACGACGAGTCGAGCAAGGGCGCGGCCACCATGGCGAAGTACGTGTCCGAGGGGGTGGACGTGCTGGTCGTGACCTGCACGGGCGGGGAGCGCGGCTCCATCCTCAACCCGAAGCTCCAGGGCGACAAGTACATCGAGGAGCACATCCACGAGGTACGCAAGAAGGAGATGGACGAGGCCCGCGAGATCCTCGGCGTCAGGCAGGAGTGGCTCGGCTTCGTCGACTCCGGACTGCCCGAGGGCGACCCGCTGCCGCCGCTGCCCGAGGGCTGCTTCGCCCTGGAGGACGTCGACACGGCGGCCGGCGAACTGGTGAAGCAGATCCGCTCCTTCCGTCCCCAGGTGATCACCACCTACGACGAGAACGGCGGCTACCCGCACCCCGACCACATCATGACCCACAAGATCTCCATGGTGGCGTTCGAGGGCGCGGCGGACATCGAGAAGTACCCGGAGGCCGAGTTCGGCCCGGCGTACCAGCCGCAGAAGCTGTACTACAACCAGGGCTTCAACCGCCCCCGCACCGAGGCCCTGCACAACGCCCTGCTGGCGCGCGGGCTGGAGTCGCCGTACGGGGACTGGCTCAAGCGCTGGGAGGACTCGCCGATGCGGGACCGGACGCTGACCACGCACATCCCGTGCGCGGAGTTCTTCGAGATCCGTGACAAGGCGCTGATCGCGCACGCGACCCAGATCGACCCCGACGGCGGCTGGTTCAAGGTGCCGCTGGAGATCCAGAAGGAGGTCTGGCCGACGGAGGAGTACGAGCTGGCGAAGTCCCTCGTCGATACCTCCCTCCCCGAGGACGACCTCTTTGCGGGCATCCGCGACAATGCCTGACATGAGCGCAAGCGCAAGCCTGGCAATGACGCACGTCGTGACCTTCGCCAAGGAGGTCGACGAGGACAAGGTCACCCCCGGCGTCCTCGGCTTCATCGTCTTCGCGGCGATGGCCCTGGCGGTGTGGGCCCTGATGAAGTCCATGAGCAAGCACATGAGGAAGGTCGACTTCAAGGAGACCCCGGAGGACGGGGCCTCCGGCGACGGCACGGCCGGCAAGGAGACCGCAGCGCAGGGCTCCGCCGCCCGAGGCGCCACGGAGGGGCCGTCCGGCCCGTCGGGGAAGGCCTCGCCGAGCAAGGGCTGATCGCTGCGGCAGCTGGCGGGAGCCGGCGAGAGGGGCCGTACCCCCTCCCGCCGGTGGGTGAGCGGCGGCCGGTGACCACGGTGTGGAAGACGGACCGGGCGATCCGAGCCGTCCGAGCCCGTGTGCCGGCCCACGTCCCGTCCACGATCGGGGCGCTGCGATCGGCGCGACGCCAGTAGGGAGCGAAGAGCTCCCGCCGTCCCGGTGTCGGTAGGAAGCGAGGCGCTCCGGCGGTCCCGGTGTCCCGTCCAGATTCGCCGCACCCAGCCGGGTCGAGCCCCCCTGCCCGCGCCCACGCCGCCGGGCCCCGCCCGCGTCCCTCCGCGGAGCTGCCGTCACTGCGGCGCAGCCGTTGTCTCCACCCCCATCACCTCTCGGGCGTGCCGGTTCGGGACCATTCCCAGGCGCCAGGCCTGCCAGCCCGCCTCCAGGTTCACGCCGCGTTCCAGGAGGAGGGAGTAGGCCTCGACGTACTCCTCCAGCTTGCCGTCGCGGGTGGGGTGGCCGTCGCGGGCGAGGGTCGCGAGTTCCTCCGCCGCCACCGCCGAGCCCACCTCCACGCCGCCCGGCGCCGCATAGGGCAGCAGCGTGCAGCGCAGGAAGCGGGCCCAGTCCTCGCCGCGCCGGTCGCCGTACGAGGTGAAGAGCGCCGTCGCCTCCTCGCACAGGGCCAGCGCCTGCGGGGTACGGCCGTTGCCCGCGTCGACCACCGCGAGTTCCAGGCAGGTCCACGCCTCGCCGTGGGCGACACCGATGCGCTGGAAGTCGGCGCGGGCGTCGACCAGGAGCTGGCGGGCGAAGCCCGAGTTGCGCAGCGAACCGGTCTGGGCGGCGCGCTGGTCGCGGGTGGCACGGGCCGAGTGGTGACGGGCGCAGGCAAGCCCGTAGACGTCCCGCATGCGCGAGAACATCGTGCGGGAACGTTCCAGTTCCCGGACCGCGAGGTCCAGGTTGCCCGTCTCCTCCAGCGCCTGCCCCAGGTAGTACACCGTCCACGCCTCCCCGCGCGCGTCCTCGTTGTCGCGGTGCCGTGAGGCCGCCTGACGCAGACCGTCCACCGCTGCCGAGGGGTCACCTGCCACCAGCCGGGCCCGGGCCAGCTGGGTCAGCGCCCACGCCTCGCCACGGCCGTCGCGGGTACGGCCGTACAGGTCGAGGGCGGTCCGCAGTTCCGATTCCGCGCGCGGAACGTCGCCCATCCGCAGGCTCAGCTGGCCGAGCTGGAAGTGTGCCCACGCCTCGCCGTGCACGGACTCGCCGGCGCGGTGCAGGACCAGGGAGCGGGTGAGCAGGTCAAGGGACTCGGCGACCCGCCCGCGGTCCCGCTCCACCGCCGCCAGGGCGTGCATCGTCCAGGCCCGGTCGGTGGCCAGCTCCGGGACGGACTGGAGCCGCAGGGCCTCCTCCAGCTTCGCCGCCGCCTCCGTCAACTGGCCCTGGTGATGGAGCGTGATGCCCAGCGAGCACAGGGCCCGCGCGGCACCCGCGTCGTGATGGGCCTCCATGTACAGATCGACCACCGAGGTCAGCGTGGTGCGGGCCTTGTCCAGTTCGCCCAGCTGACGGGCGGCGATACCGGTGCGCCACTGCACCGAGCGGACCAGCAGCCCCTGGTCCACCGCCTGCGCCAACTCGCTGATCTCACCCAGTCGGTAGAGGTCGCCGCGCAGCAGGCAGTAGTCGCACAGCGCGCCCAGGAGGTTCAGGACCGCCCCCTGGTTCACGCCCTCCGCGTGCCGCAGCGCCGCCGTGATGAAGCTCGACTCGTCGTCCAGCCAGCGCAGCGCCTCGTCGAGGGAGGTGAAGCCGTGCGGGCTGAAACGGTCCGAGCGGGTCGACATGTTGCCGTCCACCAGACGCAGCACGGAGTCGGCGAGATCGGCGTAGTTCACGATGAGACGTTCCTGCGCGGCCGTGCGCTCGGCCGCCTCCTCCTCGTCCAGCAGCCTGGCCTGGGCGAACGCCCGCACCACGTCGTGGACGCGGTACCGGCTGCCGCGCACGTTGTCGATCAGGCCCGCGCGGGCCAGCGCGACCAGATGCCGGGTCGCCTCCGTCTCGTCGGTGGCCAGCAGCGCGGCCGCCGCGGCGGCGCCGAGGGAGGCCCGTCCGGCGAGCGCGAGCCGGCGCAGCAGCCGACGGGCCGGCTCCGACTGGTCGGTGTACCGGAGCCACAGGACCCGCTCGATCGGTTCCACCGGGCCGTACGCGCTGAGATCCGTGGCCAGTTGACGGGGCGAGCGCGGACCGAGGGACGAACCCGCGATCCGCAGCGCCAACGGCAGACCGCCGCACAACTCCCTGATCAGATCGGCTGATTGAGCGTCGTACGGGCCGGTCGCGGACTGTGCCGCCGCGTCCAGGAGCTCCTCGGCGCCCGCCGCGTCCAGGGCGGCCACCGGCAGCTGGTGCACCTGCGCGGCGAGGGACTCCGGCAGGTCGAGCGGCCCGCGCGCGGTGACCAGGACCAGGCTGTCGGAACGCTCCGGGACCAGGACGCGGACCTGCTCGGGGTCCGAGGCGTCGTCCAGCACGATCGTCACCGCCAGCCCGGTCAGATGCTGGTGGTACAGCTCGCTCAACCGCTTGACCTGCTGGTCCGGCGAGGAACGCTCACGGAACAGCAGTTGCTCGCGCGGCGCGCCGAGCCGGTTCAGCAGATGCAGCAGCGCGTCCCGGGTCGACAGCGGAGGCTCCTCGGAGCTGTCGCCGCGCAGGTCCACGACACACGCGCCACGGAAGTAGTCCTTCAGGTCGTGCGCCGCGCGGACCGCGAGCGCCGTACGGCCGCTGCCGGGCGGCCCGTGCAGCACGACCACCGTCGGCCGGGTCTCGGTGGCCGCACGCGAGGCCTGCACCCACTGCCGTATCCGCCCCATCTCGGTACGGCGGCCCGCGAACTCAGCTATCAGCTCCGGGAGTTGTCCGAACGACTGCTCCAGCACACTCCGGCCACGGGCCGCCGCGCTCTTGTCCGCGCCGCGCAGTCGCGGACCGCCCGCCTTCTTCGGGCCGGTGGACGCGCTCAGCACCCGCTGCTGGTCGAGGAAGGGCCGGATGCCCCGTACCTCCAGGGCGGTCAGCCACTGGAGCCGCAGCTGCTCGGGGCCGCCGGGCTGACCGAACGCCCCCGCCCGGTGGTGCGCGGCCGGCAGATGCGAGCCCGCCACCTTCACCACGGTCGCCGCCGCGCCCACGACCCCCACGACCGCGCCCGCGCCCAGCGCGGTGCCCGCGCCGGTGCCGAGCGAGAGGTCGGCGACGGCCGCCGCGACCGCGGCAACCGCCGCCACCAGCAGGGGAGTTCCGGACGCCTCCTTCGCGTACCGCTGCCCGAAGGTGAGCTGCCCCGCCTGCGCCTCGTCCAGCGCGCGCGTGTACGCCTCGTACTCCTCCGCGGCCGACTGCGCCATCGCGTCCAGCGATCCGCGGGCCCGCGACAGCAGGACGACCCCGTCGACCCGCCCGCCCGAACGCCGCACCTCCTCCTCGACGGCCCGCACCAACAGCCGTTCGGCTTCCGCCCGATGGGCGTCCCGCATGTCACTTCCCCCTCCGGCGGCAACGGCTTTCTTGGTCAAGTGTGCTGCCGACGGCGCACCGGGGCGAGAGGGCGGGGGTGCCGGGTCACGGTGAGCGGGTCGGTGAAGCCGCTGCGCGGGGTGGCGCGCCCGGCGGCTCCCCCGGCAGGTGAAGGCCCGACGTCACCCTCCGGGGCCCGCCTGACGGCGCACCGCCGGGGTACTGCGGCAGGATGGACCCCATGCCGAACCGACTGGCCCACGAGACGTCCCCCTACCTTCTCCAGCACGCCGACAATCCCGTCGACTGGTGGCCGTGGTCGGCCGAGGCCTTCGAGGAGGCGCGCAGGGCGAACAAGCCCGTCCTGCTGAGCGTCGGGTACGCGAGCTGCCACTGGTGCCATGTCATGGCTCATGAGTCCTTCGAGGACCAGGCCACCGCGGACTACCTCAACGAGCACTTCGTGAGCGTGAAGGTCGACCGCGAGGAGCGTCCCGACGTCGACGCCGTCTACATGGAGGCCGTGCAGGCCGCCACCGGGCAGGGTGGGTGGCCCATGACCGTGTTTCTCACCGCGGACGCCGAGCCGTTCTACTTCGGTACGTACTTTCCGCCCACTCCCCGGCAGGGCATGCCCTCCTTCCGGCAGGTGCTGGAGGGGGTGCGGGCCGCCTGGGCCGATCGGCGGGACGAGGTCGGTGAGGTGGCGCAGAAGATCGTGCGGGATCTCGCCGGGCGGGAGATCTCCTACGGCGACTCGAAGGCACCCGGTGAGGAGCAGCTCGCCGCGGCTCTGCTGGGGCTGACGCGGGAGTACGACGCGCAGCGCGGCGGATTCGGCGGGGCGCCGAAGTTCCCGCCGTCCATGGTCGTGGAGTTCCTGCTCCGGCACCACGCCCGCACCGGCGCCGAGGGCGCGTTGCAGATGGCGCAGGACACCTGTGAGCGCATGGCCCGCGGGGGCATCCACGACCAGCTCGGCGGCGGGTTCGCCCGGTACTCGGTCGACCGGGACTGGGTGGTGCCGCACTTCGAGAAGATGCTCTATGACAACGCGCTGCTGTGCCGCGTCTACGCCCACCTCTGGCGTGCCACCGGCTCCGAGCTCGCTCGGCGGGTCGCTCTCGACACCGCCGACTTCATGGTGCGTGAACTGCGCACCGCCGAGGGCGGGTTCGCCTCCGCGCTGGACGCCGACAGTGACGACGGGAGTGGGAAGCACGTCGAGGGTGCGTACTACGTGTGGACGCCGGAGCAGTTGCGGGAGGTGCTCGGGGAGGAGGACGCCGAGCTTGCCGCGCAGTACTTCGGGGTCACCGAGGAGGGCACCTTCGAGCACGGCCAGTCCGTGCTGCAACTGCCGCAGCAGGACACCGTGTTCGACGCCGAGAAGGTCGAGTCGATCCGGCGGCGGCTGCTCGAGGCGCGGGCGCTGCGGCCTGCCCCCGGGCGGGACGACAAGGTCGTCGCCGCGTGGAACGGTCTCGCCGTCGCCGCGCTCGCCGAGACCGGTGCCTACTTCGACCGTCCCGACCTCATCGACGCCGCGCTCGGCGCCGCGGACCTTCTCGTACGGGTTCATCTGGACGAGCAGGCACGTCTCTCCCGTACCAGCAAGGACGGTCAAGTCGGTGCAAACGCGGGGGTATTGGAGGACTACGCCGATGTCGCCGAGGGCTTCCTCGCGCTCGCGTCGGTGACCGGGGAGGGCGTCTGGCTCGACTTCGCCGGGTTCCTGCTCGACCATGTGCTGACCCGGTTCACGGGGGAGGACGGGGGGCTCTTCGACACCGCGTCCGACGCCGAGCGGCTGATCCGCAGGCCGCAGGATCCGACGGACAACGCGGTGCCGTCCGGGTGGACCGCCGCTGCCGGGGCGTTGCTGTCCTACGCGGCGCAGACCGGTGCCGAGCCCCATCGGGCTGCCGCGGAGAAGGCGCTCGGGGTGGTCAAGGCCCTCGGGCCCCGGGTGCCGCGGTTCATCGGGTGGGGGCTCGCGGTGGCCGAGGCGTTCCTGGACGGGCCGAGGGAGGTCGCGGTCGTGGGGCCCTCGCTGACCGACGACGCGACCAGGGCCCTGCACCGCACGGCACTTCTGGGGACCGCGCCGGGTGCGGTCGTGGCCGTCGGGACCCCTGACAGCGGTGAACTCCCACTGCTCGCCGACCGGATCCTCGTGGGCGGTGAAGCCACGGCGTACGTGTGCCGGCACTTCACCTGTGACGCGCCGACGACGGACGCGGACGCCTTGCGGGTGGCATTGGGGGGTTGAGCGGGTGCGGCCGGTGGGGGCTGGTCGCGCCCCGCGGCGGAGGCGCACATCGACACGGACCCGCGCCCCTAGGTCGGGGACGTGAACTCGGCCAGGGCGCGCTCCACGATCGCCTCCAGCTGTTCGTGGTGGGCGCCCTTCCAGTACGGCCGGCCGCAGTCCTCGCATTGCGCGAAGACGTCGTACGAGCGCTGGGTGCCGCTCTCCAGCCGGTCCGCCACCTCCTGCCTGGTCGCCGCGCGCAGCAGGCCGTTGCAGGCGGTGCAGCGGGTCCAGGGGCGCAGGTCGGGGCGGAAGCGGTCCAGGACGTCGTGGAGCTGTTCGTCGGGGCGGGTGCTGTAGACGAAGGCGCCGGCCCAGAGCTCCCTGCGGTGCAGCAGACCCCGGTCGCGGCTGAGCAGGACCCGTTTCTCGGTGGCCGAGCGGGTCGCGAGGGCAGGGTCGCCGATGTCCGTCGACTCGTACGCCGTGTCCACGCCGAGCAGGCGCAGCCGGCGGGCGAGGGTTCCGAGGTGGACGTCGAGGAGGAAGCGCAGTGGGGCGCCGGGGACCTGTTGGGGGCGGGCGACGGGCTCGACCTGGACGGAGTCGCCCGCTGCGGGGACGTAGGACCTCGGGACCTCGCGGCCGTCCACCCGCAGCGTGCCGACCTCGGTGAGCGGCACGCCGGTCGACTCGACGACGTGGCCGAGGGAGGAGACCCCGTCGGTGGTGAGCGGGGTGGTTCCGTCCCGGCGTCCGTGTGGGACGAAGAGGGCCAGTTCGGGGGCGAATTGGATGTGGATCTCCGGGGCGCTCACCCGGTCAGGATGTCATGCGGGGCGGGGCCGGTCTCAGGGGTTTTTCGTGGGCAGGCCGCGTTCGATGACCGTCAGGGCGCGCTCGAAGAGCTCGGCGAAGTCGTCCTGGAAGTCGTTCTCCGCCCAGTACAGGGAGACCTCGGTGAGGCCGCCGATGAGGGACATCGTGTAGACCCGGACCTCCAGGCTGTCCCCGGACCGGCCGCTGCGTTCGGCGACGGCCTCGCCGAGCATGCGGCCGGTGACGGACATGCTCTCCAGCATCCGGGCGCGCACCGCGGGGACCTGGAGCATGAGCTGGGAGCGGATCCGGGTGGCCTCCGGGTCCTCGGCGAGGCCGACCGCGACGGCCTTGCGCAGCACGTGCCGCAGGGACTCCGTCCACGGTTCGTCGGCGGGCCGCTCGTGGAGCTCCCGCACCAGGATCGGGTCGTACTCGTCGGTGAGGACGATGTCCTCCTTGGTGGGGAAGTAGCGGAAGACCGTGGACGGTGACACCTCGGCACGCTCGGCGATCTGCTCGACCGTCGTCGCCTCATAGCCCTGTTCCCGGATGAGGGCGTAGGTCGCGTCGCGGATCGCCGTGCGTGTCTTGATCTTCTTCCGCTCGCGAAGTCCCAGTTGGGGGCTGTCGGAGAGGGGGAAGGAGCGTGCGGGTGTCATGTGAGTCATTGTCGGGCATCGGCCTCCTCGGCAGCCGTGTCCGGGGCGGTGGAGGTCTCGGTGGGGCGGGGTGCGGAGGGCAGGAAGGCCGCTGCGAGCAGGGCGGCGACGAGGGCGGCGATCCCGCAGACCAGCAGGACGACGCCCATGCCGTGGACGTACGCGCTGTTGGCGGAGGCCAGCAGGTCGGCCGAGCCGGTGCGCCGGGCGACGAGGTGCGCGGCGACGACCGACTCGCCGGCGGTGTCGGCGGCCTCCGGGGGCAGCCCGGTGACGTCGAGCCGGTCCTTGAAGCCGGCGGCGAGCAGGCTGCCGAGCAGGGCGATGCCGATGGCGCCGCCGACCTGGCGCATGGTCATCAGGAGTCCGGACCCGCTGCCGGCGCGGTCGCGGGGCAGGGCGCTCAGGCCGCCGTTCATGGCAGGGATGAGGGAGAGGCCGAAGCCGAATCCGGTGAGGGAGAGCCAGAGCGCGACGAAGCCGTAGCCGGACTCGATGGTCGTACGGCTGCCGAGGATCCCGGCGAAGGCCAGGACCACCAGGCCGGCGCTCACCGTGGCGCGGGCGCCGAAGCGGGCGACCGCTTTCGGGGCGAGGCGGGAGGCGATCAGGAGTCCGCCCATCATCGGCAGCAGGCGGACGCCGGTGCCGAGGGCGTCGTGGCCGAGGACGGCCTGGAGGAAGGGCGGGAGCACGAACAGCAGGCCGGAGAGGATGAAGTTCACCAGGGTCGCGGCGACGGTGTTGAGCAGGAAGCCGCGGTGGGTGAGCAGGCTCATGTCGAGCATGGGGCGCCGGACCCGGCGTTCGCGCACGACCAGGGCGGCGATCAGCAGGGCGGACGCCGCGAGCATGCCGAGGACCAGCGGGTCGCCCCAGCCGCGGGTGGGTGCCTCGATGATCGCGTAGACCAGGCTGCCGAGGCCGGTGACGGTGAGCGCGGCGGAGAGGGCGTCGACCTCGGGGGAGGACGGGTCCCGGGTCTCCGGGAGCAGGAAGACGCAGGCGGCGATGCCGAGCGCGGCCATCGGGACGTTGACCAGGAAGACCGATCCCCACCAGAAGTGGTTGAGCAGCCAGCCGCCGATGATCGGGCCGAGCGGCAGGCCGAGCGCGGAGGCGGCGGAGACGATGCCGACGGCCTTGGTGCGCTCGTCGGGGGCGAAGAGCGTGGGCAGGACGGACAGGGCGAGCGGGGTGACGAGGGCGCCGCCGACGCCCATGACCGCGCGGGCGGCGATCACCGCGTTCACGTCTCCGGCCAGGGCGCCGACCAGGGAGCCGGCGAGGAAGATGCCGAGTCCGGTGATCAGCATGCGGCGCCGGCCGAAGCGGTCGCCGAGCAGGCCGGCGGGGAGCATCAGGGCCGCGAAGACGACGACGTAGGCGTCCGCCATCCACTGCTGGGCGCCGGTGCCGGCGTCGAGGTCGGCGGCCATCGTCGGCAGCGCCACGTTGAGGATCGTCAAATCGAAGCCGAGCGTGAGCATGCTCGCGACGAGGGCGGCCAGGGCCCACCAGCGGCGGGGGTCTGGAGTGAGAGTGTCCATGAAATGAGAGTAACTCTCAAAAGAGAGTGAGTGTCAATCTATTGGGGCGTGCAAAAAGGGCCACGGCGGGAAGCCGTGGCCCTGGAAGCTGCCGGTGGGGCTATCCGTGCTGGTAGGCCACCAGTGAGATGCCGACGTAGTGGACGGCGAACGCGGCCAGGGTGAGGGAGTGGAACACCTCGTGGAAGCCGAACCAGCGCGGTGACGGGTTCGGCCGCTTGAGGCCGTAGATCACCCCGCCCGCGCTGTACAGCAGACCGCCGACGATCACCAGGACCAGCACCGCAACGCCGCCCGCGCGCATGAAGTCGGGCAGGAAGAACACGGCCGCCCAGCCCATCGCGATGTAGCAGGGTGTGTAGAGCCAGCGCGGGGCGCCGACCCAGAAGACCCGGAAGAGGATGCCGGCCACGGCCGCACCCCAGATGCCCCACAGCAGCCACTGCCCCTTGCTGCCCGGCAGGAGCAGCATCGTCAGCGGGGTGTAGGTGCCGGCGATGATCAGGAAGATGTTGGCGTGATCCAGCCTGCGCAGGACGCCGTCCATGCGCGGGCTCCAGTTGCCCCGGTGGTACAGCGCGCTGACGCCGAACAGCAGGCAGGCCGTCAGGACATAGATGCTGCACGCGATGCGGCCTCTGGTGGAGTTCGCCAGGGCGGTCAGGACCAGACCTGCGATCAGCACGGCCGGAAACATGCCCAGATGCAGCCAGCCGCGGAGCTTCGGCTTGATCGGCTCGGCAAGGTGCTGAGCGGTCTGCTTGATCTGGTGGGACAGGGAGGGCGCGTCGGGGGCGGGCAGCGTCATGACCCGCATCGTACCGAGACGGCCGTAGGTGCCGGGTGAGTGCGGAGGGGTCGACGGTCAGGAGTGGCCATCGGCTCGCGGGAGTTGGCTGTAAAGAAACGGTCAGGACAACTCTACGTACACGCAAATAAACGCGCTGTGCACAAGGAAAGCGTGGCGATCCTCACTCCGCTCACCTGTGATGCCCTCTGGACAGATGGGCGCTTCAGTCGGATGATCAAATGAGTGCGGTCGGCACCGGATGAGCGCCTAGGTCACCACCGAGAAGGCGCGAGAAGCATCCGGGCCGCAGCCCCCACGGGGCCTCCAAACCAAAAATCCCTCATCTAGGAGCAATCGTGGCGCGCGACATCGCGGCTCCCTCTGTCATCCCGACCCAGCACAAGGAACTGATCTCGTGGGTGAACGAGATCGCCGAACTGACCCAGCCGGACAGCGTGGTCTGGTGCGACGGATCCGAAGCGGAGTACGAGCGCCTGTGCGGGGAGCTCGTGGCGAAGGGCACCTTCAAGAGGCTCGACCCGATCAAGCGCCCCAACTCCTACTACGCCGCCTCCGACCCGACCGACGTCGCGCGCGTCGAGGACCGGACCTTCATCTGCTCGGAGAAGGAGGAGGACGCGGGCCCCACGAACCACTGGAAGGCCCCCGCCGAGATGCGGGACATCTTCCAGGGCGAGAAGGGCGTCTTCCGCGGCTCGATGAAGGGCCGGACGATGTACGTCGTCCCGTTCTGCATGGGCCCCCTCGGCTCGGACCTCTCCGCGATCGGCGTCGAGATCACCGACTCCGCCTATGTCGCGGTCTCCATGCGCACGATGACCCGCATGGGACAGCCGGTCCTCGACGAGCTCGGCTCCGACGGCTTCTTCGTGAAGGCCGTGCACACCCTGGGCGCCCCGCTCGCCGAGGGCGAGGCGGACGTCCCGTGGCCGTGCAACTCCACCAAGTACATCTCGCACTTCCCCGAGACCCGCGAGATCTGGTCCTACGGCTCCGGCTACGGCGGCAACGCCCTGCTGGGCAAGAAGTGCTACGCGCTGCGGATCGCGTCGGTGATGGCCCGGGACGAGGGCTGGCTCGCCGAGCACATGCTGATCCTCAAGCTCACCCCGCCGACCGGTGAGTCCAAGTACGTGGCCGCCGCCTTCCCTTCGGCCTGCGGCAAGACCAACCTCGCCATGCTGGAGCCCACGATCTCCGGCTGGACCGTCGAGACCATCGGCGACGACATCGCCTGGATGCGGTTCGGCGAGGACGGCCGCCTCTACGCGATCAACCCCGAGGCCGGTTTCTTCGGCGTCGCGCCCGGCACCGGTGAGCACACCAACGCCAACGCGATGAAGACGCTGTGGGGCAACTCCGTCTTCACCAACGTGGCCCTCACCGACGACAACGACATCTGGTGGGAGGGGATGACGGAGGAGACCCCGGCGCACCTCACCGACTGGAAGGGCAACGACTGGACGCCGGCGTCCGAGACCCCGGCCGCGCACCCCAACGCCCGCTTCACCGTGCCCGCCTCGCAGTGCCCGATCATCGCGCCCGAGTGGGAGGACCCCAAGGGCGTGCCGATCTCCGCGATCCTCTTCGGTGGGCGCCGCGCCTCCGCCGTACCGCTGGTGACCGAGTCCTTCGACTGGAACCACGGCGTCTTCCTCGGCGCCAACGTGGCCTCCGAGAAGACCGCCGCCGCCGAGGGCAAGGTCGGTGAGCTGCGCCGCGACCCCTTCGCCATGCTGCCGTTCTGCGGCTACAACATGGGCGACTACATGGGGCACTGGGTCGACGTGGCCAAGGACAAGGACCAGTCCAAGCTGCCGAAGATCTACTACGTCAACTGGTTCCGCAAGAACGACGACGGCAAGTTCGTGTGGCCCGGGTTCGGTGAGAACAGCCGGGTCCTGAAGTGGATCGTGGAGCGGCTGGAGGGCCGGGCGGAGGGTGTCGAGACGCCGATCGGCGTGCTGCCGACTCCTGCGGCGCTCGACACCAAGGGCCTCGAACTGGCCGACACCGACCTGGAGTTCCTGCTCACGGTCGACAAGGAGGTGTGGCGGGAGGAGGCCTCCCTCGTCCCCGAGCACCTCAACACCTTCGGCGACCACACGCCGAAGGAACTGTGGGACGAGTACCACGCGCTGGTGAAGCGCCTGGGGTGACGTCCCCTCCCACACCCCCGCGGCCGGCCCCGATGGGAGCCCTGACCCGTGATCGTCACGGGCCGGCCGCGGGAGGCGGCACGAGGGCCGTCAGGCCCTGAGTCACGAACAGCCCCGCACAACGGCGTGCGGGGCGTGCTGCCTTTTGCACCCAGAGGACTGTGCCTGTCTCATTGCCGGGCCCGACACCGACACCTGCCCGACCGACCCGGGCGACGTCCGTGTCAGCTGCCTCTGATCCCGTGCGGCCCGCCCCGGTCCTCCAGGTACCGGGTGTGGGTCTCCTGGCGGCGGGCCTCCGTGTCCCGGAGTGCCGCCGCCAGCTGCTGCGCGTCCCGTTTCATCAGCCCGAGCTGCTGCTCCAGCTGGAGTTCGGGGGAGTCCGCGCCCGGGGTCATCCGCGTCCACCACCGGGTCCGGGCGAAGCTGTCCACCGCCTCCGGCAGGTCCCGGCGCACGATCCGGGACAGCGCGTGCACGCCCTCCGGGTCGTGGGCCAGCAACTCGGCGGACCAGGTGCGGTCCAGCAACGCGGCCAGCAGCTCGGTGAGTTCGCGCAGCCGGGCGGCCGCCGTGACCGACAGCTCGATGTCCGTCAGATACTCCCGCAGCTTCTCGAAGTCGCCCCGCACCTGGTCCAGTTGGGTCGACGGGTCCGGGAAGTCCGGCAGTGCCGGCCGTTCCGGCGGGGCGATCAGGGCGCCCGCGCCGTAGAGCCCGGCCACCACGACGGGCCAGTACGGTCCCGCCACCCCCGTGAAGGTCAGGGCCAGACCGACCAGGCCGCACGCACTGCCCGCGATGTTCTTGCGGGACTCCAGATATCTACTGATAGCCACGGATCTCCTTGAACGCCCCGTCCAGCGAGCCCTGTTGGGCGTCGAAGAGACGGCCGCCGGTCAGGTCGGCGATATGGGCCAGCTCGGAGCGGTCGGAGTCGCCGAAGAGGATGGGGAAGACGGGGATGTCCCGCCGGCCCCCTCGGAGCCGGGCGTAGAAGGCGTCGAAGTCCTTCGCCTCGGCGCCCGCCGTGTTCTCGCCGTCCGTCATCAGCACGATCGACGTGAAGGTGTCGCCTCCGGTACTGAGATGGTCGTACGCCTTCTCCAGCGAGGTGTAGATCGCGGTGTCCCCGTCCGCGGACAGCGCCGCGGTGTCCGCGCGGATCGCGTCCAGGCCGGACCCCGGGTCCGACGGCTCGACCACATGCGTGCGGACGTCCTTCACCCGCGACCCGAACGGCATCAGCGTCACCTCCTCGCGCTCGCGGAAGTCGCCGGTGAGATCGGTCAGGGCCGACTTGAGGCGGTCCAGGCGCTCGCCCTCCATCGAGCCCGAGGTGTCCAGGACGTATACGGTCCGCGACGGGCGGCGCAGTTCGTTCTCGTAGGAGTCGACCAGCCCGTCGGCGACGGAACGGGTGCCCGGGAAGGGCAGTTCGCGGCGGCGGGCCGTGTCGAGTCCGGCGGCCGGCGGCACGGAGGCGACGACCGGACGGCGATGGGTGCGTGCGGTGATCTCCCGCTGGACCTTCTCGGTGCGCAGGTCCTCGGTCACCCGCCGGACGTCCTCGCGGGTCCGCGCGTTCGTGGACTTCAGCGAGGTGAGCGGATAGTCGGCGGTGATCACGCCGTCGCGGGGGCGGATCACGGTCAGACCCGGGACGCCCTTGAGGACGGATTCGTAGTTGAGCAGGGCGTCCACGTCACCGCGCCGGCCGTAGGCCGCGGCCAGCCAGCCCGAGGAGCCCGAGGTCAGCTTCTGGCCCTTGAAGAACTCCTTGAGCCGGGGCGTGGCCTTCGTGACGTCCGCGTCGGTGAGCGCCGACTGGGCGCCGGAGAGGGCGGAGGCCACCGAGACCAGTGTGGCGAAACCGGAGTTGGAGCGGGCCGGGTCCGTCATGCCGTACGTCAACCGGCCGTCCTGGACGGCCTGTTCGACCTGGGACCAGGTGACGTCCGCGGGCTTCCAGCCGAGCCGGGTGACGGTGGCGTTCCTGACGCCGATCGCGACCGGGCTCGACATGACCGGCGTCTCGGAGACCACCTTCCGCGCCGCTTCGGGCCGCAGGCGCAGGTAGTCGTTCGAGGACAGCCACAGCGCGTCGTAACGGCCGTCGACGGCCCCTTTCGCCAGCATGTTCACGGCGTCCAGGGTGCCGACGTACGTCGGCCGGACCGTGACGCCGGTGTCCTTCCCGACCTGGGCGAGGACCGGGCCCATGTCGCTGAGCTCGCTGGAGGCGAGGACCCGCAGGGTGCCCGGTTCGGCGGGGCCGGGGACACCGGGCGTCGGGACACCACCGGTCCCGTCGCCCTGTGCCGTGCAGGCGGTGAGCAGGCCGAGCGCCGCGAGGCAGACGGCCAGTGCGCGTCGTCTCATCCGAGGCCCCCTTCCAGGGCGCCCTGCGACCGGCTGCGCTCCAAGTACCCGCTGGCCTCCTGGAGTTCGGCGGTCAGCGACTCCACGGTCGCCGCCATCGCCTCGGTCGCCCGGACCTTGTAGGTGTCGATCGCGTCGAGCGTGCGGTAGATCTGCTGGAAGGCGCCCCGCAGGGTCTCGGCGCCCACCGCGGGGTCGGCGGCGATGCGCTGGATCTCCCCGCTCTGGGTCGCCAGCATCTCGGCGTTGCCCCGGATCAGGTCCTCGGTCGTCCCGCGCAGCGCGTTGACCTGCTCGACGACCTTCTTCTGGTTGTCGAGCGCGGACGCCAGCATCACGGAGATCCTGAGCGCCGAGACGGTGGTCGTGGCCGCCCGGTCGACGCCCTTGATCAGCTCCTCGTTGTTACGTCGTACGACGTCCATCGCCAGGTACCCCTGCGCGCAGACGGCGAGTTGGGTGAGCAGGTCCTGGTGCTTCTGCCGGACCGGGAAGAGCACGTCGGCACGGAGCGAGTCGGCCGCCTCGGGATCCGCCACGGCGGTGATGTGCTGTTCGACGGCCGCGTCCAGGGCCTCCGTGAGCACGACGTACTCCTGGAGCTTGCCCATGGTCTCCCACAGCCGGACCCGCTCGGTCTGCAACGCGGCGTTGTCACGCCGGAGTTCGTCCTGTCCGCCGCGCAGCGAGCCCACGATCCGGTTCAACGTGCCCTGCGCGGAGGCGTACTTGGCGATGTGGTCGCGCAGCCTGTTGCCGCCGGGGAGCCGGGAGAGAAGCTTGCGGCCCTTGGAGGCGGGCACGTCCCGTGGGTCCAGGTCCTCGACCACGCGCCGCAGTTCGACCAGTGACCCCGCCACCTGCGACTGGGCGTCCCCGCCCCGGTCCGGCAGGCTGCGCACGGTCCGCTCCAGCATCCGGTTGGACTGCGCGGCCGCGGCCCGCATCTCGCCGGCCCCGAGCCCGGTGATCTCACCGACCTTGCCGGCGAACTCGGGCGACCGGGCGTCGAGCGCCGCGAGCCCCTCCACATACGCGGAGGCCCTCTCGGCCATGCCGGCCCGCACCGAGTCATCGACGGGAACGAGCCCGCCCGCCTTCTCCCGCGGTACGGCTGCGACGGCCTCGGGCGGTGTGAGCACGAAGGTGTCGTCGTTCATGGATGTCATAGGTGATGCCCCCCGTTATCCGCGCGCCCGTCGCGCCAGCTCGTGCAGCACCGCGGAGGTGGGCACGGGCGCCTGGCGGACGCCGGTCAGTTCCTGCTGGAGATAGCTGGTGTCCGAGGCGAACCCGGTCGCCTCGCCCTGCGGCCGGAACCCGTGCCGGACCTCCAGCTTGCGCAACTGCGGTTCGGTGGACAGGAGTTCGGCGAGCGCCTGACCGTTCTCGGTCAGGGGTACGACCGTGTGGTCGCTGTTGACCGTGGTGTCCGGGTAGAGCACGACCAGGTCGTCCGGGTGCTGCCCGTCCGCGAGGAGCGAGGCGACCTGGGACTCGTAGACGAGGACCAGGGGATTCCCGGCGCCGCTGACGAAGTCCCGGAAGGCCGCGTCCGTACTGGACTGCTGGGCGCCCTGCACGCTGACCAGCTTGTGCAGCAGGGGAGTCGTCCCGTTCACCTCGGCCGCACTCGCGACGACCTTGCCGCCGTTCGCCACGTAGGAGGCGGCGGCGAGGTAGAGGGCGCCTGAGCTGGAGGTCTCCGGGTCGGTGCTGGACAGATAGAGGGTGCCGGTCAACTCCCCGTACTTCCCGGCCCCCTTGAGTTGCTGCCAGGTGCGGTCGGCGCGGGCCGCGTCGAGATAGGCGGCCATCTTGAGGATGCCGCGGTGGCCTTCGTCCAGGGTGGCCAGGCCGTTGCCCGCGAGGACCTCGGCGGCGCTCTTGTGCGCCACGACGACGAGGGGCGAGTAGAAGGGACGCGGGAGGGTCCCCCGCACCTTGTACTTCGCGGCGAGCTCGGCGGCCGGGGCCTGGCTGGACGGGAACGCGAAGTCGTACCCGCGCAGGTCCAGCCCCTCCATGGCCCAGGACCCGGAGGTCTCGGCCCTGACGGTGTAGCCCTTGGCGGCGAGGGCCTTCACCACGTCCGGGTCCTCGAAGAACTCCGCCTTCTCCGACCCGATCACTCCACGCACGGTCTTCGTTGCCGTGCCACTGTCCTCACTGCTGCGGCCCGCCACGACGGCGGCCACCACGCCACCGATCAGCAGTACCGCGAGGACGATTCCTGCAATTCGTCTCACGCCGTGAAGAGTGCTCGCGGAACCCAACATTCCCCGGCGAAGAGGGTGAACGGGAGGTGTAGTACCGGTCCCGGATTCAAACGGACGGCACGGTGGGCGCCCCTCCGGGGGCGCGGGGAACTGCGCGACAAGCCACGACCAACCCGCAGCCGCCCGACAACAGGAACCCCTACGGCGAGAAGGCACCCCGTCCCAGGCCAACGCAGTGCATGGCACCCGGTCCGCACGTCGCTGCGGGTGCGCGCGGACCGGGGCCGTCAGAAGGAGCCGTAGGGCTCAGTGGGCGGCGAGTTCGCGAGGCTCCAGAGCCGCCGCGTGGGAGTCCATCCGCTCCGCCGCCAGGATCGCCGCCGCCGTGTCCGCGCGGGACGCCGCCACGAGCAGCGCCCGCCCCGCCACCGCGTGGGCGCGGCGGTGCAGGTCGGTGATGTCGGGGGTGGAGGGGACCGCGGCCAGGGGCACGCGCGCCGGTGCGCCGCCGCCCCGCAGTCGGGCCACCTGGGCGGCGAGCCGCTCGGCCGCGGTGTCCAGGTCGGCGGACGGCTCCAGCGCGCGCAGTTCGTCGGTGACGGCGAGCAGCGCGGCGAGGTGGCCGGCCAGCTGGATGTCCAGCTCTTCCTCGCGCGAACGGTGGGGGAAGTCGGAGGGGGCGTCGGCCATCGTGGAGTGGACCGACTTGGTGCGGATCGGCTCGTACATGGGATGGCCTCCTGAGCTGTCAGGAAACCATCCTAGCTTAGATTCCGTCTAAAGTTGAGCGAGCTGAAAAACCGGACCGAAAGATCTACGGCTGGCCGTACCCGTCCAGGAAGTTCCCGATCCGCCCCACCGCATCCCGCAGGTCGCCGACGGTCGGGAGGGTCACGACCCGGAAGTGGTCGGGTTCGGGCCAGTTGAAGCCGGAGCCCTGGACGACCATGATCTTCTCCTGGCGCAGCAGGTCGAGGACCATCCGCCGGTCGTCCTTGATCTTGAAGACCTTGGGGTCCAGGCGCGGGAAGAGGTACAGCGCGCCCTTCGGCTTCACGCAGCTCACGCCGGGGATCTGGGTCAGCAGCTCGTACGCCACGTCCCGCTGCTCGACGAGCCGGCCGCCCGGCAGCACGAGGTCGTTGATCGACTGGCGGCCGCTGAGCGCGGCGACCACGCCGTGCTGTCCCGGCATGTTCGCGCACAGCCGCATGTTCGCCAGGACGGTCAGGCCCTCGATGTAGGAGTCGGCGTGCGCGCGGGGGCCGGAGATCGACATCCAGCCCACCCGGTAGCCGGCCACCCGGTACGCCTTCGACATGCCGTTGAAGGTGAGGGTGAGCAGGTCCGGGGCGATCGACGCCGTCGGGGTGTGCGTGGCGCCGTCGTAGAGGATCTTGTCGTAGATCTCGTCCGAGCAGACCAGCAGGTTGTGGCGGCGGGCGATGTCGGTCAGCCCCTTGAGCATGGTCTCGTCGTAGACCGCGCCCGTCGGGTTGTTGGGGTTGATGATGACGATCGCCTTGGTGCGGTCGGTGACCTTCCGCTCCACGTCCGCGAGGTCGGGCATCCAGTCGGACTGCTCGTCGCAGCGGTAGTGCACGGCCGTACCGCCCGACAGTGACACGGCGGCGGTCCACAGCGGGTAGTCGGGGGCCGGTACGAGGACCTCGTCGCCGTCGTCGAGGAGGCCCTGCATGGCCATCACGATCAGCTCGGAGACGCCGTTGCCGATGAAGACGTGCTCGACGTCGGTCTCGATGCCGATGGTCTGGTTGTGCATGACGACGGCGCGGCGCGCGGCGAGCAGCCCCTTGGCGTCGCCGTACCCGTGGGCGGTCGACACGTTCCGCAGGACGTCCTCGAGGATCTCCGGGGGCGCCTCGAACCCGAACGCGGCGGGGTTGCCCGTGTTCAGCTTGAGGATGCGGTGCCCGGCCGCCTCCAGGCGCATCGCCTCCTCGAGAACCGGGCCCCGGATCTCGTAACAGACATTGGCGAGCTTGGTCGACTGGATCACCTGCATGTCTGGGAGCTTACGGCCCGGTAACGCTCCATGGTCCGTGTTTTCCGCCACTTGAGACGTGGTGGTTTGGTCCGTTATCGCCGGTAGCTGTCCCACGGGCCTCTTCCGTCCCTAGAATCCGTCGCCATGTCGAGGCCAGTCGAATACGAGTCCGGGGCGCCGAACGTCTATCAGCCGCAGCCCGCGGTGACCCCCGCGTACGAGGAGTTCCCGGACCCCGCGGCCGCGCACGGCTGGCAGAACGCGTACGACGCCACGGCCGAGCTCCCCCTGATCGAGTCCGGTGCCGTGGGGGCGGGCACCCCCGGGGGCGGCGGCTCGGAGTCCGTCGCCCCCGAGTCGGTCGACCCGGAGTCCGGCGGCCGGGCCGCCCGGCGGCGGGCCGCCCGCTCCACGGGAGGTCGGCGCTCGCGCCGGGTCGTCGCGGTCGTCGGAGCCGTGGGGGCCGTGGGGGCGGCGGCGCTGATCGTGGGGCTGTCCCTGACGGATTCCGGGCCCGAGCGGGGACCGGGGGCCGGTGCCCCCTCGGCCTCCTCGGTGACGGGTGAGGCCACCGGCCCGGCCTCCTCCACCCGCCCGGAGGGCCCGGGTGCGAACGCCTCGGGGGGCCCGGAGTCCGGTGCCACCGCATCCCCGGACCCCGGCACCTCGGACGCCGGTACCTCCGCCTCCGCGGACGCGTCCGGGGACCGGGCTTCCGGGAGCCCGTCGGCGCGTACCTCCTCCGGTACGTCGGCCACCCCTTCGGTCACGGTCACCGCGGACGGTCCGGGGAACTCCGGCGGCAAAGGGCGCGGACAGGGCGGTTCGAAGAAGCCCAAGTAGCCCTGTGCATGGGTAAGTTGATCTCGCCGGGGACGAACGCCGGGTGCGTGCCGCCCCGGATGTGCAGGTTCGCCCGTCGAGGGGCGCGGGCTCGGCACAGCTTCTTGCCCAAGTGACCACCCTTCTTCACAATGTGCATGACAAACTCACGGGCGGCCGGAAGATTTCCGGCCGCCCAAGTCGCAAGAGGGGACCCCCACATGAGAAAGCCTCTCGTCGCCGTGCTCAGCGCCCTGGCCCTGGCCGGGATCGGCGCGGCACCCGCGGTCGCCGCCGAACCCACCGCGGCGGGCGTCGGCAAGAGCGTCGACACGGACACGGTCACCTCCGTGGTCCACGACACGCTCACCTCCGCCACGGCAGGCCTGTCCCAGCTGACGTCACCGTCGCCGTCGCTCAAGGCCGTCACCCTCGCCGGAACCGTCTCGCTCAGCAACTGCTCCGGCTCGGTCATCCGGTTCCCGAACTCCCTGGACACCGACCCCGCGCTGGTCCTCAGCAACGGCCACTGCCTCACCACCGGCTTCCCCGAGCCGGGCGAGGTGCTCACCAACCAGGCGTCCAGCCGGACCTTCGGGCTGCTCAACTCCTCCGGCACCCGCGTCGCCACCCTGCGCGCCAGCAAGCTCGCCTACGGCACGATGACCGACACGGACGTGTCGATCTACCAGCTCACCTCCACGTACGCCTCGATCAAGAGCGCGTACGGCATCTCCGCCCTCACCGTGCAGGACACCCACCCGACCGCCGGGACCGCGATCACCGTGGCCTCCGGTTACTGGAAGCGGCTCTACAGCTGCAACATCGACGGGTTCGTGTACCGGCTGAAGGAGGGTGACTGGACCTGGAAGGACTCGGTCCGTTACACCTCCGCCTGCCAGACCATCGGCGGCACCTCGGGCTCGCCCGTCATCGACCAGTCCACCGGCAAGGTCGTCGCCGTCAACAACACCGGCAACGAGGACGGGCAGCGGTGCACGGAGAACAACCCGTGCGAGGTGGACGCGAACGGCAACGTGACCGTCCGTGAGGGGATCAACTACGCGCAGGAGATCTACAACATCCCGGCGTGCTTCACGACGGGGAATCAGCTGAACCTGAACGCGAGTGCGTGCACGTTGCCGAAGCCGTAGCGCCTACTCGGGTGCCATGAGGGTTGTGCGGCGGGCGCGGGTCCGTTGTGGCTTGTCGCGCAGTTCCCCGCGCCCCTAGGTGGGTGACCTGGGCGTTCCGTTACATGGGACTGTTACGGACCGCCCGCCCCGCCAAGACCTCTGTGCGTTCGCCGTCCTCGATCACGAACCTGCCGTCGATCAGGACATGGGGGATGCCCGTCGGGAGTCGGCGGGGGTTCTCGAAGGTCGAGCCCGGGGTCACCGTCCTCGGGTCGAAGAGGACCAGGTCGGCCCGGTAGCCCTCCTTGACCAGGCCTCGGTCCGGCAGGCGCAGTCGGGAGGCCGGGCGGGACGTGAGGTGGGCGACGCACTCCTCCAGGGACAGCACGCCCAACTCCCTCACATACGTGCCGAGATAGCGCGGGAACGTGCCGTAGGCCCTCGGGTGCGGCTTCGCGCCCTGGAGTATGCCGTCCGAGCCCCCGGTGTGGGCCGGGTGCCGCATGATCGTGCGGACGTTCTCCTCGTGGCCCACGTGCTGGAGGATCGACGAGGCCAGCCGGTCGGCGAGGAGCAGGTGGCGGGCGGTCGGCCAGCCGTCCAGGCGGCGGCCGACGTACCGCGCCAGCGCCGGGTCCCCGACCCCCGAGATCTCGATCGTCTCCCAGTCCACCGGCACCCCGTGGCAGCCGTCCGCGCCGACGACCTCCAGGTCGTGGCGGATGCGCTCGGCCGTCCCGTCGTCCGCGAGCCTTTTCAGGGTCTGCTCCGGGCCGCCCTCGCTCGCCCAACTCGGCAGCAGCGCCGCGAGGGTGGTCGAGCCGGGGGTGTAGGGGTAGGTGTCGAGGGTGATGTCGGCGCCCGCCGCCAGAGCCTCGTCCAGCAGCGACAGCAGCTCCGGCGCCCGGCCCTCGTTCACGCCGAAGTTCATGGTGGCGTGGGCCAGATGGAGGGCGCAGCCGGCCTCCCGGGCCAGCGCGACCATCTCCGCGTAGGCCTTCAGGGCCCCCGCTCCGTACGAGCGGTGGTGGGGGCAGTAGTAGCCGCCGTACCGCGCCACCACCCGGCACAGCTCGGTGAGTTCGGCGTCCTCGGCGTACATGCCGGGGGTGTAGGTCAGCCCGGACGACATCCCCACCGCCCCCTGTTCCATCCCCTCCGCGACCAACCGCCGCATACGGTCCAGCTCTTCGGGTGTCGCCGCCCGGTCCTCCCAGCCCACGGCGAGCGCGCGGACCGTGCCCTGCGGAATCAGATAGGCCGCGTTGACGGCGATGCCCCGGTCCAGGCGGTCCAGGTACTCGCCGACCGTCCGCCAGTCGAAGTCGATGTCGTCGCCGTGGCCGTTCCACCCGGTGACGGCCCGCCGGACCTCCTTCAGCGTCCGGTCGTCAACCGGGGCGTACGACAGCCCGTCCTGGCCCAGGACTTCGAGGGTGACGCCCTGCGCGGCCTTGGCGCTGTGGTCGGGGTCGCGCAGGAGGGCCAGGTCGCTGTGCGCGTGCATGTCGATGAAACCGGGGGAGAGGGCGAGCCCCTCCGCGTCCAGCTCCCGGCGGGCCTTGGGGCGTTGGCAGCCCGCGTCGGCCGCCTCCTTGACGATCGACACGATCCGGCCGCGGTCGACCACCACGTCGGCGCGGTACCAGGGGTCGCCGCTGCCGTCGACGACGTCCGCGTCCCGGATGACGAGCTCCTCCATGCCGGACCTCCCGCGTCTGGAAGCTTCTGAAGCCTCCGTCTGAAGCTTCTGAAAGGAACAGTGCGGACGTACTAGAAGAACGTGCGCACGTAGTCGACGACCGTGCCGTCCGCCTCGGCCACCGGGATCAGCTGCCACTTGTCGAAGGACGTGCACGGGTGCGAGAGACCGAGGCCGACCCAGTCGCCCACCTCCATGTCCACCCCGGGGGCGGTGCGCAGCCACGCGTGCTGGTCGGAGAGGGCGGTCACCTCGATGCCGGTCGCGGGCCGCTCGGTGCCGTCGCGGTGGACCACCTGGGGGAGCGGGAGGTCGAGGTCGTAGGCCGCGTCCCGCTTGCCCGCGTTGGTGAAGGCCTGCTCGGGGGAGGGGCGGGAGACGACCTGCGACCACAGCCGGAACGCGGGCTCCAGCGCGCCTTCCTCCGGGACCCGGTTGAAGGGTGTCAGCCGGCGGTAGTGGCCGTCGTCGTGCGAGACATAGGCGCCGGAGCGCAGCAACTTCAGCACCGGCAGGGAGAGTTCGGGGATCTCGGCGAAGACGTCGGCGACCGCGTCGAACCATGCGCTGCCGCCGGCGCTGATCACGATCTCGTCGAGTCCCTCCGCCCCGAACCGCCCCGCCTTGTCGAACTCCGCGGTCAGGGCCACCAGCCGGCGCAGCCAGGAGTGCACGCGCTCCGGGTCCGGCCGCGGGACCTCGCCCTCGTAGCCGGCGACCCCGACGAGCCGCAGCGTCCCGGTGGCCGCGACCGCGTCGGCGACCGCCCCGCACTCCGCCTCCGTGCGGACACCGGTACGGGCGTCCTCCCCGGCGGCCAGCTCGACGACGACGTCCACCGGGCGGGACGCCCCGCGCAGCGCCTCGTCCATCAGCTCGACCCCGCGCACGGAGTCGACGTAGCAGACGAACCGGAAGTCCTCGTCGTGCGCGAGTTCCCCGGCGATCCAGCGCAGCGCCGCCGGGTCCACGAGTTCGTTGGCGAGGAAGACCCGCTGGACTCCGTACGCCCGCGCGACCCGGACCTGGTGGGGGACGGCCAGGGTGATGCCCCAGGCGCCGTGCTCGATCTGCCGCTGGAAGAGCTGGGGGGCCATGGTGGTCTTGCCGTGCGGGGCGAAGGCGAGGCCGTGGCGGGTGGCGTACGTCTCCATGAGCGCGAGGTTGTGCTCCAGGCGCTCGGCGGACAGGGCCAGTACGGGGGTGGTGAAGCCGCCGGTGAAGAGGTTGCGGCGCTGGGCGGTCAGTTCGGCGACGGTCAGGCCGTCTGCGTCCGGGGGGAGACCCTTGAACCGGTGGTCGACGCGGTCCTCCGAGAGGCGGGCGAGCGCTTCGGTACCGGACACAGGGCCTCCCGATGAGTCTGTTGCATTGTGTGCAACGTCCATTGCGTGTACCGCTCAGTGCTGTCTAACATCCTGGCGAACACCGGGTCAATGAAGGAGCCGCGCCCCTCGTGAACGCCTCCGACGCCGTGGACGTCGTCGCGCTCGGCGAGTCCATGGTCACGCTCCTGCCCGGCCGGCCGGGGCGGCTCGCCGACGTGCCGTCCTTCGACCGGGGGATCGGGGGCGCGGAGTCGAACGTGGCCTGCGGGTTGGCTGCCGCGGGCTTCGCGGTGCGGTGGGTCAGCCGGGTCGGGGCCGACGGGTTCGGGGATCATCTGGTCGAGACGATCGGGGGGTACGGGGTCGATGTCTCGGCCGTGGGCCGTGATCCTTCGCGACCGACGGGGGTGTATTTCCGTACGGCGGGGGAGCGGGGCTCGGACGGGCACGAGGTCGCCTACTACCGGGCCGGGTCCGCCGCCTCCGCGATGTCCGTGGCCGACGTCGATCTGTCGGTGGTGCGGGCGGGGAGGGTGCTGCATCTTTCGGGGATCACCGCGGCGTTGTCCTCCGAGTGCCTGGAGCTGGTGCGTGAGTTGCTGACTCCCGCGCCGGGGCGTCCGCTCGTCTCCTTCGACGTCAATCACCGGGCCGGGTTGTGGCGGGACGCCGGCGCAGACGGGCCGCGGGTGCTGCTGGAGCTGGCCCGGGGGGCCGACATCGTGTTCGTGGGGGAGGACGAGGCGGAGGAGGCGTGGGGGGTGACGGGGGGTCCGTCGGCGATTCGGGCGGAGCTGCCGGAGCCAGGGGTGCTGGTCGTGAAGCAGGGCGGTGAGGGAGCTACCGCGTTCGTGTCGGCTGCGGCCGAGCGGGGGCTGGTCGCGCCCCGCGGCGGAGCCGCACATCGACGAGGCCCCGCGCCCCCAGGTAGGTTCCAGCCGCCGACAGTTGGCACGCCGCCGTCGGGCACCTTCGCTCCCGCCCTCGCCGTCGACGTCGTGGCCAGCACCGGCGCCGGTGACGCCTTCGCCGCCGGGTTCCTTGCCGCGACCCTTCGGTACCTCCCCCTGCGCGACCGCCTCCGGCACGGTCACCTCTGGGCCGCCGCCGTCCTCACCGCCCCCGGTGACCTCGCCCCGCCCCCCGCCCGCGCACACGCCGACCGGCTCGTCGCCCTCGGGGACGACGGGTGGGGGAGACTTCGACTCGGCCCCGGCTGGACGCAAGCCGAGACGGCCTCGGAGGAGGTACGCACGCCATGAGTCAGACCGTCGACCGCGCGCTCAGCATCCTGCCGTTGCTCGCCGAGGGGCCCGCCGATCTCGGCCAGGTCGCCGACCGGCTCGGTGTGCACAAGTCCACCGCGCTGCGGCTCCTGCGCACGCTCCACGAGCACGGCATGGTCTACCGCCAGTCCGACCAGCGCTACCGCCTCGGCGCCCGCCTCATCGCGCTCGCCCAGGAGGCGATGGAGAACCTCGACATCCGCGAGATCGCCCACCCCCATCTCGTACGGCTGAACGAGAGCTGCGGGCACACCGTCCACCTGGCCGTGTACGAGGACGACGAGGTGCTCTACATCGACAAGGTCGAGAGCCGCTACCCGGTGCGGATGTACTCGCGGATCGGCAAGCCCGTCGCCCTCACCGTCGCCGCGGTCGCGAAACTGCTGCTCGCGGACCTTCCCGAGGCCGAGCGGCGGGCCCTCGTCGGCACGCTCGAATACCCCCTCTACACGGCCCGTTCGACACCCGACGCCCCTGCTTTCCTGGAGGAGTTGGCGCGGGTGCGTGAACAGGGCTGGGCCGTCGACCTCGGTGGCCACGAGGAGTCCATCAACTGCATCGCGGCCCCGGTCCGCGGTGCCGACGGCAGGGTCGTCGCCGCGATGTCGGTCTCCGCGCCGAACGTCGTCGTCACCGCCGAGGAACTCCTCACCCTGCTCCCGCAGCTCCGCCGCACGGCCGACGCCGTCAGCGGCGAGTACTCCGGCAGAACGACAGCGAAGGAACCCGCATGACGGACAAGATCGCGCTCACCCCGAGCACCCACACCACCCCGCCCGCGAAGTTCTCCCACGGGGTGCGCAAGGGCAACATCCTCCAGGTCGCCGGGCAGGTCGGCTTCCTTCCTGCCGAGGAGGGCAGGCCGCCCACGCCCGCCGGGCCGACCCTGCGCGAGCAGACCCTCCAGACCCTCGCCAACGTCAAGGCGATCCTGGAGGAGGGCGGTGCCTCCTGGGACGACGTGATGATGATCCGCGTCTATCTGACGGACGTGGACCACTTCGCCGAGATGAACGCCGTCTACAACACCTACTTCGAGGAGCAGGGCCTCACCCAGCCGCCCGCCGCGCGTACGACGGTCTACGTCGGTCTGCCCGCGGGCCTGCTCGTCGAGATCGACGCGCTCGCCGTCCTGGGCTAGCGAAGACGGCCACTCCATGTGCACGCCCGGCCCACATACATGCCCGCCCCCTGTGCACAACCGCCCCATGTAGGCGTCCGGTAACGATGTAGGGGCCGACTGTGCCGGGCACAGGATCGTCGACCATACTGCCCGCTGTGGAGCAGCGCATAGGTTCGAGCAGCCAGCCCCTGGAAGGCGCCGGATTCGACCCGGCCTACATCCCCGGGCTCACCTCACCCGTGTCCGGCGAGGCGGAATCCGCCCCGGAGAGGGCGGAGGTGACCGCGGAGGAGGCCGTCGAGGAGCCTGTCGAGGAGTCCACCGGTGAGCCCGCCGAGGAGCCCGCCGAGGAGGAGGCTCCCGACGGGCCCGTCTTCGAGGCCTCCGACCGCCGCGCGAAGATCGTCGCGGACCACCAGGGCGTACGACTCTCCCTCGACGACCAGGCATGCGAGTTCCGTTGGGACGAGATCGGCGCGATCGAGACGGAGACCCCCCGCTTCGGCAAGCGCTACACCCTCACCGTGCACACTCCCGACCGGCGCTGGTACCCGATCGAGATCGAGGCGGCGGCACGGTCCGAATTCGCCGAGTGGGACCAGCAGTTGGACGCGGTGATGGACAAGTACTTCGAGGACGGGACTCCGGAGCCGGCTGAAGAGAAGTCCGACGAGACTCCCTAGGGGCGCGGGGCTGCATCGATATGCGGCTCCGCCGCATGGGCGCGACCAGCCCCCAACGGCCCGCAGCTCGCCACCACCGGTCCAACCCCTAGCAGTACTGCGCCTGCTTGCCGATCGACCGGTACATGCAGTCCGAGTTCTCCAGCAGTTGCAGCACCGCGTCCCGGTTGCGTGACGTCTCCCGCTCGATCACCTCGTCGGGCGGGTAGAACCCGCCCCCGGAGCTGGACGACGGGTACATCTCGAAGGTGTACGAGAAGATCTTGTGCGTGCCCCAGAGATAGTCGTCGATCGACCCGTCGGTGATGTACAGGTCGCTCGACTGCTCCGCCGTGTACCCGTTGCTCGCGGCCATCTTCTGCCCGACCGCCTTGAAGGCGGCGTTGTCGTCGGCGGTCATGCCGGTCGCCGTGTCGGAGTAGGTGTACCCGAAGGGCCACAGCACCAGTTCGCTGTACGTGTGGAAGTCGATGTTGGTCTTGATCTGCTGCACTCCGCCGACGACCCGGCTGCGCACGAAGTTCGCGACCACCTTGACCTCGGGCGCCGACTCGGCGGACGGGCCCCGATAGGTCTCGGAGGACGTCGACCCGGAGGAACCGCCGCAGCAGCCCCAGCGGTAGGCCCAGTTGCGGTTGAGGTCCGTACCGACCGCGGAGGAACCGGAGTTGGGCTGCCGGTTCTTGCGCCACGAACGGTACGAGCCGGTGGCGATGTCGTACTCGCCGCCGTCCGGATTGAGGTCGGGGATGATCCAGATCTCACGGTTGTTCACCATGTTGGTCACCCGGGAGTCGCTGCCGTAGCCCGCGCCGAGTTCGCGCAGCAGGTACAGCGCCATCTCGACGGTGAGGTGCTCACGGGCGTGCTGGTGGGCGGTGAACAGCACCTCCGGCTCGGCCTCGTCCGTCGCCACGTTGTCGCTGATCTTGATGGCCACGATGTCCCGGCCCTGGTACGACGTGCCGATGACCCGCTTGCTCATGATGCTCGGGTAGGCGGCGATCCGCTGGTCGATCTCGGCGGTCGTCTCGGCGTAGTTGTGGTAGCGCGAGTCGGCCGAGGGGAAGTCGAAGAGCCGCGCCTCGCCGGAAGCGACCCGGTCCGGTGCGGTGCCCAACGGCTCGACGTCGTAGCCGAGTTGGCGAAGCCTCTTGATCTGCGAGGCCCGGCCGGAGACGACCACCGTCTCCTCGTCCGCCTCGTCGACCGTCACCCCGGTCTGCTGGATCGCCGTACGGGTCACGGGAGTCGACTGCTGGTGGATCTCGTACTGCCGGACGGCCTCGGCGCTCGGGGCCGCCTTCGGGGTGCTGTCGGCGTTCGCGGAGAGCGGGGCCGCGAGGGCGAAGGTCATGAGGGAGGCGACGGCGGCGAACGTGGCGTAGCGGGTGCCGCCGCGGGTGCCGGAACCGCGTATGCGAAGTCGCATGAAGTCTCCTGTGTTCTCCAGGGATTCCGGGATCTCCGGAAGCGGGGAGTGGAGCGGGGGGTGGTTCAGCGACGTACAGGTGCGGGTGTGCCGCTTATCGTCCGTGCATGACATGGTCAGGTCAATAGGGCCGGGGTCCGCGGGCCGCCGGAGGGGTGGGGGCTCGCGCTTCTTCACCGCATGCCCTCTTGCCGGTCCGAGATCTTTAGGGTTTCTTGACCTTCATGGCGGACACCACGGACAACACAGTGACCGGTGAGGCGAGTTCTGTACCCCGCAAGGCCAGTTGGCGGTACATCGGACCGGGCATCGTCGTCGCCGCGACCGGCGTCGGCGCCGGTGACCTCGTCGCCACGCTCATCGCGGGCAGCAACTTCGGCTACACGCTGCTGTGGGCGGCGGTGATCGGCTGCCTGGTGAAGATCTCCCTCGCGGAGGCGGCGGGCCGCTGGCACCTGTCCACCGGCCGCACCCTGTTCGACGGCTGGGCGAGCCTGGGCCGTTGGACCACCTGGTTCTTCGCCGTCTACGTGGTCGTCTGGGGCTTCGTGTACGGCGCGGCCGCGATGTCGTCGAGCGCGCTGCCGCTCCAGGCGCTGTTCCCGGACGTGATGGAGCTCGAACTGTGGGCCGTGGCCTGCGGGTTGGTCGGGCTGGTCTTCGTCTGGTTCAACAAGTACGCGGTCTTCGAGAAGGTCATGACGGTCCTGGTGGGCGTCATGTTCGTGGTGACGGTGTACCTGGCGATCAGGGTCACCCCTAACCTGGCGGACGCCTTCGCGGGCCTGCTGCCCGTCCTGCCCGACGAGAACGACTCGATCCTCAACACCCTCGGCCTGATCGGCGGGGTCGGCGGCACCATCACGCTGGCCGCGTACGGCTACTGGGTCAACGCCAAGGGCTGGACCGACACGGGCTGGATGAAGGTGATGCGCCTGGACAACCGGGTCGCCTACCTCACCACCGGCATCTTCGTCATCGCCATGCTCTTCGTCGGCGCGGAGCTGCTGCACTCCGCCAACGTGGCGATCGCGAGCGGCGACAAGGGGCTCATCCAGCTGAGCGACATCCTGGAGGACGAGTACGGCGCGGCCACGGCCAAGTTCTTCCTCATCGGCTTCTTCGCCACCTCCTTCACCTCGCTGATCGGCGTCTGGCACGGGGTGAGCCTGATGTTCGCGGACTTCGTGGCCCGCTTCCGGGGCCAGGGCGCGCAGAAGGGGGAGGAGGTCGCCTCCGGCACCCGTGAACGCTCGTGGCCCTTCCGCGCGTACCTGCTGTGGCTGACCTTCCCGCCCATCGTCCTGCTCTTCCAGGGCCAGCCCTTCCGCCTGATCATCCTCTACGGCGTCCTGGGCGCGGCCTTCCTGCCCTTCCTGGCCGGCACCCTCATCTGGCTCCTCAACTCGGCCCGCACCCCGAGGGAATGGCGCAACGGCCCGCTGAGCAACGGGATGCTGGCGATCGCGGGCCTGCTGTTCCTGACGCTGTGCGTGAAGCAGATCTGGGACCAGCCGTGGGGGGAGTTCTTCTGACGTGGTGGGGGAGAGGCGGGCGGGCAGGTGCGGCCGGGGCCGTCCCCGCGTCCGCTGCCGGGAGGGCCGGATATCCTCGGCCGACGGGAACCACACCACCGACGAGGGCCGACGCAGATGACCACCCCACCGCCTCCCTCCGGACCGACCCCACCGGCCCCCACCCCGAACGCGACCCCACCGGCCCCCACCCCGAACGCGACCCCACCGGCCTCCGCCCCGTACACGCCGGCCACCGCCTCGGATGCCGTTGCTCCGGTACGGCCGTCCGCAGATCGGCAGGCGTCTGTTCCGAACGGGCCGGCCCCCGAGCCGCAGGTCTCCCCTCAGGTGTGGCCCTCCGCTGATCCGCAGCCGCCCGCTCCGGTCCCGCCGAACGCCGCCGCGCCGGGTTCACCGCACCCCGTCGCGCCGGCGGCCGTCGCACAGCCCGACGCGTCCACGCCGGAAGCGGACTGGCTCATCGCCCCGCCCGTCCCCGCTCCGGCCGAGGGTTCGGAGGCCGTTGCTGCGGACAGGCCACCCGCCGCCTCGCCCGTCGCTGCTCCGGTATGGCCGTCCACCGATCCGCAGGCCGCGGCTCCGATGTCGTCAGGGGCCGTCGCACAGCCTGAGGCGCCCCCGTCGGAAGCGGACTGGCTCATCGCCCCGCCCGCCCCCTCGGCGCGGGCGGCCACCCCAGCGGACAGCGCTTCGCCGACCCACGTCGAGCCGCCGACCGCCTTCCCGCAGACGCGCCCCCAGCTCCGCCGACCGCCTTCCCGCAGGCGCCGGTCGAGGCGCCCCCAGCTCCGCCGACCGCCTTCCCGCAGGCGCCGGTCGAGGCGCCCCTGGGCTCGCACGCCCCGGTCGAAGTGCCCCCGGCTTCGGCGGCCCCGGTCGAGCCGCCCCCGGCTCCCACCCCGCCGCCCCCTCCCGGGGCCCACCCCGGCTTCGGTCCGCCGGCTCCCATGACACCCGGCTTCGGCCCTCCGGCGCCCCCGGCGTCCCCCCAGTACGGTCAGCCGGCACCCCCTCCGTACGGCCACCCCGCGACGCCCCCGTACGGCCACCCCGCGACGCCCCCGTACGGCCACCCCGCGACGCCCCCGTACGGCCACCCCGTCGCCCCGCCGCCGTACCCGCATCCCGTGCCTCCGCCGTACCCACAGCAACCCCAACCGCCCTCCGAAGGGCCGGAGTTCATGGCGGTCGACCGGCACAACTCCGTCGTCGTGGACTCCGCCGGCGTCGCCTTCGAGGATCACGGGCGGTCCGCCGAGTTCCCCTGGCACGAGATCCGCAGCGTCCACTACAAGGCCGGCCCCAACGGCAAGACGCTGATGATGGCCGTCATCCACCTAGACGGACGCTTCTACGAGTGCGTCGTGGACGCGAAGAGCCGGGACCTGCTGGGCACCTGGTTCGCCCAACTGGCCCCGGTCCTCGGGTACTACCGCCCGCTGGGGTGACAGTGGACGCCGAACTCCAGATCCATGAGCTGTGGAGAGCGGACGCCACGGAAGCGACGGCAGTCGTGCGCTGCCTCCGAGGCCCCGTCCGGCTCGGCGCCCGTTTCTCGCGGGTGCGCGATACGCGGGCACCGATCGCCCTGACGGTGACGAGCATCGTGCGCTACAGCCGCCCGGACCACACGATCGACCCCGCACACTCCGGCCTGGTGACGCTCCAGGGCACGGGCGCGCGCGAGCTGAGCCCGACGATCGCGGAGACGGGACGGCCGGTCGTGCCGGTCATTCAGGGTGACAACCCGCCCCCACCCTGATCACCCCCTACGGCAACCCGTGCACATGCGGCCCCACCGCGTTGGACCACGTGTTCCCCGCCGCCGCGTCCCAGTTCGTCGACCAGGTCATGGCGCCGCGGAGGTCGGGGTAGGTCCTCGAGGGCTTGAAGGAGCCGCACCCCGTGCCCTTCGTCAGGCAGTCCAGCGCGTTGTTCACCGCGGTCGGGGAGACATAGCCGCTGCCCGCCCCGCTCGTGGAGGCCGGCAGGCCGAGGCCCACCTGGGACGGGGACAGGCCGCCCTCCAGCTGGATGCAGGCCAGCGCGGTCAGGAAGTCCACCGAGCCCTGGGAGTACACCTTGCCGTCGCAGCCGAGCATCGAACCGCTGTTGTAGTACTGCATGTTGACGACCGTGAGGATGTCCTTCACGTTCAGCGCGGTCTGGAAGTACGCGTTCGACGTCGACTGCATGTCGATCGTCTGCGGCGCCATCGTCAGCACCAGCGACGGCCCCGCCTTCGCTGACAGCGACCGCAACGCCTGTGACATGTAAGTCGCGTTGAGCCCGTTCTCCAGATCGATGTCGACGCCGTCGAAGCCGTACGTCTGCATCAGCGCGTACACCGAGTTCGCGAAGTTCGCCGCCGACGTCGGGTCGCTCACCGACACCGTGCCGTTCTGGCCGCCGACCGAGACGACGACCTTCTTGTCCGCCGCCTGCTTCGCCTTGATGTCCGCCTTGAACTGGTCGACGGTGTAGCCGCCGAGCCCGGCCGAGTCCAGGTTGAAGGTCACGGCACCCGGTGTGGTCGTCGCGTCCGCGAACGCCACCGCGATGATGTCGTACTGCGCCTGCACGGCCGACAGCTTCTGGACCGTCGCCCCGTTGTTGAAGTTCTGCCAGTACCCGGTGACCGCGTGCTTCGGCACCGTGCCGCCGCCACCGCCCGTGGCCGTGGTCCGGCCCGTCACGGTCGCGGACTTCGCCGACTCGCCCGCCGCGTTGGTCGCCGTGACCTGGAAGCCGTACGACGTCGACGCGGCGAGCCCGGTCACGGTCGCCGAGGTTCCCGTCACCGCCGTGACCTTGGTGCCGTCGCGGTACACGGTGTACCCGGTCGCCCCCGACACCGCGTTCCAGGCCAGCGAGACCGACGAGGACGACGTACCGGACACCGTCAGGCCGCCCGGCACCGAGGGGACCGTAGGGGCCGGGTCGCCGCCACCGCCGCCGTCGGGGCCGTAGACCGACACGTCGTCCGCGAAGTACGCCGCCTGGCCGTACCAGCCGTGGGTGTACACCGTCACCGAGGTGGTGGCGGAGCCGGTCGTGAAGGTGGTCGTCAGCTGCTTCCAGGAGGTGGAGTCCGGGGTCCAGGTCGACACGTCCGTGGTGCCGGTGCCGGTCGCGCCGAGGTAGGCGTAGCCGCCCTGCACCCACGCGCTCAGCGTGTACGTGGAGTTGGGCTTCACGGCGACCGTCTGGGTGCAGCGCGCGTTGTCCTGCCCGGCCGGTGTCGCCTTCAGCGCGGCCGAGCCGCCGTGCACGGGGGAGGAGACGGTCGTACCGCTGCTCGCGGAACAGGTCCATCCCGACAGGCCGGACTCGAAGCCGGCGTTCTTCGCGTTGTTGATGTCGGCGGCGGAGGCGGGGTGCGCGAACCCCAGGGCGAGGGCCCCCAGGGCGAGGGCCCCCAGGGCGAGCGTCGTGGCGACGGTCGTCGCCCCGCATGCCAGCCGCCGTGTTCTGCTGAGTATGGGCATGACAAGAGAGTTGGTCCAGACCAATCTTCTGTCAAGGAGGGTGACGGCGTTGGATGCGCACCGTGCGTTTCTCCGGCTCACGCACGTGGCAAGTGCGCCCCATCTAGGCAGGAATCGCCCGCTTTTGAACCCGAGGGCTGGCCAGGAAGTCACAGAATCGCTGTTCTCCGGTCACAGAGCCGTGGTTACAGTGCTCAGGTAGTCACGCAGTGAAGTCGACCGGGTGTGCCGGAGTGATCCGTCGGACCCTCGGGCATGGGATACGGGGAGCTGCGCGTGCCAACTGCCATCGCAGTGACCGGAGCCGACATGGCGTTGCCGGCGCAGGACGAGCGGACCCTGCCCGCCGTCGTGCTCGACGGCCTCGACCGGCAGCCGCTGGACCACTCGCTCGCCGCGCTCCAGACACTGATCGACCAGCACGGCCATGTGATCGTCGTGTACTCCCGTGCCGTGCCCCCCGCGGTCGACCAACGGCTGCGAACCGTGCGGTCCCTGCTGGAGAGCGACCGGATCGCCCTGTTCCAGCCGGATCTGCCGCCCCTCGGCATCGCCGTCCTGGCCCGCCAGTTGAGGCAGCTCGCCTCGTGCGACCTCAGCCCCGGCGTCCTCGCCTCGGCGGGCCGGCTGCTCACCCACTACCTCCACGCGGGTGCCCTGCTCGGCTCGGTGGCGAGGCTCGACCGGGTCCCCGTGGGGCTCAAGTCGCACGCCAAGTCATGGGTTCCGGGAAGCCAGTTCGCCGTCCTCGCCCACCCGCAGCCGCAGCTCGTGCGGATCGCCCCGGACGCCACGCTCGCCGGACCGGAGTTCGCCACCTCGATGCTGGTCGCCCGCGGGCAGCTCCAGTCCGACTGGGTCTCCGGGGACCTCGCCACGTCCTGGCGGATCCAGGGGCTGCGGGAGGCCCCGCTGCCCGCCGAGTCCGCCGAGTGGTGGGGCACCTCCAAGCTGATCGAGTTCTGCACCTTCCTGCCCGACCTGTCCGTCCTTTACCAACTGGTCACCTCGGTACGGCAGAACATCTGTCACTGGTGCGGTATCGACGTCATCGGAGACCGCTGCGTCTTCTGCTCGGCCACCGCACCGGTGGCGCCCGTACCCGAACTGCACCAGCAGCGCGCACACCAGCACCAACTGCCCGCCGGGTGAGCCGTACCGGATCGCCCCCGTCCCCGAGTCCGCTCGACCGAGCCCCCCAACGAGGTTGTACGGTTCATGAACTCCCGTCAGCGCCGCGGCGTCATACTCCTGCTCCTGTCGGTCCTGGGCGCCCTCGCGGCCTTCGCCGGCGTGCTGTCCGTCATCAACGACGTGAAGTCCAAGGTCGGCCCCGAGGTCACGGCGTACGAGGTCAAGGACGACATCAAGCCGTACACCCGGCTCACCGCGGCGCAGTTCGAGAAGACGGAGATGCCCAAGCGCTGGCTGTCGCCCAACGCGATCACCGATCTGGCGGGCATCCAGGACAAGATCGCCGTGACGACCCTCAAGGAGGGCTCGCTCCTCCAGAGCGACATGGTCGTCGACCAGCCCGCCCTCCGGCCCGGGCAGCAGGAGGTCGCCATCATGATCGACGCGGCGACCGGCGTCGCCGGCAAGATCACGGCCGACTCCCGGGTCAACGTCTACGCCACCTTCGAGGGCCAGAAGGAGGGCGACCCCGACCAGTCCAAGATCATCGTGACGAACGCCCAGGTCCTCGACGTCGGCCAGATCACCGCGCTCCAGCCGGACGCCGACGAGCGCACCCGCGAGGCGACGAAGGCCGTCCCCATCACCTTCGCGCTCAGCGCGCTCGACGCCCAGCGCCTCACGTACGCCGAGTCCTTCGCCAAGCGCGTCCGGCTCGCGCTGGTCGCCCCCGGGGAGACCGGCACCATCCCGGAGCAGGACCGCACGTACGAACTCACCAAGGACAAGTGAGAGGCCGCCATGCCCACGAGGATCCTCCCGGCAGTCGGCGACACGGACGCGGTCCGCTCCCTCACCACACTGCTCAGCCAACTCCCTGACGCCGAACCGGTCACCCCCGTCACCGACTCCACCCAGCTCATCGACACCCTCGCGCGCCTGGCGTCCGAGTCGATCGACGAGCTGCCCGAAGTGGTCGTCGTCCATGAGCGCATCGGCCCCGTCCCGGCCCTGGAGCTGATCCGCGAGGTCGCCCTGCGCTTCCCGGCCGTCGGCGTCATCCTCGTCACCTCCGACGTCAGCCCCGGCCTCTTCCAGGCCGCCATGGACTACGGCGCCCGCGGCCTCATCGCCCTCCCGCTCGGCTACGAGGAACTCGCCACCCGGGTGCACGCGGTCGCCCAGTGGTCGGTGGGCGTACGACGGCACCTGGGCGCCGCCACCGACGTGTTCACCGGTGTCGGCGGCACCGTCGTCACCGTCAGCGGCGCCAAGGGCGGCGTCGGTGCCACCACCACCGCGATCCAGCTCGCCCTCGCCGCACAGGCCTCCGGGCGCAGCGCCGCCCTGCTCGACCTGGACCTCCAGACCGGCGACATCGCCTCCTACCTGGACGTGCAGTTCCGCCGCTCGGTCGTCGACCTCGCCGCCATCACCGACATCTCCCCGCGCGTCCTCGCCGACGCCGTCTTCCCGCACGACACCGGCCTCGCCCTGCTGCTCGCCCCCGGCGAGGGCGAACGCGGCGAGGAGGTCACCGAGCGCGCCGCCCGCCAGATCGTCTCCGCCCTGCGCTCCCGCTACGAAATCGTCGTCGTCGACTGCGGGGCCCAGCTCAGCGGGGCCGGCGCGGCGGTCGTCGAGATGGCCGACACGGCCCTGCTGGTCACCACCCCGGACGTGGTCGCCGTGCGCGGCGCCAAGCGGGCCGTACGGATGTGGGACCGGCTCCAGGTCCGCAAGGCCGAGGAGACCACCGTCGTCGTCAACCGGCACAGCCGCGGAACGGAGATCCAGCCCCCGCTCATCCAGAAGATCACCGGAACGGGCGTGGCGGCGACCGTGATCCCCGCGAACTTCAAGGAACTCCAGGGCGCGGTGGACGCGGGCCGGGTCCACGAACTCGACGCCAAGGGCACGGTCAAGCAGGCCCTGTGGACCCTCGCCGGCGAACTGGGCCTGGTCAAGGGCACGGAGTCGAACTCCCACCGCAACGGCGGCCGCGACCGCGGCTCCCTGACCTTCCGGCGACGCAAGGAGCTGGGGAGATGAGGGCCCCGGCGCTCCAGCCGTGCCGCCGGAGTGCCCCGGCGCTCCAGCGGTTCCGCCGCGACGAGGGGCAGGTGACGATCGAGTTCCTCGGGATGACCCCGCTGATCCTCGTCACGCTGGTGCTGCTGTGGCAGTTCGTGCTGCTGGGGTACACCTTCACGCTCGCGGGGAATGCCGCGGACAAGGCGGTACGGGCCGCCACGGCGGCGGCGCCGGGGGAGCGGGAGGCCGCGTGCGAACAGGCCGGACGGGACGACCTGCCCGGCGCCTGGAGCGGACAGGTGAGCTGTAGCACCGGCGGCGGCTATGTCACCGCCGATGTCCACCTGAGGGTCCCCGTCCTGTTCCCGGGTGCCCTCGCCTTCCCCTTCCAGGTCGACGGCCACGCGGGCGCGGTGGAGGAGGACCGGGACTGAGATGTCTGAGATGTCGTACTCCCGACGGAGCCCAGGGCGCCGCGACCGCGGTCAGGTGGCCATCGAATACCTCGGCTTCATCCCGATCCTGATCCTCGTCGCCATGGCCGTCGTCCAGCTGGGGCTCATCGCGTACACCGCCCAGCAGGCCGGCACCGCCGCCAGGGCCGGGGCGCGGGCCGCCTCGCTGGACCTGAGCGCGCAGGACGGCTGTGCCAACGCGATCAGCGACTGGCTGTCCGTCAACTGCATCGAGGGCGGCGGCGACGGCTCGGTCACCGTCACCGCCACCGTCCAGATCCCGTCGATCGTCCCCGGATGGAGCTTCGACCCCGCCGTCAAGACCGCCACCATGCCGCTCGACCACTGAACGAGGTACCCCCATGAGCCTGCGGTCCCGCATCAACACCCCCGAGGAGAACGGCAGCCGGGGCGAGGACGGCCACCTGGTCGCCTCCTACCGCGCCAAGCTCCTCGAGGAGATCGACCTCGCGGAGATGAGCTCGCTGGCGGCGGCCGAACGCCGGGCCCGTCTGGAGCGGGTGCTCGGACACATCATCAGCCGCGAGGGCCCGGTCCTGTCGACGGTCGAACGCTCCCAGCTGATCCGGCGGGTGGTCGACGAGGCCCTCGGCCTCGGCATCCTGGAGCCACTCCTCGAAGACGCCTCCATCACCGAGATCATGGTCAACGGACCGGACTCGATCTTCGTCGAACGCGGCGGCCGGGTCGAGCAGTTGCCGCTGCGCTTCCCCTCCCACGACCAGCTGATGCAGACCATCGAGCGCATCGTCTCGACGGTCAACCGGCGCGTGGACGAGACCAACCCGATGGTCGACGCGCGCCTGCCGTCCGGAGAGCGGGTCAACGTCATCATCCCGCCGCTCTCCCTGACCGGCGCGATCCTCACCATCCGCCGCTTCCCCCGCTCGTACACCCTCCAGGAACTGGCCGGCTTCGGCTCCCTCGACGAGCACATGCTGTACCTGCTGGCCGGTCTGGTGCAGGCCCGCTTCAACGTCATCGTGTCGGGCGCGACGGGCACCGGGAAGACCACCCTGCTGAACGCGCTCTCCGGGCTGATCCCCGAGGGCGACCGGATCATCACCATCGAGGACTCGGCCGAACTCCAGCTCCAGCAACGGCACGTGGTCCGCCTGGAGTCCCGCCCGCCCAACGTGGAGGGCCAGGGCCGGGTCACCATCCGCGACCTGGTCCGCAACTCCCTGCGCATGCGCCCCGACCGGATCGTCGTCGGTGAGGTCCGCGGCGGCGAGTCCCTCGACATGCTCCAGGCGATGTCCACCGGCCACGACGGCTCGCTGGCCACCGTGCACGCCAACAGCGCCGAGGACGCGCTGATGCGGCTCAAGACCCTGGCGTCCATGTCGGAGGTGGAGATCCCCTTCGAGGCGCTGCACGACCAGATCAACAGCGCCGTCGACGTGATCATCCAGCTCACCCGGTTCGCCGACGGCGCCCGCCGTATCACCGAGATCGCCCTGCTCGACAGCCACGGCAGCGAGCCGTACCGCCTGGTGACCGTGGCCCGGTTCAACGCCCAGCCGATGGCGGCGGACGGCCGGATCTACGGCCGTTTCGAGTACTTCCCGCTGCCCCGCCGTACCGTCGACCGCCTCTACATGGCGAGTCAGCCCACGCCCCAGGCCTTCGGCGTGGCCGAGTCCGCAAGCCAGTTGGCCATCCGAGAAGCCAGGTAGGACAGGTAGGAACCACCCCATGGACCTCGCGACCCTAGTCGATCTCACCACCGGCATAGCCCTGCTGAGCTGCGTGCTCGC
This sequence comes from Streptomyces sp. NRRL B-3229, assembly GCF_000719505.1. Lineage (NCBI taxonomy): Bacteria > Bacillati > Actinomycetota > Actinomycetes > Kitasatosporales > Streptomycetaceae > Streptomyces > Streptomyces sp. NRRL B-3229. The sequence continues at coordinate 50,747 of NZ_JOGP01000034.1, read as the reverse complement.
CGTCGTCGGTGTCCACGTCCACGCCAAGGGCCGGGCCCAGCGGGCCGCCCTGGTCGACCGGCTGACGGCGGCCGGGCAGGTGCCGTACACCGGCCGCCGCCGGCACTTCCGCGACCTGGACCGCCGGCTGCGCCGCACCCGGCTCGGCCGACAGCTGGAACTCCGGCTCGCGGCCACGGGGCTGGACGTGACGCCGGGGGAGTTCTTCGCCGCGATGCTCGCCGTGGTGGCGGGACTGTGGCTGATCGGCCAGGAGACGCTGGCCCCCTTCTTCGGCCCGATCCTCGGCCTTCTCGGCATCGGGGCGGCGGTGCAGTTCCTCAACTGGCAGCGCCAGAAACGCATCGAGAAGTTCATCAACCAACTCCCCGAACTGGCCCGCATCCTGGCCAACGCCACCCACGCCGGCCTCGCCCTGCGCACCGCCATCGGCATGGCGGCGGAGGAGCTGGAGGCCCCGGCCGGGGAGGAACTGGGCAAGGTCGCCAACGAGTTGGCCCTCGGGGTGTCGATGGAGGACGCGCTGGACGAGATGGCGAAACGGCTTCCGTCCCGGGAACTGGTGGTCCTGGTGACGACCCTGGTCCTGTCGAACCGGGCCGGCGGCCAGGTGGTCAGCGCCCTGCGCAACCTCACCGAGACGCTGGAGGAGCGCAAGGAGACCCGGCGCGAGGTCCGCACCCAGCTCTCCCAGGTGAACATGACGTCGTACGCCGTCCCCGTCCTCGGCATCGGCTCGCTGTTCCTGATGAACGGCGTCAGGGACGGCGCGCTGGACCGTATGACGGGCTCACCGCTGGGGCAGGCCGCGGTGCTCATCGCGTTCGGCCTGTACGCGGTGGGCTTCATCCTCATCCGCCGCCTGTCCCGCGTCGACGTCTGAGAGGGTGGCCGTGATCGCATTCGGACTGGCCCTGCTGATGGCCCTGAGCGTGTGGGGCGTCTTCGCCGGCATCCGCATGTTCCGCGCGGAGGCGAAACTGCCCGCCGACCTGGTGCTCGCGCTGGAGGTGGGTTCGACCCGCACCGGCGCGGTGGACTCCCTGGTCGACCGCATGGGCATGCGGTACGCCCCCGCGGTCCTGCGCCTGATGGGCCCCAAGCAGGTCGCCAAGTACCGCCGCAAGATCGACCTCGCGGGCAACCCCGGCGGCCTGACCATCAACCGCTACGCGGCCCGCAGGGCGGTCTACGGCTTTCTCGGCGGCCTGGGCTTCCTGGTCTTCCTGCTCCGCGGCCAGATCCTGGTCGCCCTGCTGCTCCTGGCCTTCGGGGCGTTCTGGACGGAGGTCGGCATCTGGTCGGCGATCCGGGTCCGCAAGGACGTCATCGAGCGCACCCTGCCCGACTTCCTGGACGTCCTGGCGGTCGTGGTGAGCGCGGGCCTGGGCTTCCGCCAGGCACTGGACCGGGTGGCCTCCAAGTACGAGGGCCCCTGGGCCGACGAACTGCGCATCACGCTCCGTCAGATGGACCTGGGCGTGAGCCGCCGCCAGGCCTTCGCGGAACTCCGCAGGCGCAACGACTCGGAACAGGTCGCGATGTTCGTGACGGCACTCCAGCAGGGCGAGGAGCTGGGCGCGCCCATCGTGGACACCCTGGTCGCCCTGGCCAAGGACATGCGCCGCACCGACGCGCAGAACGCCCGCCGCAAGGCCGCTCGCGCGGTCCCCAAGGCCACGATGATGATCACCACGTTCATGGTCCCGGCCACGATGCTGCTGCTGGCCGCGGGACTGCTCCTGGGCTCGGGCACGGACTTCGGGTCGATCACGGGGGATTAGGGGGAGTGAGGGAGCAGGGGAGTGGGAGAGCCGGGACGGGAGAGGCGGAGGCGGGGAGGTGACGATGACGCAGGCACGCAGGCCGCACAGGGCCCTGTGGCGCGGGCGCACGGCCGCCGACGGCGCTGAGCCCCCACAGGGGCCACCCGCACCCGACGACGAAAACGGCACGGGCGGTGCGGGTTCGAACAACGCACCCGCACTCGCCCTCCAGGTCAACGCCCTCCAGGCCATGTGCCGCCAGGTCTTCGGCTTCCGCCTGGCGATGATCGCCCTGGCCGCCCCCGCCGCCCTCCTGAACGCCAACCCCGGCCTGGGCGTCCGCCTCGTCGGCGCCGCGGTCGTCGTCACCTTCATGGTCTCGTACGCCCTCTTCCGGGACTGGGAACGCTTCGGCCCCCTCCTCCTGCGCCACCCCACCCTGCTCGCCGCCGACACCCTCTTCGGCAGCCTCCTGCTGATCTCCGCCGGCCCGGACACCACCCTCGCGTACGTCAGCGTCTGCACCCCCCTCCTTGCCGGCATCGCCTACAGCTGGCGCGGCGCCGCGGTCTTCGCCTCCCTCCAGTCCCTGATCCTGCTCCTGGTCCAGACGGCGCTCCCGCACACGCACCGCACCCCCGTGGAGACCCTGCTGCTCCCCGGCTTCTGTGTGATCACCGGAGCGGTCGGCTCCACCCTCCGCGGCCTCCTGCTCCGCTTCGGCACGGCGACCCGGGCACTCACCGCGGTGCGGGCCCGCCTGGCGGTGACGGAGGCGATCAGCGAGGAACGGGCGCGGCTGGCCAGGGAGATGCACGACTCGGTGGCGAAGACCCTGCACGGCGTGGCCCTGGCCGCGGAGGGCCTCGCGATCTCGGCGGCCGCCCCCGCCCCCGACCCGGCCCTGCTCAGGCAGCAGGCACAACTCGTGGCCAGGGCGGCCCGCAGAGCCGCGACGGAATCCCGCGAACTCCTCACCGACCTGCGCCGGGACCAGGACCACGGCATCGACGTACTCGATGAACTGGCATCCCGGGCGGCGGACTTCAGCACCCGCACCGGACTCCCCCTGACCTACCGCCCCCCGGTCGCCCCGCACCCCGAAGTCCCGGTCCCGGCCGCCGCGGCCCGTCAGCTCCTCTCCATCACCGAGGAGGCGATGGAGAACGCCCACCGCCACGCCGAGGCCACCCGCGTGGAGGTGAGCGCGGAGGTCGAGGACGGCCTGCTCCGGATCAGCGTCCGGGACGACGGCCGCGGCCTGCCCGCCGGCACGACTCTCGAAGAGCTGCGCAGGACGGGCCACTTCGGCCTCGTCGGCATGGTGGAACGCGCCGCGTCCGCGGGTGCCCGCCTCCACCTGGGCGACGGCCCGAACGACCGGGGCACCGACGTACTCCTGGAACTCCCCCTGCCCTCCGCGGAGGCGGACCGATGACCCCCCACCCCAGCACGAGAGGAGGCCGCGCCATGCAGAACGACCCCCAGCACGCCGTCACCCCGTTCGCGCTGTTCCCGACGGCCCCGCCGACCCCCGTCGTCCGGATCGTCGTGGCCGACGACAACCCCGTGGTCCGGGCGGGCCTCACCGCCCTCCTCTCGGGCCACGAGGGCATCACCGTCGTGGCCGAGGCGGCGGACGGCAGGGAGGTGTACGAGGCCGCGAGCCGGCACCGCCCCGACGTGATCCTCCTGGACGTCAGGATGCCGGGCGTGGACGGCCTCTCGGTGCTGCCGTACCTCGTGCCGATCGCGCCGGTGCTGATGCTGACGTACAGCGGAGAGCCGGAGACCGTCCGCGAGGCGCTCCGCGGGGGAGCCGACGGCTACCTGGTCCACGGCGAGTTCACGGCGGACCAGCTCGCCACGGCCGTACGGGACACGGCGCAGGGCGTCACCCATCTGACCCCGACGGCGGCGAGCGCCGTGCTGCAAGAACTCCGCGATGCGAATGCACACGCAAAACGGCCCACGCTTCCCCCTTTCTCTCTGACTTCCTCCAAAGTGCTTTCGCAACTGCAACCATCTGTGGGACAGTCGTCCTCGGACCGGTCGCGTTTCCAACTCAGCGCGAGGGAGGCGGAGATCATGAACCTCATCGCATCCGGCATGACCAACCAGCAGATCGCCGCCGCCTGCTTCATCAGCGAGAAGACCGTCAAGAACCACATCAACCGCATCTTCGCCAAGCTCCACAGCACCAGTCGCGCGGAGGCGGCGGCGAAGTGGCTCGGCACCGCCCCGAGTTCGGGCCGAGGGGTGGGATGACCCGTGCCGAACCGAGGTTGGGCCCGGATTTGGGCCCAGGGGCCCTGCGCCGACGAGGATCAGCGGGTCTACGTTCCGGTTGTCGATGGCGGCGACACCGAAGGGTCACACGATGAACAACCGGTTCAAGCGCGACGAGGGTCAGACCGCGGTGGAGTACCTCGGCATCATCGCGGTGGTGGTGGCGATCGTGCTGGCGATCACGGGGACGGACATCGGCCAGGCCATCTACGACGCGATCGTGAACAAGATCGACGAAGTGATCGGCGCCTGAGGCACGTTCGACGGCTCGACGACGCAGGGCAGGCTTTCCCCATCTACATCACGGTGGTGGCGGGTCTGCTCTTTCTCGCGTTCGCCTTCCTGGCGGTCGGTCAGGCCGGAGCCAACCGCAACGGCGCCCAGACCGCGGCCGACGCGGCGGCTCTGGCGGCGGCTCTGGACACCAGGGACCAGCTCACCAAGGAATGGGTGCAGAACGTCCGGGACCCGACCAAGTGGAATGACATCTTCCAGGGCCTCGGGGTGCCGTTCGACGGTTGCGCCCGCGCGGACCAGCTGGCCGCGCAGAACGATGCCACGGTCACCTGTGAACCGCTGCCGGGGCTGCCGCCGGGCTACAAGGTGGAGGCCCTCACCAACAAGACGGTCGGCGATTCCATCGTTCCCGGCACGGAGAACAAGAGGTCCAGGGCGCCGGCCACGGCGGTCATCGAGCGGGCCTGCGTGTTCGAACTCCCCGGGGAGGGGACCGACGGGGACCCGCTGCCCACGCTCACGTGCGACGACGGCACATGGACCCCGGATCCGGCGAAACCCGACGACCTACCAAAGCCTGAGGATCTCTTCGACGTCCATCTGGCCGACTGACAGACGAACGACTAGTGGTGAGGGAAGCGCAGGGATGAACATTCGGTTCACGGCGAAGGCCCGCAGGGGGATGGTCGCGCTGACGATCGCGGCCGGTCTGGCCGTCGGCGTGGCCGGTTGCGGCGGTGGGGGCGGCGACGACAAGAAGCCGGAGGCGTCCGCGTCCGCTTCCAAGAGCGGCGGCTCCGGCGCGAGCACACAAGAGGGCACCGACGAGCCGATCGCCGAACTCAAGGGGGAGAACGGACTGACCCTTGAGATCGACTCCGCGCAACGGGACTCCGGTGGGTTTCTCACGGTGAGCGGCGAGATGAAGAACGACGGTGACAAGCCGGCCCGGGTCTCGGTGCGCACAGCGGGAGACGAGACCGAGATCATCCGGCACGGCTCGTCACTGGGCGGAGCGACCCTCGTCGATTCCAAGTCCAAGAAGCGTTACTACGTCCTGCGCGACACCGACGGTCGCCCCTTGACGACGACGGGAATGCCGAGGATCGACGCGGGTGCCTCCATCCCGGTGTTCATGCAGTTCCCGGCCCCCCCGACCAGCACCACCGACGTCGACTTCCAACTCCCCACATTCGCCTCGGCCACCATCCAGATCTCAGGGTGAGGCCCCCATGACCACCACCCCCCGCCTCCCCCTCGCCGTGACCGCCGCCGCGCTCCTCACGGTCGTGTTCCTCCCCGCCGCGCACGCCGACGGCGGCGGCGGCCCCAGCGTGCCGCCCGGCACCGAACCCTCCGCCACGGCCCCCGTGGAGGTCGACCCCAACGACCCCGACCTCAAGCTGCCGGAAGGCGCCACCCTCGCCGAACCGAAGGTCCTGGACATCAAGCAGGTCGTCGAGGACCAGAGCGGAGACGAACGCCGCGAGGACACCAACGCGGACGTGAAGTTCGCCCTCCAGGCCGAGGTCCTGTTCGGCAAGGACAGCGCGAAGCTGAACGGCGAGGCGAGAGCCCGGATCTCCGCCATCGCCGCGGAGATCAAGAACCAGCACGCCACCCGGATCAGAGTCTTCGGCTTCACCGACAACCTCGGCAGCTACGCCCACGGCCTGACCCTCTCCCGCCAACGGGCCAACGCCGTACAGGACGTCCTCGACCAGGAACTCAACGACTCGTCCGTCACCTACGAGGTCCGCGGCTACTCGGAGGACTACCCGATCGCCTCCAACACCACGGAGGCAGGCCGCAAGAAGAACCGCCGGGTGGAGGTGTCGTTCCCGCGGGGACAGAACTGACGCGGGGCGGCTCCCGGATCAACCACATGTCATTCCGCGACAACCTCCACCCGCACCCCCACCCGCATCCCCCACCCCTCCATCACCCCGGCCCCCGCCTCCACCACATGCCGTGAGCGCAGGCGGGGGAGGCCCAAGCGGCCCGGCCTCATCGTGTGGACGGCGATGACCCGGAGCCGGCGGTCGAGGTAGGCGACGTCGATGGGGAAGCGCATGCGGAAGGTGTGGACGCTGCTCGCGGGGGAGAGGAGCAGCGCTCCCTCCACGGCGTCCCGGCCGAGCAGTCCCTTCGTGCGGGCCCGGTAGGACGTGGCGATCTCCAGGGGGACACGCACCTCGCCGACGACCAGTTCTCCGTGTCCGTCCCGCCAGCGTCCCATGCCGCAGCCACCCCTCTCGGTACCGTGTGGGGCCATCCTCCATCCCAGTTCCGGGGCAGGTGACCGATGCGGAAGATCGTCCTGATGATGTCCGTTTCCCTCGACGGGTACTTCGAGGGTCCCGACCACGACATCAGCTGGCACCTGGTCGACGAAGAACTCCACCAGCACATGAACGACCTCACCAGACGGATGAGCGGTGACCTGTGCGGGCGGGTCACTTTCGAGCTCATGGACGGCTACTGGCCCACGGCCGACACCGCCCCGGACGTCACCCCCGTGGAGGCGGAGTTCGCCCAGCTCTGGCGGGACCTGCCGAAGTACGTGTTCTCGCGCACCCTCGAACACGTCGACGACCCGAACGCCACGATCGTCCGGGAGGTCGTGCCCGAGGAGATCAGGAAGCTGAAGGAGCAGCCGGGCGGCGATCTGGTCGTCGGCGGGGCCGTGCTCGCGACCGAGTTCATGCGCCACGGGCTTGTCGATGAACTCCGTATCTACGTCCATCCCGTCCTCGTCGGGCGGGGCCGGCGCCTCTTCCCGTCCGCCGACACCCTCACCTCGCTCGACCTGGTGGAGACCCACACCTTCCGCAACGGCGTCGTGCTGCTCCGGTACGAGGTGGCGGCGGGCGGCCGTACGAATCCTTAGGAGCCCGTAAAGAAGTTGTCCCCCACCCCCGGCGTGGGTAGGAAGGGGCTCATGACCCGACTCGGCGCCGTGTTCCGTCCCCAGCTTCCCCCCGAGCGGCTGCGGGCCCTCGCCCGGCTCGCGGACGAGGCCGGGCTCGAGGAGCTCTGGCTCTGGGAGGACTGTTTCCTGGAGGGCGGGATCTCCACCGCCGCGGCCGCGCTCGCGTGGACCGAACGGCTCCGTGTCGGTGTCGGGCTGCTTCCCGTTCCGCTGCGCAACGTCGCCATCACCGCGATGGAAGCGGCCTCCCTGCACCGGATGTTCCCGGGGCGGCCGATCCTCGCCGTCGGGCACGGCGTGCAGGACTGGATGGGCCAGGTCGGCGCCCGGGCCGAATCGCCGCTCACCCTGCTCCGTGAGCATCTCGACGCGCTGCGGGCCCTGTTGGGCGGGGAGCGCGTCACCACTCGGGGCCGGTACGTCTCCCTGGACGGCGTCGCCCTCGACTGGCCGCCGGACGGGCCCGTCGACGTCCTCACCGGGGCCACCGGACCGCGCACCCTGCGACTCGCCGGCCGGTCGGCCGACGGCACCGTCCTCACCGCCGGCACCCCGCCCGAGGGTGTCCGCCGGGCCCGCCGGCTCATCGACGAGGGGCGCCAGGAGGCGGGCCGCACCGGACAGCCGCACCAGGTCGTCGTCTACCTCCTCACCGCCACCGGACCCGACGCGGCCGCCCGCCTCCACGCCGAACTCGCGCACGAGGGCCACGCCGACGTTCCCGACCTCGGTGTCGCCGGGGACGCGGGCGCCGTCGCGAAGGCCGTCGAGCGACTCGTCGAGGCGGGCGCCGACACGGTCGTCCTCCAGCCCACGGCCGACGAGCCCGACCCAGAGGGCTTCATCCGCTTCACCGCCCAGGAAGTCCGCCCCCTGGTTCCTTGACCGCCGGTCCACCCAACCCCGACCCCCACCCCGCCCCAGAAATTGGACAGCGCCCGCCCCCGCCCAGCTGCCACGATCGACACCATGACCACCCAGGACACTCACACCTTCGAAGACCTCGTAGCCGAGGGAGCCGCCGTCCCCACCGACGGGTGGGACTTCTCGTGGTTCGAGGGGCGGGCCACCGAGGCGCGGCCGTCGTGGGGATACGCCCGTTCCCTGGCTGTACGGCTCACCCGGGCCACCGCCTCGCTCGACCTCCAGACCGGCGGCGGCGAGGTCCTGGCCTTCGCCCTCGATCAGGGAACCTCAGCCCCCGATCAACAACCCCCCTCTCCCCAGGCCCACGCAAGGCCGCCCCAGACCCCCCTTCTCGCCGCAGCCACCGAAGGCTGGCCCCCCAACCTCGCCAGAGCCACCGCCCTGCTCCGCCCCCACGGCATCGTGGTCGTCGCCACCCCCGAGGACGCCCCGCTCCCCTTCGCCGACGCCACCTTCGATCTGGTCAGCAGCCGGCACCCGGTCAACCCCCAGTGGGCGGAGATCGCCCGGGTGCTCCAGCCCGGCGGCACCTACTTCGGCCAGCACGTCGGCCCGCGCAGCGTGTTCGAACTCGTCGAGCACTTCCTCGGACCGCAGCCGCCGGAACAGAGCTCCGACCGGCATCCAGAGCGCGAACGCGCGGCCGCCGAAGCGGCCGGACTGGAGATCGTGGACCTGCGTGCCGAGCGGTTGCGGATGGAGTTCCACGACATCGCCGCCGTCGTCCACTTCCTGCGCAAAGTGGTGTGGATGGTCCCGGGCTTCACCGTGGAGCAGTACGAGCCCCAACTTCGGTCCCTGCACGAGCGGATGGAGTCCGAGGGCCCCTTCGTCGCGCACAGCAGCCGACACCTCGTCGAGGCGCGCAAGCCGAAGAAGCTCAGCTAACCGCAAAAGTGAAGAAAGGGTGCATATGGCTGCGTAACGTAGCGCACCCCGCCCATCTACCCCAGATTTCCATGGTCTTCACGGGGTTTCCACATCGTTATCCCAGGCAGCTCGCATCTCGGTCACTTCTGACGTAAATTCAACACGAGGCAATTCGCGCCAGCAAAGCTGCGCGGTGGCACCGCGCAGAGGAGGGGGCTGCGCGGTGCCGCGCCCACTTGCCGGCGTCAAAGAAACGTTCCGACCCGGATTCACCCACGCGGGCGATGCCGTACGCCCCCATGATTCCGCCGCGTTTCGGCCACGAAACCCCCATGAACTGGGCTTCGACCCCCCACCATGCCGTCGCCGAGTGACTGCGGAGAGTAGTTGTGGCACGCCGATGCACGCAGCATCACTTACGAAGGGTTATGGTGGAAACCCCCCCTCGGGCCGGTCCGTCTCCCCCCCACGGACCGGCCCGTTTTTTGTGCGCCCAGAACACATCCAGGGCACATCCAGGGCACATCCAGGGCACATCCAACGCGCACCCGGGGCGCGACCGGGACGCATCCGGAACCCGTCAGCGCGCATCCGGACCGCGTCCGGAACCCGTCAGTACGCCTCCGGACCGCATCCGGCACGCATGAGGACAGCCCCCCGGGACACCCGCCAAGAGACCCGACGACCCCGCACCCGCCCAAGCACCCACCGCGCCCCGCACCTTGGGCGCCCGGTACCCTCAGTCCGCGGGGACCGCATCCGCACGGAGGGGCGACAATCACGTGAACCTGCGCGACAAGCTGCGCGGCCTGCTCGTCAGGCTCTACGCACGCCGGGTGGAGGGCCACCTGGACCACGCCCAGGTGCCCAAGCACATCGGTGTCATCGTGGACGGCAGCCGGCGCTGGGCGAAGGCCGCCGGTTCCAGCCCCGTCGACGGCCACCGCGCCGGTGCCGAGAAGATCGAGGAGTTCCTCGGCTGGTGCTCAGAGACGGACGTCGAGGTCGTCACCCTCTGGCTGCTGTCGACGGACAACTTCAACCGCCCGCCGGAGGAGCTCGGCCCCCTCCTCGGCATCATCGAGGACGTCGTCCGCACCCTCGCCGGCGACGGCCGCTGGCGCGTCCACCACGTCGGCACCCCCGACCTGCTGCCCTCCCCGATGCAGACGGCGCTGAAGGAGGCGGAGGAGTCCACCGCCCACATCGACGGAATACTCGTCAACGTCGCCATCGGCTACGGCGGCCGCCAGGAGATCGCCGACGCCGTACGGGCGATGCTGCTGGACGCGCAGGACAAGGGCACCTCGATGGAGGAGCTCGCGGAGGCCGTCGACATCGACATGATCGGCCGCCACCTCTACACCGGCGACCAGCCCGACCCCGACCTGGTGATCCGGACCAGCGGCGAACAGCGCCTGTCCGGATTCATGCTGTGGCAGACGGCCCACTCGGAGTACTACTTCTGTGAGGTCTTCTGGCCGGCCTTCCGCAAGGTCGACTTCCTGCGCGCCCTGCGCGACTACGCCGCCCGCCACCGGCGTTACGGCGGATGACCGGGCGCTCACAGGCAGCGCCCGTATACCCCGTCTGAGGCGGAAGTAACGAGGAGTTCACCAGCGCGCCGTCATGCGCACTGGCATGGTGGCGCATGTTCGAGGGCATAAGCCAAGCAGGTCGATGCCCGAACCACGGGTGTCGGATCTCAGCGGGCGGCACGGGGCCGTCCGCCCGGGAGGCCCTTTGCACCAGCCTTACCGTGCGGTTACGGCACGGAAGAAGCAGTGGAGGGCCGGTTCCCGGCCCGTGCAAACGGGCCGTCGACCGGTCCAGCTCCACTCCGTCGCTCCCCGACCTCATCCGAGGGGGTACGTCCTTCCGTGGTGACCAGCACAAAGCGCCGTCTTCCTGACCGGCGCACTTATGTTCTCGACACCAGCGTCCTGCTGGCCGACCCGAACGCCCTGAGCCGCTTCGACGAGCACGAAGTAGTGCTCCCCATCGTCGTGGTCACGGAGCTGGAGGCGAAGAGGCACCATCCCGAACTCGGCTACTTCGCCCGGCAGGCCCTGCGCCTGCTCGACGAGTTCCGGGTGAGGTTCGGCCGTCTCGACGCCCCCATCCCGATCGGGGAGCTGGGCGGGACCGTCCGTGTCGAGCTCAATCACTCGGACCCCAGTGTGCTGCCCAGCGGCTACCGCCTGGGGGACAACGACTCCCGCATCCTCGCGGTCGCCCGCAATCTGCAGGCCGAGGGGTTCGACGTCACCGTGGTGTCGAAGGACCTCCCGCTCCGGATCAAGGCGTCCTCGGTCGGACTCCTGGCCGAGGAGTACCGCGCCGAGCTCGCCATCACGGGCTCCTCCGGCTGGACCGGGATGTCCGAACTGACGCTGCCCGGCGAGCAGGTGGACATCCTCTTCGAGGAGGGGCACGTCTATGTGCCCGAGGCATCGGAGCTGCCGGTGCACACCGGCCTGACGATCCACTCGGAGCGCGGCAAGGCGCTGGGGCGGGTCTCGCCGGACGGCAACGTCCGCCTGGTGCGCGGCGACCGGGAGGCCTTCGGCATCAAGGGCCGCAGCGCGGAGCAGCGGATCGCGCTGGACATCCTCCTCGACCCGGACATCGGGATCGTGTCGATGGGCGGCCGGGCCGGCACCGGAAAGTCGGCGCTCGCGCTGTGCGCGGGCCTGGAGGCGGTCCTGGAGCGCCGCCAGCACCAGAAGGTCATGGTCTTCCGTCCGCTGTACGCGGTCGGCGGCCAGGAACTGGGCTATCTGCCGGGCTCCGAGTCGGAGAAGATGAGCCCTTGGGCGCAGGCGGTCTTCGACACGCTGTCCGCGGTCGCCGGCCGTGAGGTCATCGAGGAGGTCACCGCGCGCGGGATGCTCGAGGTCCTGCCCCTCACTCACATCCGCGGTCGTTCGCTGCACGACGCGTTCGTGATCGTGGACGAGGCGCAGTCGCTGGAGCGGAACGTCCTGCTGACCGTTCTGTCCCGAATCGGCGCCAATTCGCGGGTCGTTCTGACCCATGACGTGGCACAGAGGGACAATCTTCGCGTCGGTCGCTACGACGGTGTCGTCGCCGTGGTGGAGAAGCTGAAGGGGCACCCGCTCTTCGCGCATGTGACGCTGACGAGGTCCGAGAGGTCCCAGATCGCGGCCCTTGTGACCGAAATGCTCGAGGACGGCCAAGTCTGAGGTAGAACCAGCCCGTTGGCGCCGTTCGGAAGGGCCAAGAGCCTAGCCGGGCGGCGCCTTCGTGTGTCGGCGTTTCATGAAATCCCTGGGGTCAAACGGGATGTGAGCTTTCACACGCAACTCAGAATTGCCACCCGGCGTCCGGTTACGGCAGAGTCTCGGTTCTGTCAGGCCCCGCATACGGCACACCTGTACCCCCAGCGGTACGGCACCACAACAGCACCACGCTCAACTCCATATCGTCCGCCGTATGCCGCCCGCGCACCACGCGGCGCTCCCCGCAAGGGAGTTGCCCACCGGGCCCGTGCCTCCCGTGACCCCGTTAGTTGGGAGGCCAGTGTCCAGGGGCACGATTGCGTCCGCCAGGGTCACCGAAGCGGGCGATGCTGGAAGGAAACCGTGTGAGCCCGATTTCGGTCCGGGGATTCGCAGTGGCCTCCGCCACCGCGGTCACCGCTGTAGGTAGCGTTGTCGGAGTCGCCTCCGGCAGTGTCGCGCAGCCGAACGACGCCGAGGCGACGGCAGCCGACACGACGACGCTCCTGGCGGACATCCCCGCGGGTGAGCAGGCTCAGGTGCAGACCGCGTCCCTCACGCAGCAGGCCGACTACCAGGCCATCGCCGCGGACGCCGGCGCCAAGAAGATCGCCGAGGAGTCGGCCCGCAAGGCCGCCGCCAAGTCCGCGATCGAGAAGAAGGAAGCCGCCGAGCAGGCGGCCAAGGAAGCCAAGGAGCGCGCCGAGGCCAAGGAGAAGGCCAGCCGCAGCGCCTCCAGCTTCCCGGTGCAGAGCTCGTACACCGTCGCGCAGATCCAGTCGATGGCTGCCTCGATGGTGCCGAGCGGCCAGTTCCAGTGCTTCAGCAACATCGTGGACCACGAGTCCAGCTGGAACTACCGGGCCGTCAACGCCTCCTCCGGCGCCTACGGTCTCTTCCAGGCCCTGCCGGGCTCCAAGATGTCGTCGGTCGGTGCCGACTGGCAGACCAACCCGGCCACCCAGATCAAGTGGGGCCTCAACTACATGGACAGCCGGTACGGCAGCCCCTGCGAGGCCTGGTCGTTCTGGCAGGCCAACCACTGGTACTAGGCCCCAGCCGTGAGCCGGAACTCCGCGCGTGGATTCGCCGTGGTCTCGGCCACGGCGGTCACCACTGTCGGTGCCGTCATGGGCGTCGCCCAGGCCGGCACCGCACACCCCACCGACGACGCGCAGGCGTTGGCCGGTGACGCGACCCTGCTCGCGGACATACCCGTAGGCGAACAGGCCCCGGTCCAGGCGGCCCCGCTGGCCCGGCAGGCCGAGACCCAGGCCGTCGCCGCGGACGCCGTCGCCAGGAAGTCGGCGGAGGAGTCCGCCCGCGAGCAGGCGGCGAAGGACGCTCGGGCCAAGCGCGTGGCCGCCGAGGAGAAGGCGAAGAAGGAGCGGGAAGCCAAGGGCATCTTCCCCCAGCAGTCCTCGTACACCGTCGCCGAGGTCCAGGCCATAGCCCGCCAGATCGTGCCCAGCGGGCAGTTCCAGTGCTTCAGCAACATCGTGAACCACGAGTCCACCTGGAACTACCTGGCCGTCAACGCCGCCTCCGGGGCCTACGGCCTCGTCCAGTCCCTGCCCGGCAACAAGATGGCCTCCGCCGGCGCCGACTGGCGGACCAACCCGGCCACCCAGATCAAGTGGGGCCTCGGCTACATGAACGGCCGGTACGGCAGCCCCTGCGGCGCCTGGTCGTACTGGCAGGCCCACGGCAACTACTGATCGCGGGCCTCGCCCGCCGCTCAACCCCGTGCAGCCCCTCCCCGTCCTAGGGGGAGGGGCTGCCGCCCTGTACGGTCGGACCGGAGGACTCCTGGGGGGAGTGGTGGGGAGAGACGGGGGAAGAGGACGGATCATGTCGCGAGTGCCAGGGTGGATCGGCCGGCTCGGTGCCCGGTTGACCGATGTGGGTGAGCGGTTGGACGAGCGCCGCGCCGAGGTCGCCCGGGAGGAGGCCGAGGACGGCTCGGCCGTGCCGCCCGTGCGCAAGCCGAAGCGGCCCGTGGGTGCCGCGTCCCGCGAGCCCGTCGTGCTGGTCCCGCGCCCCGATCCCGCGCAGGCCGTGCCGTGGGGTGTCCGGGTCGCCGCGGAGGCCGGCTGGCGGCTCCTGATCCTCGCGGGCACCGTGTGGGTGCTGATGCGGATCATCAGCTCCGTCCAGCTCGTCGTGTTCGCCTTCGTGGTGGCCCTGCTCATCACCGCGCTGCTCCAGCCGACGGTGGCCCGGCTCAGGCGCCACGGCGTACCGCGCGGCCCGGCCACCGCGCTCACCGCGATCCTCGGGTTCGTCGTCATAGGGCTTTTGGGCTGGTTCGTGACCTGGCAGGTCATGGAGAACATCGACAACCTCTCCGAGCAGATCCAGAGCGGCATCGACGACCTGCGCAACTGGCTGCTGAAGAGCCCCTTCCACGTCACCGACAAGCAGATCAACCAGATCGCCAAGAACCTGCGGGATGCGGTCGGCGCCAACACCGACCAGATCACCTCCGCGGGCCTCGAAGGCGTCCAGGTCGTCGTCGAGGCGCTCACCGGCATCCTGCTGACCTTCTTCTCCACCCTCTTCCTGCTCTACGACGGGCGCCGCATCTGGGAGTGGACGCTGAAGCTGGTCCCCGCGGCCGCCCGTCCCGCCGTGGCCGGCGCCGGTCCGCGCGCCTGGCGCACGCTGACCGCCTACGTCCGCGGCACGGTCCTGGTGGCGCTCATCGACGCCGTCTTCATCGGCATCGGCATCTACTTCCTCAAGGTGCCCATGGCGGTGCCGCTGGCCGTCTTCATCTTCCTGTTCTCCTTCATCCCGCTGGTCGGCGCGGTCGCCTCCGGCGCGCTGGCGGTGCTCGTCGCGCTGGTCACCCAGGGCGTGTTCACCGCGGTGATGACGCTCGCGGTGGTCCTCGCCGTCCAGCAGATCGAGGGCCACATCCTCCAGCCGTTCATCCTCGGCCGCGCGGTCCGCGTGCACCCCCTCGCGGTCGTCCTCACGGTCGCGACGGGCGGCATGGTGGCCGGCATCGGCGGCGCGGTGGTGGCCGTACCGCTGGTGGCGGTGACGAACACGGTGGTGAGCTACCTCAAGGCGTACGCCGAGGACCAGTCGCTGCCGCCGGACGACCCGGACGACCCGGACTCCCCGGACGCCGAGGACGAGGACGGTCGGGCGATCGGGCACGAGGACAAGGGCGGGCGCCGTGACGACGGCGAGCCCGCTGCCGTAGCAGACGGGGAGGGGCCGGTGGACCCGCCTCCGGGTCCCGAAAAACCTCCTTCGGATTCGGTCAAATGAGCGCCGAACGTGCTGCTTTGAACACCCCGCCGAACTCAACTTCCGTCAACTAAAGGCAGCTCGGAAAACTCGCGTCCGGAATATGCGCCCGGACTGATACACATTCCCTCCTCAGCGCTACGCGTCAGGCGTATGTGCGAGGCGGCGGGGGGTGTGATGTCGGGCCACGAACACCTGGCTCAGGCCCTGGCCGAGTGCGGCCGCGACGGCTACACCGGAGAGCTGCGGGTCCACGGCACACCCGGCGGCACCTTCCACTTCGGGGATGGCCGCGTGGTCGCCGTGGAGACCCCCGGCGCCCCGGGCCCCGAGGCACTGCTGCTGCGCTCCGGCCGGGTCAGCGGCGAGCAGTGGGCCGAACTGGTGCGGGAGTCGGGGGGCTCACGCTGGCCGGCGACCGCGCTCATCGCGCACGGCTATGCCGGCGCCGCACAGCTCAGGGTGGTGTGCGCGCTGGCGCTGCACGACGCCGCCTTCGCGATGGCCGCGGGCCGGGTGGACAGCTGCGAACGCGTCGCCTCCGCCGAGCTGTTCGCGCAGGTCCCGCTGGGTGAGCCACCCCTGCGACTGCTCCAGGACGCGACCCGCAGGCTCAGCGCCCTGGCCGGTCTGCCGCACCCCGTGCACCCCGACCGGGAACGGCCCGTGCCCTCGGGCACCGGGCCCGGGTCCACCGGGCTCCAGCGCGAGCTGCTCACCCACGCCGACGGCCGCTGCACGGCCCGCGATCTCGCCTTCCGGGTCGGGCGCGGGGTCTACACCGTCACGGTCGAGGTCGCCCGGATGCTCGACGAAGGGCTCCTGGTGTGCACCGCGGCACCTGTGCCCCTTCCGGTCCGCACGCTGCCCGACGGCCATGCGCTTCAGCCCCGCAAGCCCTCGCAGGCAGAGCCGCCCCCGCCACCGGCGTACGGCGATCTGCCCCGCCGTAAACCAGGAAGCTTTTTCCGACTCCGGAATGGAACAGCGAAATGAAACTGCCGATCAGATGTGAACAGAATCAGGGGAGCTGAGTCAATGGATCACCAAGCCCTGGCGCTCGAAATGCGCGGTCTGCGCGAACAGGTCACCGGGATCACCGACACCGCGGTCGCCGCCGCGGACGGGCTGCTCATCGCCGCCGACACCGCCGACTCGATCGACCCGGAGGGCCTCGCCGCACTCGCCGCGGCCGGGCTCGGCCTCGCCCGGCGCACCGCCGGGGCGACCGACCGCGGCGCGCTGCGCCGGACGGTGACCTACGGCAGCCACGGCTGTGCCGCCTTCTACGCCGTCGGCGACACCGCCCTGATGGTCGTGCTCGGCGACGAGGGGATGGACCTGGAGCAGCTGCACCGGGCGACCCAGCCGACCCTCCACCGGATCGGCTCGATCCTCACCGGCACGGCGAGCGACAAAGCATCAGAAGGAGTCTGAAGGGATGGGGACGAAGCGTATGACCTCAGGTTTCTCCGACCAGGTGATGGGCCTGGTCAAGTCCCTGCGCACGGACGCCCCCGATTGCGTCGCGTCCGGCGTGGTCGACATGTCCACCGGCATGCTGCTGTCGTACGAGACCGTCGAGAACCACCCGCCGGAGGTCCTCGACCTCCTGGCGGGGGCGACTCTCGACCTGTTCCAGGGCCGTACGGTCGTGATGATCGAGGACGTCTTCAAGGAGCGTCGGGGGATCAGCAGCGACAACCACTTCTTCCAGGAGATCCTGGTCAACAGCGAGAACCTCACGCACCTGTTCGTGCGGCTGGTCGAACAGCAGGACGTCGTGGCCGTCGTGGTGTGCCGCAAGTCGGTCAACGTCGGCATGCTGTTCGCCCAGGTCCGGCGGGTGGTGAAGGAGTACAGCCTCTGACCGGGACACCCGGCTGCGGGCGGTTACTCCGTCCGCAGCCCGTCCGGCCGCATCAGCCTGAGCAGCGGCGGCAGGCTCAGCAGGGTCACCACGACGACCACCGCGGCCCCCGCGCCGGTCATCGCCAGCACGCTCGGCCAGTCCACCCGCACCGCGGTGCTCGTCATCTTCAGCAGGACCACGCCCAGCGTCAGCCCCACCGCAGAGGCCAGCAGCAGACCGAGCCCGACCGGGATGGCCGTCTGCCACAGCACCGACAGGCTCAGGGTGCGCCGCTTGGTGCCGAAGGCGATCAGCGCCGACAGCAGCTTCTTGCGCTCGCGCAGCTGCTCCAGCTGGGAGACCAGCAGGCTGGCCCCGATCAGTGCGAGGACACAGACGGCGCCCACGAACAGGCCGGTGCGGATGGAGGCGTACTCGTTGTTGCGCTTGGCGGACACCCAGGTCATGGGCTCCTCGTGCGGGTCGATCCGGGCGGCCGTGTTGCGGACGTACTCGCGCGCGTCCGGCATCGAGTCGTCCAGCCGCAGGTAGATCTCTCCGCGCACACCGGCCGCGGCCGTCGCCGGGAAGGCGGACGGGGTGACCAGGATGCCGCCGCGCCGGTAGCCCGTCGGGTCGTCGATGGCCTCCGCCTGCTTGACGCCCTTCGGAACCTTCCAGGTCACCGAGGTGGGGTTCTCATCGTCCTCGGACGTGTCGAACCAGAGCTTCCGGCCGGGCCGGGCCGCCACGGTCGACTCGTCGTCGGCGTTCTCGCTCGCGGAGGCGCTGTCGCCCCGCCTCGGGGCGACATGGGAGGCGAAGACGTCGCCGTCGCGGCAGGAGGGCAGCTTGGCCACCTGACGCAGGGACGCGCAGTCGGCCACGGTCACCCGGGCCCAGTTCGCGTTCTCGCCCGGTCCGTCGTTGGCGAAGCCCTCGTTGAACGCGTACGCGTGCCGGACTCCCTTGGTCTCGGCCAGTTCCTTCGCGGTCGCCGCGAGCGACTTCCCCTTCGGGACGCTCACCTGCATCTGCGCCCGCGAGAGGTCGTACGCGGTGTCCTTGGTGTAGTCGCTCGACGTGCCCGCGAAGAGCATCTGGAGCGCGATCGCCCCGGCCACCGCCACCGCGATGCCGTTGACCATCCGGGCCGCCGTGCCGCTGCTCAACTGGAGCCTGCGCACGGCCAGTTGCCAGGACACCGCGCCCGCGCCCAGCCGGGCCACGACCGCCTCGACGATCCACGGCAGCAGCGCGGTCACGCCCACCAGGAGCGAGATCACCCCGCCGGTGACGAGGTACTGGTTGAAGTCGCCGCCGTCGCGGCCCTGTCCGACCATCGGGTAGAGCATCCCGAGCCCGGCCAGCGGCAGCAGCAGCCGCCACCACAGCCGGCGCCGCGCGGGCTTCGCCGTACGCACCACACCGAGCGGCTCGATCACCACGCCCCGCAGGGCGAGCAGCGTCACCAGCACGGCCGCAGCGGGCACCGCGAACGCGACCAGCAGGGCCAGCAGCGGCGAGGGGTTGAGGTAGCTCGGGAACACGCTCTGCCCGAACACCTCGATGGATCCGGCCACTTCACGGCCGATCAGGAAGAACACCGTGCCGAGGACCAGGCCGAGCACCGCGCCCGCCAGCGCCTCGCCGGCGGCGATCCGCCGGGTCGAACGGCCGTCGGCGCCCACCAGACGCAGGGCCGCGAGCCGTCGGTCGCGCCGTTCGCCGCCGAAGCGGACGGCCGCGGTGATGAACACGGCGACCGGCGTCAGCAGCACCACGAAGACGACCAGGACCAGCAGCACCAGCACCGGGTCGGAGCCCGAGTCGCTCGGGTACGGGGTGCCGTACCGGTCGATCCGGGTGATTCCGGCGTTGGTGAGGCCGTGCGCTCCGATCCCCTCGGCCCCGCGGTAGAAGGCGAGTTCGTGGGAACCGATCAGCCCGCTCTCGGCGATCGTCCCGGCGATCGGGTTCGGCAGCCGCTCCCGCAGGAGCTTGCCGTCGGGGGACTCCAGCAGCTTCTTCAGCGCGGGGGAGACGACCATCTCGCCGACCGCGGGGAACTTGTCGACCCCCGGCGGCAGGGGCGCCTTCGGTCCCTCGGGCTCCAGGTCCCGGCCGCGGACGTCGGTGTCCCGGAAGGTGGTCGACGCGTTCGCCGACAGCAGGGTGTTGTCGGCCTTCTTCAGCTCCTTCTGCCCGTAGTTGGTGTCCGCGCGGGCGTCGCCCCGCTCGTGCCGGACCGTCAGGGCGTTCGGCAGTGCGGTGGTCAGCAGCAGCAGCGCCACCCCCAGTCCGACGCCGACCGCGGTCAGCAGCGCCCGGACCCATCCCTCGCGTCCGCCGGCGAAGGCGAACCGAACCCCCATGGCGAGGTCTCGCCACCACTGCCCGAGATTCATACGACCCGCTCCATGTCCCGGGACTTCCCGTCCCGTACGACGATCTCGCGGTCGGAGTAGGCGGCGACCCGTGCCTCGTGCGTGACGAGGACGACGGCCGCGTTGGTGGACCGCGCGGCCTCGGTGAGCAGCTCCATGACCCGCTCTCCGTTGAGGGAGTCCAGCGCGCCGGTCGGCTCGTCCGCGAACAGCACCCGCGGGTTGGTCACCAGGGACCGGGCCACGGCGACCCGCTGCCCCTGACCGCCGGACACCTCACCGGGTCGCTTCTTGCGGAGGCCGTCGACCTCCAGGCGCTCCATCCAGCCGAGCGCGGCCTTCTCGGCGTCCTTGCGGGAGATGCCGTTCAGCCGCAGCGGCAGCGCCACGTTCTCCACACAGGTCAGTTCGGGCACCAGCTGCCCGAACTGGAAGACGAAGCCGAACTCGGAGCGCCGGAGCGCACTGCGCTCGGCGTCGTTCATGGTGGCCATCTCGCGGCCGTTGTAGAGGATCGAGCCCGAGTCGGGGGTGACGATCCCGGCCAGACAGTGCAGCAGGGTCGACTTGCCGGACCCGGAGGGGCCCATGACGGCGACGACCTCGCCGGGGTGGATGGAGAACTCGGCGCCGTCGAGCGCGACGGTCGGGCCGTACGCCTTGTGCAGTGCGTCGGCGACGAGCAGGGAACCGGCCGGGGTCACTTGACCACCACCTCCGCGAGCTTCTCGAGACGCGCGGCGGTCAGCTCCAGCCAGCGCAGGTCGGCTTCCAGATGGAACAGGGCGTGGTCGCAGATCAGCTGGTCCGCGAGGTCGCCCCTGCGCTTGCGGTCCGTGAGGATGCGCATCATCCGCAGATGCTCGGCGCGCTGGCTGTCGAGGATGTCGGCCGCGTCGCGATGGGTGAGCAGCGCAAGGACGATCTTGGTGTACAGCGTGGACTGGAGGTACGGCTCCGGCTTCTCGGGCGTCGCCAGCCACGTCTGTACGTCGGTGATCCCGGCGTCCGTGATGGCGTAACGCTTGCGCTCGGGGCCGCCGCCGGGCTCGATGCCGTCGACTTCGACGAGCCCGTTCTTCAGCAGGCGGGACATCGTCGAGTAGACCTGGCCGTAGTGCAGCGGCCGGTCGTGACCGAACTTCTCGTCGAAGGCCCGCTTGAGGTCGTAACCGTGGCGGGGGCCCGACTCCAGGAGCCCTAGAAGGGTGTGACCGATGGACATGGGGAGGACTGTACATGCGGTGTATACCCCGCATGTATACGCGGAGTGTGTAGAGGGGTTTCAGGGGGTGAGCAGCCGCAGGTGGGGGCCGATTGTCACGGTTCTGCTACGCGCCTCTAGCTGTCCCGGGCGTCCCTGGGGTCCTGAGCGGTCCCGGTGTTCCCGGCGCCCTTGGGGTCCTGAGCGGTATCGCTGTTCCCGGCGTCCTTGGGTGGCCGTCCCCGGCGCGGCAGCGGTCCGGTGTCACCGGGCAGCCGGCCGGCCTCCTTCAGGGCCCTGCGCAACAGGAACTCGATCTGCGCGTTCGCCGACCGCAGCTCGTCCCCGGCCCACCGCGCCAGTGCCTCGTACACCAGCGGGTCCAGCCTCAGCAGCACCTGCTTGCGCTGCTGAGGCCGCCGCTCGGGGGAGCCCCCCTCGGAAGGTGCCGTCACTGGTAGAGCGTCCCGGTGTTGAGGACGGGCTGCGGGGCCCGGTCGCCGCACAGCACCACCATCAGGTTGGACACCATCGCCGCCTTGCGCTCCTCGTCCAGCTCGACGATGTCCCGCTCGGTGATCCGGGCGAGCGCTTCCTCGACCATGCCGACCGCGCCCTCCACGATCTGGCGCCGGGCCGCGACGACCGCCCCGGCCTGCTGCCGCTGGAGCATCGCCGAGGCGATCTCGGGCGCGTAGGCGAGGTGTGTGAAGCGGGACTCGATGATCTGGACGCCCGCCGTCTCCACGCGCGCGTGCAGCTCGGTGGCGAGTTTCTGGGTGATCTCGTCGGCGTTGCCGCGCAGCGAGAGCCCTTCCTCGTCGTGGGCGTCGTAGGGGTACTCGATCGCGATGTGCCGTACGGCTGTCTCGGTCTGGGTGGCGACGAACTTCACGAAGTTGTCCACCTCGAAGGTGGCCTGCGCGGTGTCCTCGACCTTCCACACCACGACGGCGGCCAGCTCGATCGGGTTGCCGTAGGCGTCGTTGACCTTGAGGACGGCGGTCTCGTGGTTGCGGACCCGGGTGGAGACCTTGGTGCGGGAGGTGAAGGGGTTCACCCAGCGCAGACCGTCCTGGCGGATCGTGCCCTTGTACCGGCCGAAGAGCTGGACGACCCGGGCCTCACCCGGCGCGACCGTGTTCAGCCCGCGCAGCGAGATCAGCGCGGCGACCAGGACGAGCGCCCCGCCGACCGCGAAGCCGGGGCTCTCCCCGCTCGCGGCGAACAGGAAGACGGCGATCAGCAGCCCGAGCAGACCCAGCAGCAGCGCGAGCGCGCCGCCGATGCTGTGCGCGGCGACCTCCCGCACGCGCGGGGCGGGCATCTCGGGTGCGTCCGCGGCGGGCGCGGAATCGTGTGCGGACATGGATGGTCCCCCGTTTCGTGGACTAGCTCACTGCTTACTAAGTGATATCACATTACCCCTTCCCGGCAACCTTGAAGCCCCTTCGGAGGTCTGGTTCCGAGGGGGCGGGTGCTGATTCTCACGCCCCTCCGAGACCGGATCGAATGCGCTGTGTCATATAGACCGGTGTTAGCTTTCTGAGCTGACCTGAGCCACGAACCTGTGTGGCCGCCGATGAGGAAGCGGAGCGAGTCGACCCATGGGACGAGCGGAAGAGAGAAGAGCACGTCAGCGCGGTGGCCGCCGCGCGGCGCCGCCCACGCGCTCGTCCGGGACGCCGAGCGAGGGCATCGCGACCGGCGGCAGGGCCGCGGCCCGCAAGGCGGCCGCCCGCGGTAAGAAGGGCGCTAAGAACGGTAAGAGCGGCATACGCAGGCTCTTCACCTGGAAGAAGATGCTCGGCGCGTTCTTCGCCGTCTGTCTGCTCGGCATCGGCGCCTTCGTCGTGATGTACCTCATGATCGACATTCCCAAGGGCAACCCGAAGGCCCTGGAGCAGAGCAACATCTACAAGTACAGCAACGGCGCGGTCATGGCCCGCGAGGGCGACACCAACCGGGAGAACGTGGACCTCTCCGAGGTGCCCAAGCCGGTCCAGCACACCTTCGTGGCGGCCGAGAACAAGACCTTCTACACGGACGCGGGAGTCGACTTCAAGGGCATCGCCCGCGGGTTGTTCAACACCCTCTCCGGCAAGGGCAAGCAGGGTGGCTCCACGATCACCCAGCAGTACGTCAAGAACTACTACCTCGACCAGGACCAGACCGTCACGCGCAAGCTGAAGGAACTGGTCATCTCGCTGAAGGTGGACCGCGAGACGCCCAAGGACGACATCCTCGCGGGCTACATCAACACCAGCTACTACGGTCGCGGCGCCTACGGCATCCAGGCCGCCGCCCAGGACTACTACCGCGTCGACGCCAGCAAGCTCAACGTCGCGCAGGGCGCGTACCTCGCCGCGCTGCTCCAGGCTCCGAGCCAGTACGACTGGGCGGTCGCCACTCCCACCGGCAAGAAGCTCGTGCAGGCACGCTGGAACTACGTGCTGAACAACATGGTCGGACAGGGCTGGCTGAGCCAGAGCGAGCGCGCGAAGATGACGTTCCCGGTGCCCAAGGAGCCCAAGGCCGATCCCGGTCTCGAAGGGCAGAAGGGCTACTTCGTCAAGCTCGCCAAGCAGCAGCTCGAGAAGCAGCTGATGGCGAAGGAGAACATCACCCAGGACGAGGCGGAGGCCCGCGTCGAGAACGCCGGGTGGACCTTCACCCTGAACATCGACAAGAAGAAGCAGGCCCAGCTGGAGAAGGCGGTCAAGGACCAGCTGACCAAGCAACTGGACCCGAAGAAGCGCAAGGTCGACCTGAACGTCCAGGCAGGTGCGGCCTCCGTCGACCCGAAGACGGGGAAGATCGTCGCCCTGTACGGCGGCACCGACTACACCAAGCACTTCTACAACAACGCCAACCGCACCGACTACCAGCCCGCCTCGACCTTCAAGCCGGTGATCCTCGCCGCCGCCCTGGAGAACAACTCCCAGACGCAGAGCGGCAAGACCATCGGCGCCAACACGGTCTACGACGGCACCAGCAAGCGCCAGGTCGTGGACGGCAACGGCGACAAGGTCGGATTCGCCCCCGAGAACGAGGACGACCACGACTACGGCAAGCAGGTCACCGTCCAGACGGCGATGAACCAGTCCATCAACTCCGTCTTCGCGCAGATGGGCGTCGACGTCGGCATGGACAAGGTGCTGGAGACGGCCACCAAGCTCGGCATGGACACCGGCAAGCTCAAGCCGCTGCCCGCCTACACCCTGGGCACCATGGGCGCGAGCCCGATCCAGATGGCCGGCGTCTACGCCACCCTCGACAACCACGGCAAGCAGGTCACGCCGACCATCATCAAGTCGGCCGAGCAGGGCGGCACCGAGTTCCAGATGCCCGACCCGATCGGCGAGCAGGTCATCAGCCGGGAGGCCGCCGACACGGTCACCTCGGTGCTGACCGGCGTGGTCAACGACGGTACGGCTCAGCAGTCCGTGCAGCAGAACCCGGCCCGCGACGGCCGCAAGGTCGCCGGCAAGACCGGAACCTCCGACGACAACAAGTCGGCCTGGTTCACCGGCTACACCCCGGACCTCGTCACCTCGGTCGGCCTGTTCGGCGAGGACTACAAGACCAGGGCACAGGCCAAGATGTACGGCGTGGGTGGCAAGGCACGCGTCAACGGCGGTGGTTTCCCGGCCGAGATCTGGGCCGATTACACCTTCGGCGTCGCCGGCAAGAACACCAAGTTCGACCTGGACACCGACCAGGGCGCCGCCGTCCAGCCCACCTGGACGCCGAGTCCGTCGGCCACCCCGTCCAGCACCCCGTCGTCGACGCCGACCACGCAGAAGCCGTCTCAGACCCCGTCTCAGACGCCGACGACGACCCCGCCGACCACTCCGCAGGCCACCCCGCCGACGACCCCGCCGGTCTCGGTACCGCCGTCGACACCGCAGAACAGCACCACGCCACCGGCGAACCCGTTCGACCCGAACGCCGGCCAGTAGCGACCGACACGAAGAGGGGGCGCCCGGCACAGGCCGGGCGCCCCCTCTTGTCGTTTCCGTTCCCGGGGCTAGCCCCGGTTGAGCTCGAACCAGACCACCTTGCCGGTGCTCAGCCGGGTGGCGCCCCAGCGCCGGGCGAGCCGGTTCACCAGGTAGAGACCCCGGCCGCCCTCGTCCGTCGCCCGGGCCTGCCGCAGCCGGGGCAGCTGGGGCACGTCGTCGCCGACCTCGCAGCGCAGCACGTCGGTCCGCAGCAGCCGGAGCGTCACCGGACGGGTCGCGTACCGCACCGCGTTGGTGACGACCTCACTCACCAGCAGTTCCACGGAGTCGGTGAGGTCCTCCATGCCCCAGCGGGACAGCGCCCGCCGCGCGAGCCGCCGGGCCCGACCGGGAGCCGCGTCCTCCGGCTCCAGGAACCAGTACGCCACATCGCTCGGCGCGATCCCGTCGAAGCGGGCCGCGAGCAGCGCGATGTCGTCGTCCCGGTCGCCGGGACCGAGCATGTCCAGCACCTCGTCGCACAGCGCCTCCAGCGGCGGCGGATGGTCCGGCCCGGTCAGCTGCGCGGTCGCGGCCAGCTTCTCCCGCAGCTGCTCTATGCCGGTCCACACGTCCCGCAGGCGCGACTCCACGAGCCCGTCGGTGTACAGCAGCAGCGTGGCCCCGGCGGGCGCGTCCAGCTCCACGGCCTCGAAGTCGACGCCCCCGACACCGATCGGCGCGCCCGGCGGCACCCGGAGCACCTCCGCGCGGCCGCCCAGATGCAGCAGCACCGGCGGCGGATGACCGGCGTTGGCGATGGTGATCCGGTGCGAGACCGGGTCGTAGACGGCGTAGAGGCAGGTCGCCATGCGGTCCGTACCGAGCCGCTGGGCCTGTTCGTCGAGGTGGTGCAGCACCTCCTGCGGGGGCAGGTCGAGCCCGGCCAGCGTCTGCGCGGTGGTCCGCAGCTGGCCCATGATCGCCGCCGACGTCATGGAGTGCCCCATGACGTCCCCCACGACCAGCGCGACCCGGCTGCCCGGCAGCGGGATCGCGTCGTACCAGTCGCCGCCCACCCGGGCCGTCTCGGCGGCCGGCAGATAACGCGAGGCCAGCCGCACGCCCGTCGGGCGCGGGAGCGTCTCCGGGAGCATGGTGCGCTGGAGCTCGTCGGCGATGTACGCCTCACGGCCGTACAGCACCGCCTTGTCGATGCCCAGCGCACTGTGCGTGGCGAGCTGGGCGGCGACCAGGAGGTCGTCCGGGTCGAAGGGGATGCGGTCCGGACGGCGCAGGAACATCGCGGCACCGATGACCCGGCGCCGGCCGCGCAGCGGCGCGAGGATCGCGCGGCGGCCCGACGGCACGGCGAACTCGCAGCCCTCGCCGAGCAGTTCCGGCAGCGCGGCATGGGCCGCCGGGGTGTCCGTGAAGACCGGACGCACCCCGCGCAGCACCTCGGCGAGCGCGCTGCCCGGCTGGACCTCGCACAGCTCGGTGCCGAGCGCGTCCAGTTCGGACGGGTTCTCCGGCACCGGCACCGGGAGGATGCCGTCCTCCAGGTCCCGCTCCTGCTGCGGGATCCGGTCGCTGCGCCGCAGCCGGAGCACGAGAGGACCCGTGGGCCGCTCGTCGCCCACCGGCAGCGGATCGCGCAGATAGACGAGGATCGCGTCCGAGAAGGTCGGCACGGTCGCCCGGCACAGCCCCATCACGATCTCGTCCAGGTCGATGCCCCGGGCGATCCGGCGCGTGGCCGCGCCCACGAAGCGCAGCCGGTCGCCGTCCCGCCGCATCGGAGTGGGCCGGCCCGGGGGCAGCCCCTGTCCGGTACGGCGTTCGTCGCCGCTGAGCGTCCGGTCGTCCTCGCCGCCCGGCTGGACCGGGACGGACTCGGAGACGGGCCGCGGGCGGTGCGTGTCCTGCTCGGCGGTGGCCGGCTGGGAGTGCTCGGGGCCGGTACCGGCCGGGTTCATGCCCTTGTCCTTGTGGTTGCCGGTCGTGCCGGTCCTGCTGTTGCTGCCCTGGAGGACGGGGGCCGCGTCCGGGGCGGGGTCACCGGAGCGGGCCTGGACGGGTAAAGCGGGCGGGGCCTCGACGCCCGGGGCGGGAGAGGACACCGGGGAACGCAGCAGCGCCCCACCGGGGTCCGTGGGGTCGACGCCCGGCTGGGGGCGTTCGAAGGAGGTCGGGTGGTCCGTCACGCGTGTCGAATCCGTCCGTCCGGGGCTGCGCGCCGTACACGCAGTGGGTCCCGCCGAAATCCGGATACCCGGAATACCTGTCCCGGGAACGGGATTTCCGCGTGGTCAGGAGCTGTTCCCGCCGTGGCGGCGAACCGTCGGCCTGTACCGGTGTTGCCCTCGTACCCCACGCTCACGTCCTGCCGCCCCTCGGTGACGATCGGTCAAGCCCAGTGCCCGCCCCGGTAGTTGCCGCCGTGCTTTCTTGCGGAGGACGATCCTACGTTTGCGGCCCGGGGGCGCATCAAGGGTCTCATGAGGACAAGTGCGCGGGCGTACGGTCCCAGTCTTCCGGAAGGAGCGGGACACTCCAGGAGGGATCGGGCCGCCAGTCGGGCCAGCCACCGGAGAACGGCGGGCCCCAGGCGCGGATCACCTCCACCGCGGAACGCCCCGCGTCCCGCACCCGTTCGGCCAGCTCAGGGGCCATCAGACCGTCCTGCTGGGCCTGCGCGAACTCGTCCTCGTCCCGCCACTGCCAACTGCCGTCAGGATCCACGGTGATGTCCAGGAAGTGGTCCTCGGAGTCCACACCCCCGGACCAACGGACCAGCGGCTCCTCGAGGTTCACGTACCAGTTCTTGAACCGCCAGCCCGGCTCCCAGAACAGCCACACCGACCACGGCAGCCCGGGGCGGGCCAGCTTCAGCACCCCGGTGCCGAACCAGCGGTCCCGCTGCACGGTCCGCGGCTTGGTGTAACGGGACTCCAGCGGCTCGGCGTGCACGGAGGTGCCGTCGGCCAGCACCGGCTTCACGCACTCGGTGCCCGGTGCCAGCCACACGGCGAGCAGCTCCGCGTCGTCGCGTACGACGGTGACGGGACGGGCGATGTGGAAGTGCGCGCCCGCGTTCTCCCGGTAGCGCCACAGGATCTGACTCCCGGGCTCCCAGAAGTGCGCCGACGTACCCGCTTCCACCGCTCTCACCGCTCCACCGTCTGCCATGAACAGATATTAGGTGCCATAGGCATACGACGCTGCGGTACGCGTCACGGTTCACGCCGGGGTGGGGAAAGGTTACGGACGTGTCATCCGCAGGACATCCAGCGCCTCGTCGAGCTGCTGCTCCGTCAGGTCGCCGCGCTCCACGTACCCGCTCTCCAGCACGACCTGCCGGATCGTCTTCCGTTCCGCCAGGGCCTTCTTGGCGACCTTCGCGGCCTCCTCGTACCCGATGTACTTGTTGAGCGGGGTGACCACGGAGGGCGAGGACTCGGCGTACTCCCGGGCGCGTTCGCGGTGGGCGACGATGCCGTCGACCGTGCGGTCGGCGAGCAGGCGGGAGACGTTGGCGAGCAGCCGGACCGACTCCAGGACGTTCTTCGCGATGACCGGAAGCATCACGTTGAGCTCGAAGTTGCCGGCCGCGCCCGCGGTCGCGACGGTCGCGTCGTTGCCGATCACCTGGGCCGCGACCATGAGCACGGCCTCCGGGATCACCGGGTTGACCTTGCCGGGCATGATCGAGGAACCGGGCTGGAGGTCGGGGAGCGAGATCTCGGCGAGCCCCGTCCTGGGCCCGGAGGACATCCACCGCAGGTCGTTCGCGATCTTCGTCAGACCGACCGCAATGGTCCTGAGCTGCCCGCTGGTCTCGACGATCCCGTCCCGGGCGCCCTGCGCCTCGAAGTGGTCCCGCGCCTCGGTGAGGGGCAGCCCGGTGGTGCGGGCGACCTCCTCGATGACGGCGGCGGAGAAACCGGGCGGGGTGTTGATGCCGGTGCCGACGGCGGTGCCGCCCAGGGGGAGTTCGGCGAGCCGGGGGAGGGAGGCGGTGAGGCGCTCGACGCCGTACCTGATCTGGGCGGCGTAGCCCCCGAACTCCTGGCCGAGCGTCACCGGGGTGGCGTCCATCAGATGGGTCCGCCCCGACTTCACGACGTCGGCGAACTCCTCGGACTTGCGGGTCAGGGCCGCGGCGAGGTGCTCGAGCGCCGGGATCAGGTCCTGGGTGACGGCGGCGGTGGTGGCGATGTGGATGGAGGACGGGAAGACGTCGTTGGACGACTGGGAGGCGTTCACGTGGTCGTTGGGATGCACGCTCCGGCCCTCGCCGAGCCGCTCGGTCGCCAGGGTCGCGATGACCTCGTTGGTGTTCATGTTCGACGAGGTGCCGGAGCCGGTCTGGAAGACGTCGATCGGGAAGTGCTCGTCCCACTTGCCCTCGGCGACCTCCTCGGCGGCCTCCTGGATGGCCTCCGCGATGTCCTTGTCGAGCACCCCAAGCCGTGCGTTCACCTTCGCGGCGGCGCCCTTGATCCGGGCGAGCGCCTCGATGTGCGCCCGCTCGATCCGCTGCCCGGAGATCGGGAAGTTCTCCACGGCCCGCTGCGTCTGGGCCCGCCACTTGGCGTCCACGGGAACCTGGACCTCGCCCATGGAGTCGTGCTCGATGCGGTATTCGCTCATACCGGGTACAGCGAACGGGACGGGCGGGTTGTTCCGAGCCGTGGGCTGCTCGGGTGCATTCGGGCCCTGTGAGCCGCGACGCCCGCCCCTGCCGTAGTCAAGGGCAGGCGTCTGTCGGAGGGTCAGCCGAGTCCCGGGCCCCGCACCGGAATGGACGTGAACGTCGGTGCCGGCGCCGGGTCCTGGAAGAAGTCGTTGCCCTTGTCGTCGACGACGATGAACGCGGGGAAGTCCTCGACCTCGATCTTCCAGACGGCCTCCATGCCGAGCTCCTCGTACTCGACGACCTCGACCTTCTTGATGCAGTCCTGGGCGAGCCGGGCGGCCGGGCCGCCGATGGAGCCGAGGTAGAAGCCGCCGTGGGTGTCGCAGGCCTTGGTGACCTGGGCGGACCGGTTGCCCTTCGCCAGCATCACCTTGGAGCCGCCCGCCGCCTGGAACTGCTCGACGTAGGAGTCCATGCGGCCGGCCGTGGTCGGACCGAAGGAACCGGACGCGTAGCCCTCGGGGGTCTTCGCCGGGCCCGCGTAGTACACCGGGTGGTCCTTCAGGTACTGCGGCATCTCCTCGCCCGCGTCAAGGCGTTCCTTGATCTTGGCGTGCGCGATGTCCCGGGCCACGACCAGCGGGCCGGTGAGCGACAGCCGCGTCTTCACCGGGTACTTGGTGAGCTCGGCGAGGATCGACTCCATCGGCTGGTTCAGGTCGATCCGCACGACGTCGGACTCGTCCAGGTGCTCGTCCGTCGTCTCCGGCAGGAACCGCGCCGGGTCCGTCTCCAGCTGCTCCAGGAAGACGCCCTCGGCCGTGATCTTCGCGACCGCCTGACGGTCGGCGGAGCAGGAGACGGCGATGGCGACCGGGCAGGACGCGCCGTGCCGGGGGAGGCGGACCACCCGCACGTCGTGGCAGAAGTACTTGCCGCCGAACTGCGCTCCGATCCCGATCTTCTGCGTCAGCTCGAAGACCTTCTCCTCCAGCTCCTTGTCCCGGAAGCCGTGCCCGAGCTCCGAGCCCTCGGCCGGGATCTCGTCCAGGTAGTGCGCGGAGGCGTACTTGGCGGTCTTCAGCGCGTACTCGGCGCTGGTGCCGCCCACGACGATCGCCAGGTGGTACGGCGGACAGGCGGCCGTACCGAGCGAACGGATCTTCTCCTCCAGGAACTTCATCATGGAGGCCTCGTTCAGGACGGCCTTCGTCTCCTGGTAGAGGAACGACTTGTTGGCCGAGCCGCCGCCCTTCGCCATGAACAGGAACTTGTACGCGCCGCCGTCGGTGGCGTACAGCTCGATCTGCGCGGGGAGGTTGGAGCCGGTGTTCTTCTCGTCCCACATGGTCAGCGGGGCCATCTGGGAGTAGCGCAGGTTGAGGTTCAGGTACGCGTCGTAGATGCCCTTAGACAGCGCGGCCTCGTCACCGCCCTCGGTCAGCACGTTCTGTCCGCGCTTGCCCATGACGATCGCCGTACCGGTGTCCTGGCACATCGGGAGCACGCCGGCGGCCGCGATGTTCGCGTTCTTCAGCAGGTCCAGCGCCACGAACTTGTCGTTGGCCGACGCCTCGGGGTCGTCGATGATCCGCCGCAACTGGGCGAGGTGGGCCGGGCGCAGGTAGTGCTGGATGTCGTGGATGGCCTCCTCGGCGAGCTTGCGCAGCGCCTCCGGCTCCACCTTGAGGAAGGTCCGCCCGTCGGCCTCGAAGGTGGAGACACCCTCGGAGGTCACCAGCCGGTAGGGGGTGGTGTCCTCTCCCATGGGGAGCAGATCGGTGTACGCGAACTCAGGCATCTCAGCCCATTCCTCACTCGAAAGACGGCGGCCGGCCTCCGTTGGCAGGCGCACCCAGCCTAGAACCTGTCCAAGCACGGGAGCTTGTGAGGTAAGGCTCAGTTGCTTCCCCAAGACTTGTCCACAGGCCTAGTCGCGATCTATCGCGTTTGGGTACGCTGCTGCCGTGGACCTTCAGAAGCCCGACCTTCAGAAGCACGCGGGCCCCGCACCGGCGGTGGCCGACCTGCGCGCCTCGGACGCCGACCGTGACCGCATCGCCGACATCCTCCGCGAGGCCCTCGCCGAGGGCCGGCTGACCTCCGACGAGCACGCCGAGCGGGTCGAGGGGGTGCTGAGCGCCAAGACGGTCGGTGAGCTGGAGATCTTCATCCGGGATCTGCCCGCCGCCCATGAGCGCCGGGCCGCCCCGGCCTGGACCCCGGCCGCCAACCGCCCCACCGACGCGATCCCGCACGACCCGGACGACAACGTGGTGGCGGTCTTCAGCTCCGCCGTCCGCAAGGGCCGCTGGCGCGCGGGCCGCCGCATCCACGCCTATGCGATCTTCGGCAGCGTCGAGATAGACCTGAGCGAGGCGGTCTTCGAGTACCGCCAGGTCGTCATCAAGGCGTTCTCGGTCTTCGGGAACGTCGAGGTGCGCGTCCCGGAGAACGTCTCGCTGCGCGGCACCGGCGGTGGCGTCCTCGGCAACTTCGAGGTGGACACCCTGGACTCGCCCGACGCCGACGCCCCGGTGGTCTACATCGACGGCTGGGCGATCCTCGGCAACATCGAGGGGCGGCCCAAGCGCGGCAGGCTCGTGGCGGACATCCTCGACCGGGTCCACCACAAGGTCGACAGGAGTTTGCGCAAGCATCTGGGCCATTAACGGCTGTGAACGCGCCGGGTTTCGGAGCGAATCGGTCCCGCCTCGACCGAGTCCCCGAAGGGCGTACGAGCACGCGGAATCCGGCGGTCGGGAACTCAGTGCATAGGCGCGCGCACAGCGGGTAGGGCTTGCTGCATCGTCTCTCGCTCGCGAAGCCGTCGTCAGGAGTAGACCGTGCTGCAACCGCCGCATTCGTCCCTGCAGGTAGCTCCCGTGCCGGCCCAGCGGGGGCCAGTGCGGGACAGGGACCAAGACGCTCCATGGCACACCGAGGCGGTGTGCCGGCGCGACGAGGCCGGCCTGTTCTTCGCCCCGTCCAAGGAACCCACCGCCGCGAGGCTCTCCCGCGAGGAGGCCGCGAAGCGCGTCTGTGCCCGCTGCCCGGTCATGGTCGAGTGCCGCGAACACGCCCTGCTCCAACCCGAGCCCTACGGCGTCTGGGGCGGCCTGACCGCGGCGGAACGCCGAGTGGTCCTGGCCCGCCGCAGGCGCCGCGACCTGGAACTCACCAAGGCGGCGAGGGCGGCCCGCATAGCCCAGGCGGGCTGACCGCAAGGCCGAAGAAGGGCGCCCCCTCCGCACCGGGGGCGCCCACCTGCCCAGGGGCGCGGGGAACTGCGCGAGAAGCCCCACACAGCCGCACCCGCCAACGCTCCAGAACCCCCGAGCTGTCAGGCGCTACTTGGCCCGGTCGAAATCGATCGCACTGTAGGCCCGCAGCTTGCTGAGCCGATGCTCCGAGTCGATCCGCCGCACCGTCCCCGACTTCGACCGCATCACGATCGAGTCGGTCGTAGCC
The DNA here is from genome assembly GCF_000719505.1 of Streptomyces sp. NRRL B-3229. NCBI lineage: Bacteria > Bacillati > Actinomycetota > Actinomycetes > Kitasatosporales > Streptomycetaceae > Streptomyces > Streptomyces sp. NRRL B-3229. The sequence continues at coordinate 17,723 of NZ_JOGP01000034.1, read as the reverse complement.
GTCTCCGACCGGTACCGCACACCCCGCAGCAGCTCCCCGTCGGTGATCCCGGTCGCCACGAAGAACACGTTCTCCCCGGACACCAGGTCGTCGGTGGTCAGCACCCGGTCCAGATCGTGCCCGGCGTCGATCGCCCGCGCCCGCTCCTCGTCGTCCTTCGGCCACAGCTTGCCCTGGATCGTGCCCCCGAGGCACTTCACGGCGCAGGCGGAGATGATCCCCTCCGGCGTACCGCCGATGCCCAGCAGCATGTCGACGCCGGTGCCCTCGCGCAGCGCGTAGATCGAGCCCGCCACGTCGCCGTCGGAGATCAGCTTGATCCGCGCGCCCGCCTCCCGGATCTCCTTGATGATCCCTTCGTGCCGGGGCCGGTCGAGGATGACCACGGTCACGTCCTCCGGGGTGACCCGCTTCGCCTTGGCGACCCGCCGGATGTTCACCGACACCGGCGCGTCGATGTCGACGAAGTCCGCGGCCTCGGGCCCGGTGACCAGCTTGTCCATGTAGAACACGGCGGACGGGTCGAACATGGACCCGCGGTCCGCGGCGGCCAGCACCGCGATCGCGTTCGGCATGCCCTTGGCGTTGAGCGTGGTCCCGTCGATCGGGTCAACGGCGATGTCGCACTCGGGTCCGGTGCCGTCGCCGACGCGCTCGCCGTTGAAGAGCATCGGCGCCTCGTCCTTCTCGCCCTCGCCGATGACGACCACGCCGTTCATCGACACGGTGGAGACAAGGGTCCGCATGGCGCGCACCGCGGCACCGTCGGCGCCGTTCTTGTCGCCCCGACCGACCCAGCGGCCCGCGGCCATCGCGGCGGCTTCGGTCACCCGGACGAGTTCCAGGGCGAGGTTGCGGTCGGGGGCCTCGGAGGGGACCTCGAGTTCGGACGGCAGATGATGATGCTCGGTCATCGGAGCGCACCTTTCTGATACGACGACGGCCGGATGAGGGTTCGACCGTCGACTCTATCGTCAGTCCGACAAAATGAGCAGGGGGCCCCACGGATGAGCGGACCGGGCACCTGCGACGATAGGGGGCGTGGCAGGTTCGAACGGCAAGCAGAAGACGGTCCGGGACATGATTCTCTCCCTGGGCCTGATCGGGATCGCGGCAGCGGTCATCTACGTGTTCATCCCGCACGACGACTCCGCTCCGGACATCAAGACGGTCGACTACCGCGTCGAGCTGCTGACGGCCCGCCGCGCGGCCTCCTACCCGGTGGCTGCTCCCGAGGGGCTGCCGGCGGGCTGGAAGGCGACCTCGGTGCGCTTCCAGGCCGACGAGTCCGACGCCTGGCACCTGGGCTTCCAGGCCCCCGGTGGTGAGTACGTGCAGATCGAGCAGTCCGCTCAGAAGCCGTCGGAGTTCATCGACGAGGCGAGCCAGGGCGGCGAGGCGACCCAGCAGACCGAGGAGATCGCGGGCCGCACCTGGACCCGGTACACCGGCGGCCGCTACGACGCCCTCGTGTACCAGGGCGACGGGGCGACGACGGTGGTCGCGGGCACGGGTTCGCGGGCCCAGCTGACGGAGATGGCGAAGTCGCTGAAGATGGCGTGACCAGCGAGAACCCGACGGCATGAGGAAGGGCCCCCGCGGCAGCGCGGGGGCCCTTCCTCATGGCTGATGCCTCAGACGGTGGTGACGACCTCGTCGTAGGCCAGTCGCGGGGAGCGCGGGAACCAGGCGTCGTCGCCCGGCTTGCCGATGTTGACGACCATCAGCGGGGTGTGGTCGTCGTCCAGGAACTCCTTGCGGACACCCTCGAAGTCCAGGCCGGTCATCGGGCCGGCGGCCAGACCCGCGGCGCGCACGCCGATGATGAAGTACGCGGCCTGGAGGGCAGCGTTCAGACCGGCGGCACCCTCACGGGCGGGGCGCTCGGCGAAGAAGAGGTCCTTGGCCTGGGGGAAGTGCGGGAAGAGCTGCGGCAGCTCCTCGTGGAACTCGTTGTCCGCGGAGAGGATCGCGACCAGCGGAGCGGTGGCGGTCTTCGGCTGGTTGCCCTCGGCCATGTGCTGGACCAGGCGCTCGCGGGCCTCGGCGGAGCGGACCAGGGTGATGCGCAGCGGGCTCTGGTTGAAGGCGGTGGGGCCGTACTTGACCAGGTCGTAGATCGCCTGGACCTGCTCGTCGGTCACCGGCTCGTCGGTGAAGGTGTTCGCGGTGCGGGCCTCGCGGAACAGCAGGTCCTGGGCGGCGGGGTCAAGAACGAGAGACATGAGGGGAACCTTCTCGAGCGGTGCGTGGATGTGCGGGGCACCCGGAAACGGACCGGGGACCGTTTGACGTTCTCGACCGTACGCGATTGAAGTTCAATGTTCAACGAAAGGCGGGGCGTGGTGATCCGCTTCACAGGTCTCCCGGCCTGGCGCCCGGCCTTTCCCGCTACTCCGAGTCGTCCCCGGCCCCGGTCTCGTCCTCCTCGGCCAGCGCCGCGTCCAGCCGCGCCCGCGCACCGTCCAGCCAGCGCCGGCACACCTTGGCCAGCTCCTCGCCCCGCTCCCAGAGCGCGAGGGACTCCTCCAGAGTCGTGCCGCCCGCCTCCAGGCGCCGTACGACCTCGATCAGCTCGTCCCGCGCCTGCTCGTACCCGAGCGCCTCTTCCGCCACCTTGCTGGTCATCCGCCCACCCTATGCATCGACTCGGACAACGAACTCCCCCTCGGCGACCCGCGCCCGCAGGGTCTCCTCGGCCGCCACCTCGTCCGGCGCCCGCACCACGTGCCCGTCCGCCTTCTGGAGCACGGCGTACCCGCGCTGGAGGGTCGCTGCGGGGGAGAGGGCCACCACGCGCGCGTGCGTGTGCGTCAGCTCGGAGTCGGCGCGGTCGAGGAGATGACCGAGCGTGCGACGGGCGCGGTCGGCCAGAGAGGCCACATGGTCGGCGCGCTCGTCGATCATCCGGTGCGGGTCCTCTATCGACGGCCGCGCCAATGCGTGCGCGAGCCCCCGCTCCTCCCGCTGGAGGAACGACTCGACACACCGCCGCGCGCGGTCCCTGAGCGCCCGCACCCGCTCGTACTCCTCGCCCACGTCCGGGACGACCTTCTTCGCCGCGTCCGTCGGCGTCGAGGCCCGCAGGTCGGCGACGTAGTCCAGCAGCGGGGTGTCCGGCTCGTGCCCGATCGCGGAGACGACCGGGGTCCGGCAGGCCCCCACCGCCCGCACCAACTGCTCGTCGGAGAACGGCAGCAGATCCTCCACGCTGCCGCCGCCGCGCGCCACGATGATCACGTCCACGTCGTCGAGCGCGTCCAGTTCCTTGACCGCCTGCACGACCTGCGGGACCGCGTGCACGCCCTGCACCGGGACATTGCGCACCTCGAAGCGGACCGCGGGCCAGCGGTGCCGGGCGTTCTCCAGGACGTCCCGCTCGGCCGCCGACGCGCGCCCGCACACCAGCCCGATCAGCTGCGGCAGGAACGGCAGCGGCCTCTTGCGCTCCGCCGCGAACAGCCCCTCGGCGGCCAGGGATTTCTTCAACTGCTCCAGCCGCGCGAGCAGCTCACCGACCCCGACCGGCCTTATCTCGGTGGCCCGCAGCGACAGCTGGCCCCGCGGCGCATACCACTCCGGCTTCGCCAGGACGACGACCCGGGCGCCCTCGCTGACGACCTCGGCGACGTCGTCGTAGACCTGGCGGAAGCAGGTCACGCTCACCGAGATGTCGTACGACGGATCGCGCAGCGTGAGGAACACCACACCAGCGCCCGGGCGCCGGGACAGTTGGGTGATCTGCCCCTCGACCCACACGGCGCCGAGACGGTCGATCCACCCGCCGATGAGCCGCGACACCTCACCGACGGGCAAGGGCGTTTCGGGAGTCGAGTTCACAGCCATGCCGCGAGCGTAACGGCCGACTCCGACAACGGGCCGTCAGCGAGGGGGTCCTGTCGGCCGGGCTGTCCGAAGAGCATGCCGCGCCGGCGAACAGGGGGCCGAGACCGGGCACGAGCACATCCCGCCCACCGCCACCCTGGTTGACCGCTTGCCCTCCTTCCCGGTCAGGTCAGCGGCGCGTCGCCTCGTCGGTGGGGGAACGCCGGGCGCGTTGAACCGCCAGTGCCGCGAGGCCCGCCACGAGCCAGAGCGCGCCGACCACCTGCGCGGCCCTCGACGCCTCCACGATCACCGCCACCGTGATCGCCGCCCCGGCCACCGGTGCCAGCACGTGCCGCCACCAGATCACCGGGCCGCCGCGCCGCCTGACCGCGAACCAGCCGACCACGCTCGCGTGCAGCAGCGTGAACGCGGTCAGGGCACCGATGTCGACCACGGAGACCAGGTGGTCCATGCCGTCGTCCCGGCGGGCCGCCCACACCGCGGCGACCAGGGTGATGCCGGCCGCGCACAGCAGGGCCACGCGCGGGACGCCGGAATCCGTCCGGGCAAGCACTCGCGGCAGGCGCCGGTCGCGGCCCATCGCGAACAGCAGCCGCCCGGCCGCCGCCTGCCCGGCCAGCGCCGCGAAGGCCGCGCCGATCGCCTTGCTCACGGCCACCAGATCGTGCAGCCAGGTACCGGCCGCGGAGTCGACCGCGTCGTAGAAGGCCGAACCCTGCCGGCCCGGGTCCTGCGCGTACTGCGCCGACGTCGTCGGGTCCAGAAGCGCCACCAGGTACGTCTGCGCCACGAACAGCACGCCCGCCAGCGCCAGGCAGAACAGCACCGCGCGCGCGACCTTCGCCGAGCCGCCGGTGACCTCCTCCGCGAAGGAGGCGATCGCGTCGAAGCCCAGGTACGACAGGACCGCGACCGAGACCGCGCCGATCACCGCCGACAGCGCGAACGCCCCCTGGGTGCCGTCCCCGGACAGCGGCGACAGCCAGCCCCGTTCGGCACCGTCCCGCGCGAGGACCACGACCGCCGAGACCGCGAAGACCAGCAGGACCACGATCTCCATCGCCAGCACGAGAAAGCCCACCCGGGCCGCCGTCCGCACGCCCCACAGGTTCAGCAGGGTCGTCACGACCACCGCGAGCACCGTCCACACCCAGCGGGAGACCTCCGGGACCAGGGAGTTCATGGCGATACCGGAGAACAGGTACGCCACCGCGGGGATGAGGAGATAGTCCAGCATCGCCATCCAGCCCGCGACGAACCCGGCCTCCTTGCCGAGCCCCGCGCGCGCGTAGGCGAACACCGACCCCGCCTGGGGGACGACCCGCACCATCTGCGCGTAACTGAACGCGGTGAACGCCATCGCCACCGTGGCGATGGCATAGACGAGGGCGACCGCCCCGTGCGACTTCGCGTCCAGGGCGCCGTAGACGCCGACGGGCGCCATCGGAGCGATGAACAGCAGCCCGTAGACCACGAGGTCCCGGAAGCCCAGGCTGCGGCGCAGGTCGCCGTGTTCCTCCTCGGCCGTACGAGCCGCCGTACCGGTACCGGACATCGTGCCTCCGCCTGGTGCTGGTCCGCCCCGCTCCTCACTCTCCCGGTCAGTTTCCCCGGGAAGGTCGAGGGCACGCGATCTTTGACCGGCCGAACGCGGCCTTACGATGGGACGCATGACCGCTTCGCCTGGCCGCCGTGTCCTGCTCGCCGCCCCCCGTGGCTACTGCGCGGGGGTGGACCGCGCCGTGATCGCCGTGGAGAAAGCCCTGGAGCAGTACGGCGCTCCGGTGTACGTCCGGCACGAGATCGTCCACAACAAGTACGTCGTGCAGACCCTGGAGAAGAAGGGCGCCATCTTCGTCGAGCGGACGGAAGAGGTCCCGCCGGGCAACATCGTCATGTTCTCGGCGCACGGCGTCGCCCCCGTCGTCCACGAGGAGGCCGCCCGCGGCAGGCTCGCCACCATCGACGCGACCTGCCCGCTGGTCACCAAGGTCCACAAGGAAGCCGTCCGGTTCGCCAACGAGGACTACGACATCCTCCTGATCGGGCACGAGGGCCACGAGGAGGTCATCGGCACCTCCGGCGAGGCGCCCGACCACATCCAGCTCGTCGACGGTCCGGCCGATGTCGCCAAGGTCGAGGTCCGGGACCCGTCGAAGATCGTCTGGCTCTCCCAGACCACCCTCAGCGTGGACGAGACCATGGAGACCGTCGACGCCCTCAAGGAGAAGTTCCCGCAGCTCATCTCCCCGCCCAGCGACGACATCTGCTACGCCACGCAGAACCGTCAGCTCGCGGTGAAGCAGATGGGCGCCGAGGCCGAACTGGTCATCGTGGTCGGCTCCCGCAACTCCTCCAACTCCAAGCGGCTCGTCGAGGTCGCCAAGCTGGCCGGCTCCCGCGAGGCCTACCTCGTGGACTTCGCGAGCGAGATCGACGAGGCCTGGCTGGAGGGCGTGACGACGGTGGGTGTCACCTCCGGCGCCTCCGTCCCCGAGGTCCTCGTCGAGGAGGTCCTGGAGTGGCTGGCCGAGCGCGGCTACGGCGACGTGGAGCTGGTGAAGGCGGCCGAGGAGTCCATCACCTTCTCGCTGCCCAAGGAGCTTCGCCGCGATCTGCGCGAGGAGGCGGCCGCGCTGGTCGCCGAGCGCAAGGGCGCTGCCGGGGCCACGGGCAGCACCGGCGCTACGGGGACCTCCGGGGCGTGACTGTCCGTCCTCCGTCGTAACGTAGGGCCATGCAGATCTTCGGCTTGGACATCGGTGGATCCGGGATCAAGGGCGCCCCGGTGGACCTGGACAAGGGCGACCTCGCCCAGGAGCGCCACAAAGTGCTCACCCCGCAGCCGGCGACGCCCGACGGCGTCGCCGACGGGGTGAAGCAGGTCGTGGACCACTTCGGCTGGACCGGCCCGGTCGGACTGACCTTCCCGGGCGTGGTCACCGGCGGCTCCCACATCCGTACGGCGGCCAATGTCGACAAGAGCTGGATCGACACCGACGCGCGCGCCCTGTTCGGCGAGCGGCTCGGCGGGCTCCCGGTGACCGTGGTCAACGACGCGGACGCGGCCGGCGTCGCCGAGATGAACTTCGGCGCGGGCAAGGACCGCAAGGGCACCGTCATCCTGCTCACCTTCGGCACCGGTATCGGCAGCGCGGTCTTCGTCGACGGCGTCCTCGTCCCCAACACCGAGCTGGGCCACCTGGAACTGCACGGCCACGACGCGGAGAAGAAGGCGTCCAGCAAGGCCCGGGAGGACGAGGAGCTCAGCTGGGAGCACTGGGCCCGCCGCGTGCAGAAGTACCTCGCCCATGTCGAGATGCTCTTCTCGCCCGAGCTGTTCATCATCGGCGGTGGCGTCAGCCGCAAGTCCGAGAAGTTCCTGCCGCACATCGAGGGCATCAAGGCGGAGATCGTCCCGGCGCAGTTGCAGAACAACGCGGGGATCGTGGGAGCGGCGATGCACGCGGCCCACGAGTAGGCCCCGGGCCGACGAGCCCGGGGTGTCTGAGGAGCCCTGTTCCGGCCCTCGCCTCGGGGCGTCAGCGTGAGCGGCTTCGTACCAGCAGGATCCTGCGGATCAGGGCGACCAGGCCGGCGGCCAGGGTGCCGGCGTAGAGCCAGCCGGCCTGCGTCGCCAGCGCGGTGAACAGGCCCATCAGCCGGCCCGAGGCACCGCCGCCGCTGTCGGCGACGGCGACGAGGCCGGTGGCGAAGGCGATCGGCGCGATGATCGGGGCGGTCAGCAGATCGCCCCGGCGCAGCCAGACCGCCGTCAGCACGCACACCGGCAGGAACAGCACGCCGTACGCCGTCAGCGACGAGCCGAACAGCAGCGCGTCGAGACAGCCGAGCAGGAACATCAGCGCCATGCAGAACAGGCCGCCGCCCAGCCCGGTGAGCCGGGGGTTCGGCAGCCGCCGCAGCGTCCGGACCACCGGTGGCGGCGGGCGGCGGGCCACCGGCGGCCGGCGCTCGCCGCGCGCCTGCGCGGGCAGCGGCGCTCCCGGAGTCGCGCGTCGCGTTCCGTTGTGCGGGGGGCGGGTCCTGTAGTGCTCCACTGGACCAACCTAGGTCTGCTTATGTGCCCAATCGCCCTTCAGACACGCCGAGGGAAAGACCTTGGCCATGCGTTCGAGAGGCCCGCCGGGGCGGCGTGCGGCACGCCGTAGACTGGTGGATCGGCCCCCTGGCCGCCCAGTCTCCTCACGTCTCCTCTCACGTACGGGAAGTCGCAACGTGTCGCTCACGATCGGAATCGTCGGCCTGCCGAATGTCGGCAAGTCGACCCTGTTCAACGCCCTGACCAAGAACGACGTGCTGGCGGCCAACTACCCGTTCGCCACGATCGAGCCCAATGTCGGCGTGGTCGGCGTCCCGGACCCGCGACTGACGAAACTGGCCGAGATCTTCTCCTCCCAGAAGATCCTCCCGGCGACCGTCGACTTCGTGGACATCGCGGGCATCGTGAAGGGCGCCTCCGAGGGCGAGGGCCTGGGCAACAAGTTCCTCGCGAACATCCGTGAGTCGGACGCGATCTGCCAGGTCATCCGCGCCTTCAAGGACGAGAACGTCGTGCACGTCGACGGCAAGGTCTCGCCGAAGGACGACATCGAGACGATCAACACCGAGCTGATCCTGGCCGACCTCCAGACCATCGAGAAGGTCCTGCCCCGCCTCCAGAAGGAGTCGCGGATCAAGAAGGACGTCGCGCCGAAGGTCGCGGCCGTCGAGGCGGCGAAGGAGATCCTGGAGAGGGGCGACACGCTGTTCTCGGCGGGCATCGTCCAGGGCTCCGGCAACGAGGAACTCCTGCACGACCTGCACCTGCTCACCACCAAGCCCTTCCTCTACGTCTTCAACGTCGACGAGGACGAACTGGTCGACGACGACTTCAAGAACGAGCAGCGCGCCCTGGTCGCCCCGGCCGAGGCGATCTTCCTGAACGCCAAGCTGGAGGCGGACCTCGCCGAGCTCGACGAGGAGGACGCCCTGGAGCTCCTGGAGTCGGTCGGCGCGGAAGAGCCGGGCCTGACGACGCTGGCGAGGGTCGGCTTCAACACCCTCGGCCTCCAGACCTACCTCACGGCGGGCCCCAAGGAGTCCCGCGCCTGGACGATCAAGAAGGGCGCCACGGCTCCCGAGGCGGCCGGCGTGATCCACACGGACTTCCAGAAGGGCTTCATCAAGGCGGAGGTCATCTCCTTCGACGACCTGGTGGAGACCGGTTCGGTCGCCGAAGCCCGCGCGAAGGGGAAGGCGCGGATGGAGGGCAAGGAGTACGTCATGCAGGACGGGGACGTGGTGGAGTTCCGCTTCAATGTGTAGCGGCTGACATATCGCCACGTCACCGATCTGGCAAACGTGCAGGTCAGAAGGGGTCCGACTCTCCGGGGTCGGGCCCTTGGTCTGCCGTTCGGTGGATCGCTGATTTCGGTGACCGGCGATCCACCGCAAAGGGGCGGGCCAAGGCTCAGGAGGAGCTGCCTTGTTGGCCGAGGGCCTTATGGGCCACCCGTTCGGAGGCCGGTCAGTTGCTGAAAGCGAGGTCGCTGACGTCGACGGCTCCCCGGGCCCCGTCGAACACCAGGCTGACCGAGCGGACATCCTGGAGGCCGATGTCGAAAGCCGAGAGCGGGACACGTATCTGCTTCAGCAACAGCCTTCGCACCGGGAGATCGTGACCTGCGCCGCCGTTGGCGACAGTCAGCAGGTCGGGAGACGTCAACTGCCGGCCATGGTCCGACACGCTCACCGACGCCTTCTGGCCTTCGCCGTCGGTCAGCACCACATGCATGGGCACGTCGGCCGTGTCGGCGTCGTGTGCGTCGGAGAAGTCGAGCACGGCGCGGAAGGTGATCTCCCGGTAGGAGCCGATACGCCGTGCCGGCCCTGGCAGTTCGTTGTTGAGCGAGGCGCCGGCACGGCTCCATCGAAGCTGCACCATGCCTAGTCCCGGCGTCGTGCTGCTGCCGAATGTGGTGTAGCCGTGCGGCTCCAGTTTCTTTCCGGCGAAGACTCCGCTGAGGCATGCCTCCGTCTGCCCGCTGCCGCCGCAGAGTCCGGACGGTTCGAAGCCGGCGAGCTCGACCCCGCCGCCGAGCGCGTTCTTGGTCAGGTCACCGCCGGCGGCCAGGTGATTCAGGTCCAGCCGCTCGCCCGGCAGTGCGGGAGCGAGGTAGGACGTGGAGACCTTGGCGAAGGAGGCCGACGGCGGCGGGGCCAGGCTGCCCCGCCACAGCCCGGAGAACTGGCGCTCGCCGCCGAGTTCCATCCGGAAGAAGCTGGTGATGTAGGCCGACCCGACCGCCTGCTGCTGTTCCTCGGTGAGGCGTTGCCCACTGTCCGGAGCGCATGCCCCGCCCGTCCCACCGGCCCGGGTGATCTTGTCCCAGTCGTCCATCGCGCCGGGCAGACCGCTGCTCGGAGACCAGACCGTGTTGTAGAAGTAATGGTTCGCCCCGGCCACCACCACCTGGTACTTGGGGTGAGGGTCGGTCCGGCCGGCCGACAGGGAGTCGTCGTAGTAATGGGCTCCTTCCAGATCGAACTGGTCACCGTCGCAGGCGGACAGCAGTGTCGCGGATGCCACACCCGTGGGGATCTGGCGAAGGAAGTCGGTCGGTGCGATGCCGAGGATCGCCTTGATGCCGTAGTGCCGTCCCGAAGCAGCGTTGATCTTCAGTTCGCTGACGATGCCTTCCCCGCCGCGGGAGTGGCCCACCAGCCCGATCCGGCTGAAGTCGATCGCTCCCTTGAACTCATCGCCGAAGGGCCCGTCGCCTGTGCTCGACCACTCCTTCCACAGATCCAGGTGTTTCTGGATGAGTTCACCACGGGCCGTCTGGCCGTAGGTGGCGTCGGAATTGTCAGCCGCGCTGATGCCGTTGGCGGATATCGAGACCACGACATATCCGTGACTGGCCAGGAGTCTGCCCACGGCGTCGTAGCCGCGATAACTCGGGATCGGGGTAAAGGGGGACTGGCACGGCCAATGCGAGTCCACCGCCCCGTCGGGGGCGCCACAGACCTGGTGCCTGCCGTGCAGGAAGACCACGAGTGGAAGCTTCTTGCCCCGGGAGTTGCGGGGAGCATGCACCACACCGGCCAGCTCCACCTTGCCGGGAAAGCCCGCCGGTTGGAAGGCCGTGTCACCCAGGTCGTACGTCTGGGAGCGCACGGCATAGGGACCGGGGCGCGAGGTCTCCGGCGCGCCGACGAGGTACGCCGGGGCGGCTGTGGCCGTACCGGGAATCGCCAGTACCGCCCATACCAGTGTCATCGCGAAGAAGAGGCCTGCATGCCACCAAGTTCTACGGGAATTGAACATGACGCGTCCGACTTCATTTCTCTAAGTGAATTGCTCTCAGGGCGCTGCGCCAGCTCTGCAACCTTGTTGTTCCGGCCTATATCCGGCCCATACCGCCACACTGGGAGTCCGCCCTCGCGACTCGCCGCCCGCAAGGTGAAGCAGGCACCACCCCCAACTCGGAAGTGCGGGCTACTGTTTCCGCTCCTTGCCCAGGACATCCTCGATGTGTGCCCAGAAGTGAGTGGATGCGTGAGCACATCGGAGTGGAGAGGGAGTCGGCCGTCATGTCCTGTAGCGTCGCCCCGCGGTGGGCCGCCGCCGTACTGCTCGGGCTCGGGCTGGCGATGATCCCGTGGATGGTCTACCTCCACACCAGCCTGCCCGGATCCGCCCACGCCCCGAACTGGGCCTGGACCTGGACCGGGCTCGATATGCTCGAAGCGCTCATGCTGGCCTCCACAGGGGTGCTGCTGCGCCGCCGGGACATCCGGGCCTCCCTCACCGCGATGGCGGCCTCGGCACTGCTCGTCGTCGACGCCTGGTTCGACACGATGACCGCCGCGCCCGGGGCGGACCGGGTTTCGGCCGTCGCCATGGCCGCGGGCGCGGAGATTCCGCTCGCGGTGGTGTGCGCGGTGCTCGCCTGGCGCGGTGTGGCCCGGCTGGGAGCGCGGTAGGCGGTGCGGGAGGGAAGCGTCCGACGGCGGCTGCACTCAGGGCAGGCGTACCACCTGTGCCGCCCAGCTCAAGCCCGCGCCGAAGCCTGCCAGCAGGGCCAGGCCACCCGGTGGTACGGCGCCGGTCTCGCGGAGGCGGTCGATGGCGAGCGGGATCGAGGCAGCCGACGTGTTACCCGTGTGGGTGATGTCCCGGGCCACGGCGACGTGCGGCGGCAGGGCGAGGCGGCCGGCCATCGCGTTCGTGATGCGGAGGTTGGCCTGGTGGGGGACGAACGCGCAGAGGTCGGCGGCGGTTGCCCCGGCTGCCCGGAGGGCCTGTTCGGCGATCGCGGGGATCTCCCCCACCGCCCAGCGGAACACCTCCGTGCCCCGCATCTTCATCGTCGGCCATGGCATGTCCGGGGCGTCACGGAGTTCCCGCCACGTCGCCGAGTGCGCGATCAGATGGCGCAGGCCACCGTCCGCGCCCCAGATCACCGGGCCGATGCCCTCGTCCGCCGTCGGCCCGACCACCATCGCGCCGGCGCCGTCGGCGAAGAGGAACGCGGCGGAGGTGTCGTACGGGTCGACCAGGTCGCTCATCTTGTCCGAGCCGATGACCAGCACATGTCCTGCCGTACCGCTGCGTACCAGACCATCGGCCACGCCGAGTGCGTAACAGAAGCCGGCGCAGGCCGCGTTGAGGTCGAGGGCGGCCGAACCGGTGCCGAGGCGGTGGGCCACCTCCGGGGCGCCGCCGGGGGACTGTCGCAGGTTGGACATGCTGCTCAGCAGCACCAGGTCCACGCGGTCGGGCGTGACGCCCGCATCCGCGAGCGCCTTACGGGCCGCCTCTACGGCCATGTCCATCACGGTCTCGCCGGGCTCCGCGAAGCGGCGTTCGACGATACCCGTACGCCGTCGGATCCAGTCGTCGGAGCGGCCTGTGGGCGCCTCCAACTCGTCGTTTCCCACGATCCGTCGCGGCCTGTAGGCCCCGATGCCAAGGATGCGCGCGCCACTGCCGGGCCGTTGCGTCTTCATGTCGTCGGAGTGTGGGCTCCGCGGCTATTGCGCTGCTATACGGCCCAGCACGCAGGCAGAGCCGGCGGGCGGGAGGGCGCGACAGCAGGGCGGCCCCTTCTCCATGCGCCGGAGAAGGGGCCGCCCGTCGTGCGGGGTCTGTCAGACGAGCACCGGGCCGTTGTCCTCTCGGTGCGCGCGGCTGCGGCGGTTGTCGAGGTGGACGAATGTGCGGTGCAGCCAGCGGTCGCGGCCGTCGTAGCGGGGCTCGAAGGAGGTACGGCCGTGCACCGAGAGCCGGTTGTCGATGAACGCCAGCTCGCCCGGTTGCAGGACCAGCATCGCCGCCGCGTCCAGGAGGGCCCGGCGCAGGACCTCCATGGCATCGGCGGCCTCCTCGTCGAGGGCGCTGGTGGCGCTGAAGTCCACCCGGATGTCCGGGTCGGTACGGTCGCCCTCCAGCACCGGGTGCCGGGGTGCCGAGTCACCGGCGTGGAAGGACGGCGGCGGCTGGGTGACGAAACGGTCCGACAGCAGTACCTCCGCCACGTCGTCCGGTATCAGGGGGAGGGCGTTGCGGATCGAGGACACCAGCGTTCCCGCCGTACCCGAGTGGTCGTTGCGGAGGCAGAACAGGCCCACGTAGTCCGGGCGGTGGGAGTGGAAGGCGTTCTCGACGTGCAGTTCGAGCAGGGTGGAACCGGCGTTGCTCTGGGACTCCTCGCGGCCCGGCACCGGGACGACGTTCTGCACCAGCGCGCCGGACTTCTCCTCGCGGTAGGCGACGACCTCCCCGAGGTACTGGCTGATCAGCGCGGTGACCGCGGCAGGTGCCGTGGCGCGGCGCTCCACCGACTCCGGCACGGTCGGCGTCCGGGGCAGCAGCGCGTCGTCCACCGGCAGGTTCCGCAGAATGAGGAGCCCGTCGGAGCCCGGGTCGTGACGGTAGCCGCGCAGCGCCTCCTGGAGGCGCAGCGGCAGCCGGCAGGCGAGTCGGCGGGCCGCGTCCATCCAGCTCCGCTCGTCGATCAACTGGGGTGGGAACTGGGCGAGTTCTGCCGCCAGTCTCGCGGTCTGCTCGCGTTCGGCATCGGTCAGCGTCAGGCCGATCTTCGTGCTGATCGGCGCCGGCAGGGCGGTGGTCATGGTGGATCCCTTTCAGGTTCTCGTCCGCTGGGTGCGGATTGGTTCGAGCGGCGGCCGTCCGGGCGTCGTCCTTGTGGGGCGTACGGCCCGGAGGCCCGCCAGAAGGTGGTCCTGGACGCGGCGGAGCAGCTCGGACTCGAGCGGCTCGAGGTAGAAGTGGTCACCGGGGAACACGTGCGCCTCGAAGCCGGACGTGGTCCGCTCCGACCAGGCATGCACCGCGTCGAGTCGGCAGGCCGGGTCCCTGTCCCCCACGAAGGCGACGATCGGGGTCCCGAGGCGGGTGCCGGCGTGGGACGGTTCCGGCCGGTAGGCGGCCAGCAGCCGGAAGTCCGCCCGGATGCTCGGCAGTACCAGGTCCCGGAGCGCGGGGATCTCCAGAGCCTTTGCCGCCGAGCTGCCCAGCCCCCGTACGACAGTCAGAAGCGTGTCGTCGTCCGCGGCCAGCAGGTGGGAGTGGTCGAAACGGCCCGGCGCCTCACAGCCCGACACGAACACCCGCAGAGGAAGCGGAGTTTCGTGCGGGGGCGTGCCGCTTCGGGCTTCGAGGCGCAGCGCCACCTGGTACGCCACCACGGCCCCCATGCTGTGACCGAACAGGGCGAGCGGCACGTCCCGCAGGGGCTGGGCGGCCGCTGTGATCTGCGTGGCGAGATCGTCCAGCGAGGCCGGGAACGGATCGCCCAGCCGGTCCTGACGGCCCGGGTAGCAGACCGCCAGCACCTCCACGTCGTCGGGGAGATGACGGTGCCAGGTACGGAACGCGGTCGGGCTGCCGCCCGCGTGCGGGAAGCAGAGCAGACGGGCGCGGGGACGGGCGACGCGGCGGTGGCGGAGGAACCAGAGGTCCACGGGTGCCACCGCCGTGCTCGGCGTGTTCATGCGATCGCTCGCCGTTCGCGGTCCGTCGCCTCGTCGATCGCCTCGCGCCACAGGTGGGCGAGGTGCTGCTGGCCCGACCAGACGGTGGCGAGCAGGTGCCGGACGAGCTCCCGGCCGGCGGCCGAGTTGCTGAGCAGCACGGCGCCCGTGCCGGACTGCACGCGCAGTCCCGTCATCGCCTGGTACCCGGTCGCCTGACCGCCGTGCCCGAACTCCAGGTCCCCGCCGGTGTCGTCGAGGATGGTGCTCCAGCCGTAGTTGCGGCCCGCCTGCGGGGTGAGCATCAGCCGTACCAGCTCGGTGTCGACCAGAGCGCCCGGGCGGCCCAGGTAGCAGCGGCGGATCTGTACGGCGAGCCTGGCGAGGTCGCCGGCGGTCGTCCACAGGCCGCCGGCCGCCGTCTCCGGATGCACCACGAACCCGTCCGGGACCTGCGTGCCGTCCGCCCGGTGGCCCCGGGCGAAAGGCCGCCCCGAGGTGTCCGGGAACACCGGGTCGAAGGCGCCGCCCGTCATACCGAGCGGCTCGAAGACCAGCCGGCGAACGAGATCGGCGTACGGCTCACCCGTCACGTCGGTCATGGCCTGCTGGAGTACCGAGAAGTTCAGCGGGCTCAGCTTGAACACCTCGCCCGGCTCGTCCCGACGCCGTACCGGCGGCGTCTTGGCCGGGGGACGGCCGTGCAGCACGTCGAGCACGGTCGGCACCGGCTCGCACCGGTAGTAGTAGTCGTCGCGGGCCGGATGCGGCTCCAGCCCGGCCTGGTTGGCGAGCAGCGAGCGCGCAGTGACCGGGGCGCCGCCGGGCGGCACCTGCCAGGCACGCAGGTAGTCGTTGATGTCCCGGTCGAGATCGACGAGCCCGTCCGACACGAGCCGCAGGAACGCGAACGTGGTCACGTGCTTGCTGATCGACCCGGCGGCGAAGAGGGTGTCGTCGGTGACCGGGGTCGGATCGTCCACACCGAGCGTGCCGTAGCTGCGGACCGAGGCGACCTCACCGTCCCGGATCAGCGCGATGCTCGCGCCGGGAATGCCGTGGCGGGACATCAGTTCGGCGACCGGGTCGACGGCGGGGGCGACGGGGCGCGGCAGCACGAGCGCGGGGCGAGCCGGGTGCCGGCCAAGGGAGGCGGCTTGCTGCTCCGGCGCTGCCTCCAACTCCTCGACCAGGGCGGTCAGTTCGTCCAGCTGTCGGTCCGCGAGCCTCTGGACCGTGGCACGGTCGTGCACGGACTCGCCGTACGTCCACCGCAGATACAGCCGGCCGTCCTGCACCCGCGCGTCCAACTCCAGGAGATGGGTGCGCGGGGCGTCCGTCGCGGAGGCAGGGACGATGTGCCGAGGAATGAAGACGAGCGGGTCGGTGATGGCGGAGGCGTGGTGCTCCGTAGCCTCCGGGACGAACCGGAAACAGACCTGCGAGTCCGGCAACTCCGCGAGTTCCGCAGCGAGTTCGACGTCGGGCGCCAGATGGCGCAGCAGCCCGTACGCCTGCGTGAACGACGGCACCGAACGCAGCTGCCGCCCGAGCGAACGCAGCGTCCCTGGCAGGCCCCGGTCCTTCGGCAGCCGTAGGAAGACGGGGTGGCTGTCGGTGAGCGGTCCGACCGTACGGGCGAGCGTGGCGCCGATGGCCGGGTCCTGCCGGGGGTCGGACAGGACGTCGATCTGTATGCGATCCCGCTCGGCCCACTCGGCCAGCACCCGTCCGAACGTGGCGAGCAGCAGACGCGCGAGCTCCTCGGGACCGGTCCCGGCCAGGAGTACGGCCGTACGCTCGGCCGGAAGCACGGTGGTGACGGTGCCGGCCGCCCCGTGG
Organism: Streptomyces sp. NRRL B-3229; assembly: GCF_000719505.1. NCBI lineage: Bacteria > Bacillati > Actinomycetota > Actinomycetes > Kitasatosporales > Streptomycetaceae > Streptomyces > Streptomyces sp. NRRL B-3229. The sequence goes on along the minus strand of NZ_JOGP01000034.1, from coordinate 1,031 downwards.
GTGTTGAGCTGGAGCCCGTCGGGACGGTCCAGCGGCAACGGGTCCGCCGCCGGACGGCCGAGCCAGTACTCGGCCTGGTCGGGCAGGGACTCCGACAGGGCCCGCTCGGCCAGCTGCCGTGCCCAGGACCCCCAAGTCGTGGCGACCGGTGCGAGTGCCGCCGCAGGCTCGCCTGAAGTCAGCCCGAAATAGAAGGAGTTGAGGTCTTCGATGACGATCCGCCAGGACTCCTCGTCGGCGGCCAGCGCGTGCAGGCTGAGCCACAGCTCGTCCGGCTTGTCGTCGTCGACACGGACCAGGGTGCCTCGGACGAGGGCTCCGCCCGGCCCGGCATCGAGCGCAGTGCGCGCATCGGCGACCGCCCGCTCGATGGCGGCCTGGCGTCGGCCGGCCGGTACGGCTCGCAGGTCCAGCATGTCGACCAGCTGCGGGCCGTCGTCGTCGGCCTCGTACGGACGGCACTGCCCGGCTTCGGTCAGGACGAGGCGGAGCGCTTCGTGCCGGTTCACCACCGCGCGCAAGGCACTGTCGAGCACGACGGCATCCGGGCGGCCGCTCAGGGCGAGGCGTACGGTACGGGCGCGGCCGCCGGCCGGTGCACCCGTGTCGACCAGTCTGCGCTGGCTCGGCGTCAACGGGATGTCGTCGCCCGGTGAGTGCTGGTCGTCGTCGGAGGCGTCGACGGGGACCATCGCGGCCAGCTCGCCGAGCGTTCTGGCCTGGAGAACCATCCACACCGCCAGCCGTAGCCCGGCCTTACGGCAGGCGGCGAGCACCTGGACCGCGCGGATGGAGTCGCCGCCGAGGTCGAAGAAGCTGTCTTCGACGCCGACTTGTTCGGCACCGAGGATCTCCGACCAGATGGTCGCCAGCTTCTCCTCGGCGGGGGTACGGGGAGCGACGTACTGCTTGGTGGGGGTGCCGGCTGAGGAGTCGGGGGTGGGGAGGGCTCGGTGGTCGATCTTGCCGTTGGTGGTGAGGGGGATGCGGTCGATGGCCACGAACGCGGCCGGGAGCATGTAGTCGGGGAG
>NZ_JOGP01000033.1:0-63485 GCF_000719505.1 Streptomyces sp. NRRL B-3229 | reverse complement strand
CGGGGGAAGCGGGGGCGGGGCTATGGATCGGGGGCCGTGGCGGGGTGGGGACGCGGATGCCGGACGGAGCGGGGACGTGGGTTTCGGCCGATGCGGCAGCGATGGGGCGTCGGCCGCCCGCGGTGATCAGCGCCGCGGCCGTGTCCGCGGTGTCCCGCAGCAGCGCGGACAGTTCGGCGGCGGCCTGCGAGCGGGCGGCGAGCGTGTCCAGGGGTGACAGGCAGGCGGTCCCCGCCGGGACGGGGGCGGGGCCGGTGACAGGGCCGGTGACAGGGGCGGTGCGCAGGTCACAGCGCAGCCGCGCGAGGGACGGACTCTCCAGGGACACCAGTGCCCCGCCCAGGTCGAGCCGGACGGGCCGCCGGTCGCCCCGTACGGAAGCGGTGGTGGCCGGCTGGGGCAGGGCTGGGTCGACCGCCACGCCCGCGGTCCACAGGGCGGTCGCCGCCCGGCGGAGCTGGGCGAGGCCGCTGCGGTGAGGCGAGTTGGCGGCCACGACCAGGTGCTCGCGGCCGTTCAGGGTGTCGCCGACGAGGGACCCGAGCTGACCGGTGCCGACCATGACGAAGACGCGGTGCCCGGCCGCGTACAGCGCCTCGACGAGCGGCCGGAAGCGGACCGGCTCCAGCAGGTGCCGGACGAACAGTTCCCGTATCCCCGCCTCCTCCTCGGGATACGGCGACGCGGTCGTCCCCGACCACAGGGTGACCGTCGGCGGGTGCAGCCGGAAGCGGCGGGCGGCGTCCTCGATCGGGGCGAGGTAGGGCCCCAGCATCGGGGTGTGGAAGCCGGACCGGAACGGAAGCACCTGTCCGATCACGCCCCGCGCCCGGAAGGACCGGACGAACGCCTCCACAGCGTCGTCGGGGCCGCACACCATGGACTGGTTCGGTGCGTTGTCGTGGGAGAGCACGAGACCGGCCGCCGCCCAGCCCTCTTCGTCGAATGCGGCGAGCACGCTCGCGGCGGAGGCTCCGACCGCTGCGAAGGCCACCCCCGGCACGGCCAGGGTGTCGGGGTCGAACGACGCCAGGAACTCGCTCACCGCGTCCGCCGCGTACATGCCCGCCGCCGCCATGGCGGTCCACTCGCCGACACTGTGCCCGGCGACCGCGGCCGGGACGACGCCCATCCGGCGCAGCGCGGTGTCGAGCAGCCGGCCCACGGAGAAGACCTGCACGCCGTGCCGTCCCACATCTCCCACGACCGCGTCCGACCGGGCGCCCGGCAGGCCGAAGTGGGCGGCGACGTCGTCGGTGTGGGCCGCGAAGTCGGCCTCCAGTCCGGGGAAGAGGAACACCGGCCCGCCGCCGAGGCGGTTCGGCGTGAACCACACGTCGCTGCGGCCCTGCCAGGCACGCCCCTTGGCGACGGCCCTGCGCGCGAGCGCCAGCTTCCGGGCGGTCGGGCCGACGACGCCGAGCCGGGCGCCGCCCGCGGACGCGTGCGCTCGGCCGGCGTCGAGTCCGGCGGCCAAAACGGCGGAGTCGTCGGTGTCCAGCAGTCCGGCCAGGCCCTCGGGGCTGTCGGCGGCGAGCAGGAGCACCCGCTCGGGCTCGGTCACGACCGCTCGGGGGCGGCGCGGCGTCCGGGCACCCGGCGCCTCCTCCAGCACGAGGTGGGCGTTGATGCCGCCGAACCCGAACGCGTTGACCGCCGCCCGCCGCACCGGCCGCCCGGGCGTGGTCTGCCACGGTTCCGCCTCGGCCAGCGGACGGAACCGGGTGGCGGCGAGGGCGGGGTGCGGGTCGTCGCAGTGCAAGGTCGGCAGGAGCGTGCCGTGGTGGACGGCGAGGGCGGCCTTGATCAGGCCGGCCACCCCGGCGGCGGGCATGGTGTGGCCGATCATCGACTTCACGGAGCCGATGACCGCGCTCTCACCCGGCCCGAACACCTCGGTCAGTGTGGCGAGTTCGGCGGCGTCGCCGGCCGGGGTCGCGGTGCCGTGCGCCTCCAGCAGACCGATCGAGCCGGGCTCGGCCGGGTCGAGGCCCGCCGCGCGCCATGCCTGGCGTACGGCGTGGGCCTGTCCGGCCGAGTCCGGGTGGACGAGACTCGCGGCGCGGCCGTCGCTCGCCACGCCGGTGCCGCGGATGACGGCGTAGATCCGGTCGCCGTCACGCTCGGCGTCGGCCAGCCGCTTGAGGACGACCACCCCCGTGCCCTCGCCGATCAGGATGCCGTCGGCGTCCCGGTGGAAGGGGCGGATGCGCTGGCTCGGGGAGAGCGCGCGGAGCTGGGAGAAGACGCTCCACAGGGTGATGTCGTGGCAGTGGTGCACTCCCCCGGCGAGCATCACGTCGCAGCGTCCTGCGGCGAGTTCGGTCACCGCCTGGTCGACCGCGACGAGCGACGAGGCGCAGGCGGCGTCCACGGTGTAGGCGGGGCCACGCAGATCGAGGCGGTTGGCGACCCGTGAGGCCGCGAGGTTGGGCACCAGGCCGATGGCCGACTCCGGACTGTCGGGGCCCAGACGGTCGGTGAACGCCTGCCGGACGTGGGCGAGTTGGCCGGGCGTCAGGTCGGGCAGCAGCTCGCCCAGGGTGCGCACGAGCTGTCCCGCCGTACGGACCCGCTGGTCGAGCCGGACCAGGCCGGGGGTGAGGTAGCCGCCCCGGCCGAGGACGACACCGACGCGGTGCCGGTCGGGCAGCCGGTCCTCGCCGCCCGCGTCGGCGAGGGCTTCGGCGGCCACGCGCAGGGCGATGAGCTGGTCGGGCTCGGTGCCGGCCACCGAGGTGGGCATGATCCCGAACCGGGTGACCTCCACCTCGGCCAGCGAGTCGACGAAGCCGCCGCGCCGGCAGTACACCTGGTCGGCGACGGCCCGGCCGGGCGCGGGGCCTTCCCGGTAGTAGGCGTCGGTGTCCCAGCGCCCTTCCGGTACGTCGGTGATGGCGTCCCTGCCGTGCAGCAGGTTGTGCCAGTAGGCGTCCAGGCCGGCGGCGTCCGGCAACAGCACGGACATGCCCACGATGGCCACGGGGACTTGACGGGGTGTCATCTCACCAGCCCGAGGCGGTGTAGACGACGGCCCGGTCCGACTCGTCGCCCCAGGCGAGCTCACGCAGCAGCGCCGCGGTGCCCTCCTCGGGGTCGATCAGCTGGATGCCGCGCCGGGCGTACTCGCGCCCGAGCTCCGGTGTCACCATGCCGGTGTGACGGCCGGTGGGCGCCCAGGGGCCCCAGTGCACGGTCAGTGCCCGGCGTCCGGTGCGGGCGGCCCAGTCGGCGCCGAGGCACTGGAGGGCGTCGTTGGCGGCCGCGTAGTCGGCCTGGCCGCGGTTGCCGAGGACGGCGGAGACGCTGCCGAACAGGACGGCGAACGCGGGTCCCCCCGGCAGTTCCTCCAGCGCCGTCAGCAGGGCCCTGGCACCGCTCGTCTTGGTGTCGTACACCCGCTGGAAGGACTCGGTGCTCTTCTCGGCGATCAGCCGGTCCTCGATCACGCCGGCCGCGTAGACCACTCCGTCCAGACGGCCGTGCTCGGCGTATATCTCCTTCACGGCCTGGCGGGCGGCCTCCGAATCCCGGAAGTCGACGCAGTGGTACCGGGCCGGGCTGCCGAGCGCCTCCAGTTCCGCCAGGGTGGCGGTGATCTCGCGCTGGGCCAGGACGACCTGGACCGTGCGGTTGATCTCGGCGGGGGTGAGTCCGCCGCGGGTGGCGATCGCCGCGCGCAGTTCGGCGGGGGTGCGGGCAGCCGCCGTCAGCGCGTCCTCACCGCCGGTCGGGGCGGGTGTCCTGCCGAGCAGTTCGAGCCGGCAGCGGGAGGCCGAGGCGAGCGCGGCGGCTAACTTCGCGGTGATACCGCGGGCCCCGCCGACCAGCAGCACCACGCCGTCCCGGTCCAGGCCCAGCGCCGCGGCCTCGGCGGCTCCGTCACCGGCCGGTCCGGCTCCGCTGGTGGCCGGCGGGCCGAGCGGGGCCTCGACCAGTTCCAGCCCGTGCCGGCCCGCTGCCGTGCGCAGCACGACCGGTGTGTCGGGCTCGGGTGCCGCCAGTTCGGCGAGCAGCGCGTCGGCGACGGCCGCGGGCGAGGTGTCCTCGAGGTCGACGACCCGCGCGACGGTCTGCGGGTACTCGCGCGCGATCGTACGGAACAGGCCGTGCAGCCCGGCCGAGCGCAGGCCGTCCGCCGGGCGCACGGCCAGCAGTCGGCGTGGACCGCGGCTCAGGGCGGCCTGGAACACGGGGAAGGCGGCAGGCAGTACGGGCGGGCCGGTGGGGGTGAGGGAGTCGAGGTGGAGGACGGCGTCCACCGGGCCGTCGGTGTCCGTGAGGAGGCCTTCGGGGGCGAGGAGGCGCGCGTGGGCGCCGTGTGCGGTGAGTCGGGCCAGGACTTCGCGGGGCGCGTCCCCGCCGTCCCCGACGAGGACGAACCGCCGGCCCGCCAGGGCGGAGGACGCGTCGGCGGGAGCGCCGGCGTCCTGGTGCTCCAGGAGGACGGGCCGGAGCTGCAAGCGCTTGGGCGGCTCGCCGGTCATCGGGGCCGGGGCCTGTGCTTCGCCGGTCACCGGGGGGTGCTCGGCGGTGGCCTGCGCGTCGTCGGCCGCCCCGCCGTGCCCGGCGGCCCGTGTATCGCGGGTCACGGTGGCAGGCTGCCCGACGGCCTGTCGCTCGCCGGTCACCGTCGGGGGCTCCTGCGGTTCGGTCCGCGCGGCGGGACCGTCGCCCTCGTCGGCCCCCGTGAGCCGTTCCGCGAGCCACGCGGTCACCGCGGCGGCGGTGCGGGCCTTGGCCAGGTCCTCCAGCTCGGCGTCCCCCAGCGCGGTGGCCTCAATACCGGCTCCGATGCCCAAGCGCCGCGCCAGTTCACCGGCGATCTCGGCCCGCTTGATCGAGTCGATGCTGAGGTCCGCCTCCAGGTCGAGGCCGGGCTCGATCATGTCGACGGGGTAGCCCGTGCGTTCGCCGATGATCTCCAGCACCGTCCGGAGCACGTCCGCCTCCGGGATCGACGCGGGCGGGGGCATCGGCGCTGCCGGCGGTGGGGGTACGGGCTGTCGGGTCGTCGGCGCCTCGACCGGAGGCAGGGCTCGTTCCCGGGGGACGGTGGGTGCGGGCGCCGTCCACTCCTGCGGCGCCGCTCCGAAGTGCGTCAGCATCACGTCGCGTTGCGCCGCCACCATCTCCCGGCTGGTACGGAGGAAGTCGGCGACCAGCGCGTCCCGGTCGGCCGGGGAAGGGACACCTTCCGGGTGGTTCGTCGTCACAGTCGTCTCCACAACACGTCGGGCCGGTGCGAGGGCACCGGGGAGGAGTTCTCCGGCGGCGGTGCGGACCAGATGTCCGTCCACCGTCCAGCCGGGCCGTGCGGGCGCGGGGGTCCGGGTCGCGTCGACGGCGTCGCGTCCCTGGAAGAGCCGTCCGGCGCTCAACGGCACACCGGCGACGACCAGTTGGGCCAGCGCGTCGAGCCAGCCGCGCAGTCCGCCGCCGGGGCGCGGTTCGCAGGCGACGGTGCGGTGCGGGCGGTCGCCGAGGATGCGGTCCACCAGCCGGGTGAGGACGGAGCCGGGCCCCGCCTCGACGAAGATCCTCGCCCCGGCCGCGTACATGGCCTCGACCTGCGTGACGAAGCGGACCGGAGCGCCGATCTGGGCGGCGAGTTCGGCGCGGACGGCGTCGGCGTCGTCGCCGTACGGCGCGCCGGTGCGGTTGGCGAACACCGGGAACTCCGGAGCGCGGACGGTCCGCCCCGCGAGCGCCTCCGCGAACCGCTCGCCGGCCCCGGCCACCAGCGGGCTGTGAAAGGCGCAGGCCACGGGGATCCGCTTGGCCGCGAGACCGGCTTCGCGCAGCAGCCGTACGGCGGTGGCGACCGCCTCCGTCGGGCCGGAGATCACGGTCTGCGCGGGCGAGTTGTGGTTGGCGACCACGACCGACGCGGGGGCGCCGGCCTCACGCAGGGCCCGCTCGACGCCGTCGGCGTCGGCGGAGACCGCGGCCATGGTCCCCGGGTCGTCCTCTCCGGTGGCCGAGAGGATCGCCGCCGCACGCCCGGTGCTCAGGTCCAGGAGTGTCTCGGGGTCGATCGCACCGGCCGCGCACAGGGCGACCAGTTCGCCGTAGCTGTGCCCGGCCGCCATGTCCGGCCGTACGCCGACGGCGGTGAGCAGGGCGTGGGCGGCGAGCCCGGCGATGCCCAGCGCGGGCTGGGCGGCCCGGGTGTCGGTGAGGGCGGCCCGGCGGCGGTCCCGGGCGGCCTCGTCGAACGGGGTGGGCGGGTAGAGCACGCCGGCGTGGTCGCGGCCGAGGTGCAGGTAGCGCTGGAGTTCGGGGAAGGCGATGAACAGGTCGGCGAGCATTCCGGGGCGCTGGCTGCCCTGGCCCGGGAAGAGGAAGGCGACCTTGCCCTCGACGACGCCCTCGCCCTCGTCGCCGTCCGCGCCTCCGTCCTCGCGGCCGACCGCCCCCCTGCCCGTGCGATGGATCCCGTGCGCCGGGTCGTGCTCCCCGGCCAGGGCCCGGCGCAGCTGTCCGATCAGCCCGTCGACGTCCGTCGCCACCACCGCCACCCGCGCGGGTCCCTGGCCCGTGTCGAAACGCCGGGAGGCGCTCAGGGCGAGGTCGCGCAGGCGCCATGGCACGGCGTCGCCGGTCTCGGCGGCCCGCAGGACCTCCTCGATCGCGCGCCGGGCCGCCGCCCAGTCCTTCCCGCGGAAGGTGAAGAGCTCGGCGGGCCAGGCGTCGAGCCCCTGGGCCGGCGGTACGGCGTCGCCGTACGCGCCCATCACCACATGGAAGTTGGTCCCGCCGAAGCCGAACGCGCTCACCCCGGCGATCCGTTCCGCCGCCGGAGCCGCCCAGGGCCGTGCCTCGGTGTGGAAGGCGAAGGGGCTGCTGTCCTCCTGCCAGGCAGGGTTGGGCCGCTTCAGGTGCAGGGTGGGGGGCCTGACCCCGGTGTGGAGGGCCAGGACGGTCTTGATCAGGCCCGCGAGACCGGCGGCGCACTTGGTGTGCCCGATCTGGGACTTCACCGAGCCGAGGGCACAGCCGCCGGCCCGGGCGCCCGCCTCGGTGAACACCTCGGTGAGGACGGTCAGTTCGGCCTTGTCCCCGACCACGGTCCCCGTGCCGTGCGCCTCGACCAGCCCGACCTCGGCCGGTGAGACGCCCGCGTTGCGGTACGCCCGGCGCAGCGCGGCCCGCTGCCCCTCGGGGCGGGGTGCGGTCAGGCCGAGCGAGCGGCCGTCGCTGGAGCTGCCGAGGCCCTTGATCACGCCGTAGATCCGGTCGCCGTCGCGTTCGGCGTCCGCGAGGCGCTTCAGGACCACGCAGGCGACGCCCTCGCCAAGCGCGATGCCGTCCGCCGAGCTGTCGAAGGCGCGGGACCGGCCGGTCGGCGAGAGGGCGTGCACGGAGGCGAAGAGCAGGTAGTCGTTGATGCCGTTGTGCAGATCGGCTCCGCCGCAGAGCACCACGTCGCTGGTGCCGCCGACCAGTTCCTTGCACGCGACGTCCACCGCGGCCAGCGACGAGGCACACGCGGCGTCCACCGTGTAGTTGGCGCCGCCGAGGTCGAGGCGGTTGGCGATGCGGCCCGAGATGACGTTGGCCAGCAGGCCCGGGAAGGTGTCCTCGGTGAGCCGGGGCAGCTGGTCCCGGATCCCTTCGGGGATCTCGCCGTAGTACGACGGCAGTACGGCCCGCAGGGTGGTCGCGTTGGAGAGGTCGCTGCCCGCCTCGGCGCCGAAGACGACGGAGGTGCGCGTGCGGTCGAACTCTCGCCCCCGCTCTCCGTATCCGGCGTCGTCCAGTGCCCGTGCGGCGGCCTCCAGAGCCAGTAGCTGGACGGGCTCGATGCTGCCCAGCGAGGCCGGCGGGATGCCGTGGCGCAGCGGGTCGAAGGGGATCCGCGGCAGGAAGCCGCCCCACTTCGACGGCGTGGCACCACCTTCCGGCGCGTAATGCACGCCGGTGTCCCAGCGCTCGGACGGGACCTCGCCGACCGCGTCGTGACCGGCGAGGACGTTCGCCCAGAAGGCGGCGAGGTCGGGGGCGCCGGGGAACATGCAGGCCATGCCGACGACGGCGATGTCCAGCGGGGCGGGCGGTTCCTCGGCCGTCGCGGTGACCGGCTCGTTCCTCAGCGCCGCGGTCCGGCCGGTGAGGAAGTCCGCGGCCCCTCGGGTCACCGAGCGGTGCAGCGCGCCGACGGTGGTGGTCGACGAGCGGAGCACGGCCACCTCTCCGGCCATGAACATGCCCTCGGTGAGCTGGCGTTCGTCGTCTACAGGTGCCAACTCGCCTGTGGTGTCCCGCTCCACGCCCTTGCTGGCGATGCGCAGCCGACCGACGTTGAGCCGCTCCAGTTCCTCCCAGACCCGGCGGTCGGACGCGCCCCGGGCGCGCAGCGCGCCCTCGAACTTCTCGTAGCCGTCGCTGAACGGGCTGGGCACACAGCGGGTGGCGTGCCCGGGCGCGGTCCGCAGCAGGGTGGTCCGCCGGGCCCGTAAGACCTGCTCCTGGAAGAGGGGCCGTACCGCACCGCAGGTCACCGCCTCCTCGGTGAACAGGTAGGCGGTACCCATGAGGACGCCGACGCGGGCGCCGCGTGCGGTCAGGGGTGCGGCGAGGGCCGCGACCATCGCGGCCGACCGTTCGTCGTGGATGCCGCCCGCGAAGAACACCTCGACGGTCGTCGCCGTGTCGTCGTCGGCGTGGTCCAGGAAGTCCTCCAGTACGGCGAGTTGGGCTTCCCAGAGGGGAAAGCTGCCGCGAGGGCCGACGTGGCCGCCGCACTCCGAGCCCTCGAAGACGAACCGGCGCGCTCCCGCTTCGAGGAACTGCCGCAGCAGTCCCGGCGAGGGGACGTGCAGGAAGGTCCGGATTCCCTCCCGCTCCAGTGCCTCGGCCTGCGCTGGCCGCCCGCCCGCGATGATCGCATGCGTCGGCTTCGCCTCCCGTACGGCGTCGAGCTGGGCCTTCCTGACGTCCTCCGGCGCGAACCCGAGCACCCCCACGCCCCACGGCCGGCCCGGAACAGCGGCCTGGGTCTCGGTCATCAGGGCCCGCGCCTGGTCCCCGTTCGCCAGGGCCAGCGCCAGGAACGGCAGGGCCCCCTCGGCGGCGACGGCGGCGGCGAACCCGGCCTGGTCACTCACCCGGGTCATCGGGCCCTGGGCGACGGGCAGTTCGGTGCCGAGCGCTCGGCTCATCGCAGAGCCGGGGAGCAGGGAGCTCCCGTCTTCGCTCTCCCGTACGGCGGCGGTCAGCGCGCGCACGACGGCGCCCGCGTCCCTCCAGCGTTCGGCGAAGCGGGCGGCGAGGAAGCCGTCCTCGCCGACGGGCAGCAGCTGGGTGCGGGCATCCCGCGCGCCGAGCACGGCCGACATCCGGGCCGGGTCGTCCGGGGCCGCCTCGGGGGTGTTCGGGCCGCGGCGGTGCAGTATCCGGTGGCCGGCCACGACGGCGGTTTCGGAACCGTCCATGGAACGCAGCGCCGTGGCCACGGCCTCGGGGATGCCCGACTCGGCGAGCAGGGCCAACTGGCTGTCCAGGACGACCCCGGCCGCTCCGCCGGCCACCGCCGCGGCAGCGGTGCGGGGGCCGATGCCGCCGCACGCCCAGACCGGGAGGTCGACGCCCGGCGCGGCGAGCAGGTGCTGGAGCAGGACGAAGGTGCTGAGCTCCCCCACCCGGCCGCCGCTCTCGCTGCCCCGGGCGATCAGGCCGTGCGCACCGGCATGGACGGCCGCGAGGGCCTGCTCCAGGTCGGTGACCTCGACGAGGACGCGGTGTGCGGCGGCGACGTCTTCGATCCGCCACGCGGCGTCGACACCGAGGACGACGGTGTGCGGGCCGCCGCCTGGTGCGAGTTCTCCGGGGTCCGTCCGGCAGTGCGCCGCGACGCGCACACCGAACCGGCCGGGTGCCCATTGCCGCAGCCGCGCCAGGGCCTCCCGGGATGTCCGGTCGCCCGCTCCCAGGTCGAGTACGCCGAGTCCGCCGGCGCGGCTGACGGCGGCGGCGAGCCTGGCGTCCGGTTCATGGAACGGGGTGATTCCAATGATCACGTCTTCGGTGCGCACAGCAGATGTCATGATTCTCCGAATGAACGGTGAAAGCTCATGGTGGGGGGTTCGGCCTTCCGACGACGAATTCGCTCACGAGGGCATGCCCGGCGCGGTTTTCAAGACGGCCGCGAGAATTGCGCATGGGAACTGATGGAAAGCTAGACCCACGGCCGTCCGCCGGTCAACGTGACTTGGAAACTCGCGGTGAAAATACGGTGGAGGATCAGGATGACGCGTGATTCGCCGCCACGTACCCGAATACCGCCGAGGCGGCGATGCTGGCTCCCGCACCGGGATATTTCCGACCCATCACGGAGGCGGTGCAGTTGCCCGTGGCGTACAGACCGGCGATCGGTTCGCCCTCGGTGTCGAGCACCCGGGAGAATTCGTCACACAGAATTCCCCCGCTCGTGCCGATGTCTCCCGGGTAGAGGGCGACGGCGTAGAAGGGCGGCTTGGAGACAAGGCCCAGGCAGGGGTTCGGTCCGTGGGTGATGTCACCGTAGTACTTCTCGTGGTCGCCCTCTCCACGGTGAAAGTCCTCGTCGACGCCCGCTCCGGCAAATCGATTGAATCTTTCCACTGTTTTCACCAGGCCACCGGCGTCGATTCCGCATTGGCGGGCCAGATCTTCCAGGCTGTCGCCGCGCTTCATCGCGCCGGCGGCAATCCACGCCTTCGGCGTGCGGCCGGGCGGGGACATTCCGAACGGATAGTGGCTGCGGTGCCGGGAGTCGATGACGAGCCAGGAGGGAATGGCGCCGCCGAACTCACGTTCGTGCGCATACATGCGCTGGCCGGCCTCCTGATAGGCGACCGCCTCGTTGAAGTATCTCCGGCCCGCCGCGTCGACGATGATCGCCCCCGGTTTGCTGCGTTCGGAAAGGCACATGTTGGGGGTTCCGTCGGGCATGATCCACGAGGGCATCCACCACGCCTCGTCGAGCAGGTCCGTCGCGGCTCCGTGCTTCACGGCGATCCGGATGGTCTCCCCCGTGTCGCCCGGGTTGGCCGAGGTCCACCGGGTGCTGGTGGGTCTGCCTCCGGAGTGCCGTTCCCGCATCTCCTCGTTGCGCGCGAAGCCGCCGGCCGCGAGCAGGACACCGTCCCGCGTCCGGACACGCACGTCCCGGCCGCCCTTCTTGATGACGGCGCCGACGACCCGGCCGTCCTCGACGACCAGGTCGGTCAGCGCGGACTCCAGCCATACGGCGACGCCTCGCCGCAGCAGCACCTGGAACAGCCGGGCCGTCAGGGCGGCCCCGTTCGTCACCAGCCGCCGGCCGCGCATCCGGCCGAGCGCGGTACGCAGCCCCACCCGGGCCAGGACGGACAGCCCGATCCGTGTCCTCATCAGCATCATCGGCGCGGCCTCACCGGTGTAGACGGTGAGGCCGTCGGCGGCGCCGGGACGGATGCGGTCCTGCCACGGCCCGAGCGACCTCTTGTCGAAGGCCTCGGCCTCGATCGATCTGCCGCGCGCCGACCCGCCCTCGCATCCCCGGACGCCGGAGTAGTAGTCGCTGTAGCCCTCGCAACGCCGGAACTCAAGGCCCTCGGACTCCAGAAAGTCGACCATCTCGACACCGGCGTTGATGTAGGCCAGCCTGCGGGCGTGCGACGACGCCGGCCCGGCGTCCCCGACGACGGTCTCGAAGTAGCTGAGCGCGGCATCGACCGAATCGGGCACGCCCTCACGTCGCATCAGCGGGTTGCACGGAAGCCACAGCACCCCACCCGACATGCAGGTCGACCCGCCGAACCGGTCGGACTTCTCCACGACGACAACCTGCTTGCCGAGCGCGCGTGCGCGCACCGCTCCCACGACACCGGCGCCGCTGCCCACCACCAGGAAGTCGGTCGAGTGGTCCCAATCGGTCAACGACCTGCCTCCTTCGGGGCCGAGGTGCGGCAGCCCGGTGCCGGGTGCCGACAGACGCGGTCAACCGTAGGTACGCCGGATCAGGCGCCGCGACGGCTCTCCCGCTGAGTGGAACGGCCCTGCGGCCGGGGCCGGTTCGGACGCGCGCCGCCTACGAGCCCTGGCCGGCGGTCGTCACCGTCTCCCGCCACGGCGCTCGAGCGGCGATGGCCTGCTGCCACCGGTGGATCGCCTTCGGCGGCATACCGACCGCGACGGCGCCGACGAGCCGGTCGCCACCGCGGTAGGCGGCCAGGAACCGGTGCTGCGCCAGGTCCCCGTCGACGACGGCCACCTCCTCGTGCCCGCGCAGCCAGCCGTACGCCTGGACTCTGACGTCGTACTGGTCGGACCAGAAGTAGGGCACCGGTGCGAACGGCTTCGAACCGTCCGGGCGGAGCAGGTTGCGTGCGGCCGCCATGGCCTGCTCGGCGGCGTTCGTGCGGTGCTCGATCCTCATCGACAGGCCGAACAGCGGGTTGTGCCAGCGTGCGACGTCGCCGGCCGCGTACACGCCGGGTGCGGCCCGGCAGTACTCGTCGCAGACCACGCCGTCGCCCACGTCCAGGCCGCTGTCCGCCAGCCAGTCGACGCTCGGCACGGAGCCGACCGCGACCAGCACCGCGTCGCCCTCCACCACCTCACCGTCTGCCAACGTCACCGTGTTCGAGCTCACTTGGGTGACGGTGACCCCGCAGCGCAGCGTCACCCCGTGGTCCCGGTGGGACTGGGCGAGCACCTCGCCGACCTGCTCCCCCACCGCGTGGGCCAGGGGGACCGGCGCCGGTTCGAGGAGGACCACGTCGCAGCCGCGGGACCGGGCGACGGAGGCGGCCTCCGCGCCGAGGAATCCGGCCCCGACCACGACCAGACGGCGGCCCGGCTCCAGTCCGTCGCGCAGGGCGAGGGCGTCGTCGAGGGTGCGCAGGACGTGGGCGCCGTCGCCCGGGAGGCGCCGGGGGCGTACTCCGGTGGCGATGACCAGACCGTCGTACGGCACCCGCGTTCCGTCCGCCAGGCGCACCAGCCGGCCGGCCAGGTCCAGGCCGGTGGCGGCGGTCCGGAGGCGGAGGTCGAGGCGCAGGACGTCGATGTCGGTCTCGGAGCGCAGCGTGAGACGGTCGGCGTCCCACTGGCCGGTGAGGAGTTGCTTGGACAGGGGCGGGCGGTCGTAGGGCAGGTGCGGTTCGTCGCCGACGAGGGTGAGGGTGCCCTTGTATCCCTCTCGGCGCAGGGTCTCGGCGGCGGTGAGACCGGCGACCGAGGCACCCACGACCACGATCCGGTTCACCGCCGCTCGGTCGCGTTCTGCACGCATGGTCGTCCTACCTTCTTGAGAGGGGCCAGGTGTGTCCGCGCTGCTCCGGGAGGCGACCAGGATTCAATCACCTGATTGAATTCCGTGCCAGGGCGGCCGGGAACATCACCGCCGAGGAGTACATGAACGCGCGTTACCGGTACCGTGGCGGACATGGCGGACAGAAGTGTCCGGGCCGAGCAGGTCCGAGCGACTCGGGAACTCATCCGGAACACGGCGGAACGGCTGTTCGCCGAGCGCGGCGTCTACGCGGTGTCCAACCGTCAGATCAGCGAGGCCGCGGGGCAGGGCAACACCGCCGTGGTCGGCTATCACTTCGGCACCAAGGCGGACTTGGTGCGGGCGATCGCCCGCCATCACGCGGAGCGGGTCGAGCACCTGACCGTGCGGCTGCTGGCCGAGGCCGACGGTTCCGCCGAACTGCGGGACTGGGTGGGGTGCCTGGTGCGGCCGTGGCCGGAGTACCTGGCGGAGCTGGGCAGCCCCACCTGGTACGCCCGCTTCTGCGCCCAGGTCCTGGTCGATCCCGTGCTCAACGAGATCGTGGTGGACGAGACCCTCACCTCGCCCGCGCTGCGGCAGGTCCTCGACGGCCTCCACCGCTGCCTGCCCGACCTGCCGGCCGCGGTGCGCGCGGAACGCACCGCCATGACCCGGAACGTGATCCTGCACATGTGCGCGGAGCGCGAGCGCGACCTCGCCCTCGGCGCCACCACTCCGAGGTCCAGCTGGAACGATGCCGCCACCGGCCTGGTCGACGCGATCGTCGGGCTGTGGACCGCGCCTGTCACGGATGCTTCCTGACGCTCAGCCAACTTTCCCTGCCCCAACCTCCATTACGCCCACCCAAGAATTTTTCAATCAACTGATTGACGTGGCATCCGGGCAGGAGTTCACTCAGAGGCGCGGACGACGGAGCCCCGGCCAAGGGGTTCCGTCGGATCGCGCACGCATCCGGTAGATCATCCCCGGCGTCAGGGGTGAGGGACCGCCACGTCACCGGTCAGTGGTCGGTCCGTCCTTTCCGCACGCTCCTTGACGGAGTGTCACTCTGCCGCCGTACCCGCCTCGCCGCGGTCGCCCCCCGACTCACCGCCGACCGCCGGTCCCGACGCGCCGCCGTGCTCTGCGGCGATGAGGAGCACCCCGTGAAAGTAACCGTCGAGCAGGACAAGTGCGTTGCGGCCGGCCAGTGTGCGGCCGCCGCGCCGGACGTGTTCGACCAGCGTGACGAGGACGGCGTCGTCGTGCTGCTGACCGACGGCCCGTCCCCCGAACTGGCCGACGCCGTTCGGCATGCGGCAGCCGCCTGCCCCGCGCTGGCGATCCATGTCGCGGAATGACCACCCGGCCGACACCTTGAGGATGACGATGTCCGACGCACTGACAGACACCGCGACCGACCCGCAGGCCCAGGCCCCCCGGTGGCCGATGCCCCGAGCGGAAGGCTGCCCGTTCGATCCTCCCCCGGCCCTGCGGGCGCTCACCGCCGACAAGCCGCTGGCCAGAGTGCGGATCTGGGACGGCACCACACCCTGGATCGTCACCGGCCACGCCGAACAGCGGGCTCTGCTCGGTGATCCCCGGGTCAGCGCCGACGAGCGACTGCCCGGTTTCCCGCACTGGCACGAGGGCGCGGCGGCCGCGGTGCCGTACCGGCCGCGTTCCGTCTTCAACTCCGATGCTCCGGAGCACACCCGCTTCCGCCGGATCATGACCGGTCCGTTCACGTTCAAGCGGGTGGAGGCGCTGCGCCCCGCCATCCAGAAGATCACCGACCATCTCATCGACGCGATGCTCGCAGGGCCGAAACCGGCCGACCTCGTCGAGGCGCTGGCGCTCCCGCTGCCCACGCTGATGATCAGCGAACTCCTCGGAGTGCCCTACGAGGACCACGAGTTCATCCAGGAGTACGCCGCCCGGGGAATCGCCCACGAGGTGTCCGCCGAGGAGAACGCGCGGACCTTCATGGCGCTCAACGAATACCTGGTGGGGCTGGTCGAGAAGAAGGCCGCCGAACCCGCGGACGACGCCCTGTCCGACATCGCGGCCCGCGTCACCGCCGAGGACCTCTCGGCGTCCGAGGCGGCCATGATGGGCCTGGGGCTGCTGATCGCGGGCCACGAGACCAGCGCCAACATGATCGCGCTCGCCGTCCCGGCCCTGCTGGACAACCCCGAGCAGCTGGCGCTCCTGCGTGATTCCGACGATCCGAAGGTCGTCGCGGGCGCGGTGGAGGAGCTGCTGCGCTACCTGGGCATCATCCACGGCGGCCAGCGGCGCATCGCCAAGGAGGACATCGAGATCGGCGGTGAGGTGATCCGCGCCGGCGAAGGCATCATCATCGAGCTCTTCAGCGCCAACCGGGACGCGGCCGTCTTCCCCGAGCCCGACCGGCTGGACCTGCGGCGGGAGAACGCCCGTCATCACAACGCGTTCGGCTTCGGCATCCACCAGTGCGTGGGACAGCAACTCGCCCGCGTGGAGCTCCAGGTCGTCTACGGCACCCTCTTCCGCCGGATCCCCACGCTGGCCCTGGCGACGCCGCGCGAGGGCATCGAGTTCAAGCACGAACGGCTCGCCTACGGCGTCCACTCACTCCCGGTCACCTGGTAAGGGGACGACGATGGCCGAAGAACTGTCGGGCAGGGTCGCCGTGGTCACCGGCGGCGCGGCGGGCCTGGGCCGGGCGACCGTCGAGCGGCTCCTGGAGGACGGGGCCCGCGTCGTCGTCGCCGATCTCGACCGGGACACCGGTGAGTCCCTGGCCGAGGGCTGCGGCCCGGAGGTCCGCTTCCGGCAGACGGACGTCGCGGTCGCGGAGCAGGTCCAGGAACTCGTCGCCTTCGCGGTGGAGGAGTTCGGCGGACTGCACCTCATGGTGAACAACGCCGGTATCGCAGGCGTCATGCACACGAGCCTGCTGGACGAGGACTTCGCCGATTTCCAGCGCGTCCTCTCCGTCAATCTGCTCGGCGTGATGACCGGCACCCAGGCCGCCGCCCGGCACATGGTGGCCAACGGCGGCGGCTCCATCGTCAACCTCAGCTCCATCGGCGGTGTGCAGGCCGGACCCAGCGTGCTGGCGTACCGCGCCTCGAAGGCGGCGGTCATTCACTTCACCAAGTGCGCGGCCCTCGATCTCGCCGCACACGACATCCGGGTCAACTGCATCGCGCCGGGCGGCATACCGACGCGACTGCTCGCCTCCGCGACCGCGACCGCGGGACCGGAAGCCGAGGAGATCAACAAGAAGATCCGCGCTCACATGGCGGCCACCCAGCCGCTGGGACGGCTCGGCACCGCCCGGGACGTCGCGGAGGCCGTCACCTACCTCGCCGGGGACCGGTCGCTGCACGTCACCGGGACCGTGCTCACGGTCGACGGCGGAACCACGGCGGGCCAGAAGCCGCTGCGGCCCGCATCGGCCTCGTGAGAACGCGCACGAACTCGACGCGCACGAACTCGTCAGCGAGCGAACTCGTCAGCGCACGAACCTCGGGAGCATCCATGAAGGTGGACGGCACACTCGGCAAGTGGGGCGCCACCGAGGTCATCGCCGAGGCCCGGCGGCACGAAGGCGCGGGCTACGACGGGCTGTGGGCCTCCGAGGCCGCTCACGACCCGTTCCTGCCGCTGCTCCTGGCGGCCGAGCACACCTCGCGACTGGAGGTGGGCACGGCCATCGCGGTGGCCTTCGCCCGCTCCCCCATGCAACTCGCCTACACGGCACACGACTTGCAGACCTACTCCGGCGGGCGGTTCACCCTCGGCCTGGGCAGCCAGGTCAAACCGCACGTCGAGCGGCGCTTCTCGATGCCGTGGAGCAGGCCGGCCGCCCGGATGCGGGAGTACGTGGCGGCGCTGCGGGCGATCTGGGCCGCGTGGAACGACGGGACGAGACTGGACTTCCGCGGGGACTTCTACTCCCACACGCTGATGACCCCGTTCTTCTCCCCGCCGCCGGTCCCGTCCGGGCCGCCGAGGGTGCTCGTGGCCGCCGTCGGCGAGGCCATGACCGCCGTGGCGGGAGAGGTGGCCGACGGCATGCTGCCGCATGCCTTCACCACCGAGCAGTACCTGCGCAAGGTCACCCTGCCGGCGGTCGAGCGCGGGCTGGCAAAGCACGGAAGAAGCCGCGCCGACTTCTCCGTCAGCCTGCTGCTGCTCACCGCGACCGGGCGCACCGAGGAGGAGATGGCACACGCCGTGCAGCGGACACGGCGTCAGATCGCCTTCTACGGCAGCACTCCGGCCTACCGGAGCGTTCTGGAGCTGCACGGCTGGGGTGAACTCGGCGACGAGCTCAACGCGTTGTCGAAGTCCTCCCGCGAGGACAGATGGCAGGCCATGGGCGCGCTGGTCGACGACGACGTGCTGAACGCCTTCGCGGTGGTCGCGGAACCGGACCGGCTGGCCGGCGAGATCCGCCGGCGCTACGGAGACCTGGTGGACCGGGTGTCCTTCTACGCCGCCTACGACATCGACGGCGAGGTATGGGAGCCCGCGGTCCAGGAATTGCGCAAAGACCTGTAACGAAGCAACCGGAGGACAAAGATGTCCAGCCAAGCCAACACCCTGTACCCGCCCGAGGGACTGGGCGCGCCGAAGAACCGGCGTGGCCACAAGGGGAGTTCCCTGAACCTCCCTGCGGGCACCGAGATCTTCTCCGCCGACAACCACATCTCGCTGGCGGAGGACATCTTCTACGACAAGTTCCCCGAGCGGCTGAAGAACCACGCGCCGCGGGTGTGGTACGAGGACGGCGCCTACGAGCTCGGCGTGGGCGGACGGTCTTTCCTGCCGAAGGAGTTCAGCAGCGTCCTCATGCAGTACGACCCCCTGACGGGGTCGGGCTCGAACAACCTCGATGGGCGCATCGAGGAACTCGCCTCGGACGGGATCGAGAAGGAACTCGCCTTTCCCAACGCCCTGTTGGCGATGTTCTTCTACCCCGACCCGGAGGCCCGGGAGCTCACCTTCCGGCTCTACAACGAGTACATCGCAGAGCTCCAGGAACGCTCGGGCGGGCGCTTCTACGGCGTCGGGCTCATCAACTGGTGGGACGCCAAGGGCGCGCGCAAGACCCTGGAGGAGCTCAAGAGCCTCGGGATCCGGACCTTCCTCATGCCGCTGTCGCCCGGGAACGACTTGGAGGGCAACCCCATCGACTACTCGAGCACCGCCATGCGGCCCGTCTGGGAGGTGATCGAGGAGGTGGGGCTCCCGGTGTCGCACCACATCGGCGAGAGCACGCTGAAGGCGCCCTGCGAGACCAACGCCATCGCCGTCGGCATGGTGGTCAACGTCTCGCCGTTCCGGGAGGTGTGGGCGAAGTACATCTTCAGCGGCATCCTCGACCGCCACCCGGGCCTGCGCATCGGCTGGTTCGAGGGCGGAGCGAACTGGGTTCCCTCAGCCATCCAGGACGCCGAGCACATCCTCGCCTCCTACCGGCACATGCTGGACCGGCCACTGGAGCACGACGTCCGGCACTACTGGAACAACCACATGTACGCGTCCTTCATGGTCGACCCGCTCGGGCTGAAGCTGCTTGAGGACATCGGAGTGGACCGGGTGATGTGGGCCGCCGACTACCCGCACAACGAGAGCACGTTCGGCTACTCGGAGAAGTCGATCTCCATGGTCGTGGACGCCGTCGGGCCCGAGAAGGCCGCTCGCATCGTCAGCGGCAACGTCAAGGAATTCCTCGGCCTGTAGGTTTACTACTTCGTTACGGAGGCGGGAATGACCGTCATCGACCTCCCGGCCGAACCCGACCTGGCCCGTATGGGCCGCGAACGCGGCGCGCGGCTGCGTTCCGCCATGACGGACCAGGGCGTCGACGCCCTGGTCCTGCTGGGCAACACCGCGGTGACCTACGCGACCGGAGTGAGCTGGCCCCTCGGCGACTCCGGCCTGGCGCACGTGGACCGTCCCGTCGCCGTGGTGACGGTGGACGACCCGTGGCCCCATCTGTTCATGCCCTTCCGCGAGGGCAGCTCCGCGGAGTCGCTCCTGCCCTCCGACCACGTCCACCCGCCGGTCTACCTGGAGTACGACGAGGGGGTGCGGAACTTCGCCTCCGTGCTCGCCGACCTCGTGCCGGAGGCGGCGCGGGTGGCGGCCGACGAGCTGACCGGGGCGATGCGCAGGGGGCAGAAGGCGCTCTTCCCCGGCGGGATTCCCGGTGACGCCTCGATGGTCCTGGCCCAGGCCAAGCTGATCAAGACCCCGGACGAGCTGGCCTGCATCCGTGCCGCGCTGCGGATCACCGAGCAGGCCATGGCCGGCATCGAGGGGTCCCTCGCACCGGGGATGCGCCAGATCGAGCTGTCGGCCGGCTTCGTACGCCATGCCTATGAGCACGGCGCCGAGGCCAACGTCCTCGACCCCATCTGGCAGGTGATGCCGGACTCCCGGGAAGCCGGGGTGTGGACCACCCACGGCGACCTGGCCCTCCCGCTCCTGACGACCGAGCGGGAGCTGGCCAGGGGGGACGTGCTATGGACCGACGTGAGCATCAGCTACGCCGGGTACTGCTCGGACTTCGGCCGGACGTGGATCGTCGGCCAGGATCCGGCCCCGCGCCAGCGGGCGCAGTTCAGGAAGTGGTGGGAGATCCACTCCGCGGTGAAGGACGTACTGCGGGCGGGCGCCACCGCCTCCGACCTGACCCGGGCCGCCATCGAGGCCAACGGCGGCACCAAGCCCTGGCTCCCCCACTTCTACCTGGGCCACGGCATGGGCGTGGACCCTGCCGAGATGCCGTTCGTCGGCACCGACCTGGGCGAGGAGTTCGACGAGCAGCTGGTGCTCGAAGCCGGCATGGTGCTCGTCCTTGAACCGGTGGTCTGGGAGGACGGCACCGGCGGCTACCGAAGCGAGGAGGTCCTCGTGATCGAGGAAGAGGGCTGGACAGCCCTGACCGACTACCCCTACACCCCTTATGGCGACTGAGGTCCTGCCGGACGACCGTACTCTCCGCATCGGGCGGCGGGAGCGCGCGCTGGCACACATGGAAGCCCACGACCTCGATGTCCTCGTCCTCGGACGCGAGGCCAACGTCCGCTACGTCACCGGGACTCCGGGACTGTGGACCGCGGGAACCCGTCCCTTCTCCCCCGCCGCCGTGGTGGTCCGCGCCACCGGCGCCGTCCACGCCCTGATGACCTGGGACGAGGGGGTGCCCGACGACATTCCCCGCGAGCACCTCTACGGCCTGACGTGGAACCCGATGAACTGGGTGACCGCGCTGCAGGGCATCGAGGGCACGGCCACGGCCCGTCGGGTCGGCACGGACACCATCTCGCCGCTCTTCGCCGGCCTGCTGCCGATGGCCTTCCCCACGGCCGAACTGGTCGACGGCGAACCCGCCATGCGGGCCGCCCGCCGGGTCAAGACAGCCGAGGAGGTGGCGGCCCTGCGGGAGTCGGTCAGGGTCGCCGAGGACGCCCTGGCCGCGGCGGTGACCGAGCTGCGGCCGGGAACCAGCGAACGGCACCTGTCCGGCGTGCTGCTGGAGGCCGCGGCAGCCGGAGGCGTGAGCACTCCGGCGACCCAGGAGGTGGCCTGGGTGACCTCCCGGGACCACCCGTGGCGGAAGGTGGGCGGCGACGGCCGCATCGGCCCGGGCGACCTCGTGGCCTTCACCTCGGGAGTGGTCGCCCGCGGATACATCGGCGAGGTGGGCCGGACCTGGCCGGCGGACGGCGGGGGCCTCGCCACCCGCGCCCTGTACCGGCGAGGAGAGGAGCTGGGGGCACTGCTGCTCGACGCCTGCCGGCCTGGCGCCCCGGCCAGTGAGCTGCTCGCCGCGTACGACACGGCCGGTGAACCCCTGCCCCCGATGCCCGTGGCCCGCGGACTGGGCCTGGGCTTCGACGCACCCGTGGTCGCCGCCGGACTGCCGGTCACAGCCGCCGAGGAGCGGCTCGAACCCGGGATGGCACTGGCCGTGACGGGCTTCGTCTGGCAGGAGGGGACAGGGGCCGTGCTGACCCGCGAGGCCGTGCTCATCACCTCCGACGGAGCCGAACGGCTCACCTCCAGCCCCGTCTGGAAGCCCTAGTCCGGTGAGCCGGGGCCGTCGCCCCTCGGCTCCGGCTCACCGTCCCACAGCCGGGGAAAGGAACCCCAGGAGATGACCGACACCACGCGTCCACCGGCGGAGGAGATCATCCGCTACGAGAAGGACCCGAGGACGAGGATCGCCACCCTCACCCTGAACAGACCCGACGCCCTGAACGCGCTGACCGCGGCGGCCCGCCTGCGCTTCGCGGACCTGCTGCACCGCGCCGACGTCGACGACGAGGTGAAGGTCCTGGTGATCCGGGGCGTCGGTGACGACCTCGGCTCGGGCGCGGACATCGCGGAGACGATGGAGATGCACGCCGCGCCGACTGCGGGACCGCTCCTCGCGGAGCAGGGGATCGACGAGGACGAAGGGGTCCGGTATCCCCCCAAAGGCTCCTACCGTTACGGCGGGAGCCCTGCCCAGTGGTACGCGCACCCCCAGGGCGGCTGCCGGAGCCTGCAGGACTTCAAGAAGATCAGCATCCTGGAGGTCAAGGGCTACTGCTACGGCTGGCACTTCTACCAGGCGGCCGACGCCGACCTGGTGGTCTCCTCCGACGACGCCCTCTTCGGCCATCCCTCCTTCCGCTACATCGGCTGGGCGCCCCGGATGTGGACCTGGGCGCAGACGATGGGCCTGAGGAAGTTCCAGGAGATGGTCTTCACCGGCAGGCCGTTCACGGCCCAGGAGATGTACGCGTGCAACTTCCTCAACAGCGTCGTCCCCCGGGACGAGCTGGAGTCCGAGGTGGAGAAGTACGCGCTGGCCTGCGCGCGCACCCGGCCCACCGACACGGTGTTCATGCAGAAGGTGTTCTTCCAGATCCTCAAGCAGCACCAGGGCGAGTACATGGGCTCACTGCTCACCGGCCTCTTCGAGTCGATCGGCGGCATAGCCCGCCCCGACGGCGACGACCTGATGCTCGACGAGGAGACGGTCGACGGGGGGATCGCCAACGCGGTCAGGGGCAATGACGACCGGTTCCCTCCGGACTTCCGGCTGAGCAAGTCCGGCCGCCGGCAGGGAGGTCGGAACTCATGAGCCCGTCCCCCGTCGAACCACCCCTCGGCGGCCGCCTCGTGGTGGACCTGTCCACCGGAATCGCCGGCGCGTACGCCACGAAGCTGCTCGCCGACGGCGGTGCGGAGGTCGTCAAGGTCGAGACGCCGGAAGGCGATCCGCTGCGCCGCTGGTCGGCGTCGGGCGCGGTGATCCCGCCCGAGCACGACGGAGCCCTGTTCGGCTTCCTGTCCTGCTCCAAACAGAGCGTCGTCGCCGATCCGGACCTGGTGCGCGGTCTGTTGGAAGAGGCGGACGCGGTGGTGTGGTCGGCGGGCCCGCCGGTCGCTGAGCGGCCCGAGCTGTCCCCGCGGGCCCTGCACCGCGACCATCCCCGCCTCGTCGTCACGTCGATCACACCGTTCGGGCTCGACGGGCCGTGGCGGGACCGCGCGGCCACCGAGTTCACGCTGCAGGCCTGGTCCGGCGGGATCATCGGCCTGGGGCGCGGCGCCCCGGACCGGCCGCCTGTCTTCGTCGGGGGCCGGGCCGGAGACTGGGTGTCGGGGGCGTACGCGGCCGCCGCGACCATGGCCTCGCTGCTGCGCGGGGGCGGTGAGCTGGTCGACCTGTCCATGCTCGAAGCGCACATCATGTCCCTGACGTACCACCCGGTGACGTTCTGGGAGATGCTCGACCGGCCATGGCAACAGAGCCGCAGGCTGAACATGCCGGGCGTGGCGGCCGCCAAGGACGGTCTCATAGCGCTCGGTTGCGCGACGGCCCAGCAGTTCTTCGATCTGTGCGCGATGGTCGGCCACCCGGAGTGGATCGACGAGAAGAACCCGTTCTCGATCATCGGGAGGGCCACCGAGGTCGCCCCGGTGATCCAGGAGTGGATCGCGGGACGTACGGTGGCCGAGATCCGCGAGCTGGCCACGGCGTTCCGCATCCCCAACTCCCCGGTGGTCAGCGGCGCCAACGCGTCGACCATGGACCACTTCGAGGCCCGCCGTGCCTTCCTGCGCAACCCGCGCGACGGCTTCCTCCAGCCCGCTCTCCCCTACCGTCTTGAGCCCGCCCGGCTGCGGCCTCCCGGGCCCGCCCCGCGCCTCGGCGAGCACACCGAGAGCCGCCGTACCGCGCGGCGGGTGAGCGGGGGGCAGCAGGACGGCCTGTCGTTCAGCGGGCTGAGGGTCCTGGACATGACGGCCTTCTGGGCGGGCCCCTCGTGCACCCATGTCCTCGCCATGCTCGGGGCCGAGGTGATCCATCTGGAGTCCACCGCGCGCCCTGACGGAACCCGCCTCATCGCCGGAGTCCCGCCGGACGTGGACCAGTGGTGGGAGAGGTCGCCGATCTTCGCGGGCCTGAACACCAACAAGAAGAGCCTGACGCTCGACATCCGGACCGAACGCGGGCGCGAGGTGCTGCGCGACCTGATGGCGACCTGCGACGTGATCGTCGAGAACTACACCCCACGGGTCCTGGACCAGCTCGGCCTCGGCTACGAGGCGATACGGGCGATCCGCCCCGACGCCGTCGTGGTCCGCATGCCCGGGTTCGGCCTCGACGGACCGTGGCGGGACAACGCGGCCTTCGCCTTCGTCATCGAGGACGCCTCCGGACTGACCTGGCTGACCGGTCACCCGGACCAGAACCCGGTGGAGCCCTACTCGATCGGTGACCCGAACGCCGGTGTCCACGCGCTGAACGGCCTGCTGCTGGCGCTGGAACACCGGCGCCGCACCGGCGAGGGAGTGCTGGTGGAGGCGGCCATGGTGGACGCCGCGCTCAACGTGGCCGCCGAACAGGTCATCGAGTACTCGGCCTACGGCACGCTCCTCGAACGGGCCGGGAACCGGGGCCCCACCGCCGCTCCGCAGAACCTCTACCGGACGGCGGAGCGCGACGAGTTCGGCGGGACGGACTCCTGGGTCGCGATCGCGGTGGCCACCGATGAGCAGTGGGACGCGCTGCGCGGCGCGCTCGGCCGGCCCGCCTGGGCGATGAGCCCCGACCTGGCCACCGCCGACGGGCGGCGCGCGCACCACGACGACATCGACGAGCGCCTCGCCTCCTGGTGCGCCGAACGCGGCGCCGACGACATCGTCGACACCCTGTGGCCCGCCGGTGTCCCGGTCGGCAAGGTGATCCAGCCGCACCGCCAGGGCGAGTTGGAGCAGCTGGGGTTCCGCGGCTTCTTCGAGGAGCTGGAGCACCCCGTGGGTGGCCGGGCCCGCTACAGCACCCTGCCGGTACGCCTCTCCCGCGGCCCCGACCGCCGGCACACCCGCCCGGCACCCCTGCTGGGTGAGCACAACCACGAACTGCTCGCCGAACTCGGGCTGACCGAGCGGGAGATCGCCGCTCTGGAGGCCGACGGGGTCATAGGGCGGGCGCCCGCCCGCTAGCCAGCATCGAGATCAGACCGGAACGACGTACGACCGACAGACGCAGGAAAGGACAGGTCTCGATGACACCGCGGATCGGGATGATGCTCACAAGCACGGTGGACAGCACCACGGTGGTGGTCGTCCGCTGGACAGCCGGCGACCGGGAAGTGACGTGCGGGGGCGCGCCGATGGTCGATTCCACGCAGGTCGAGCAGGTGCCCCGGACGCCCCTCGACCCGGGCCACTCGGCCGGTACGCAGCTCGGCAAGCGATATGCCGACGAGGACGGCAGCGTCGAGCTGCTGTGCACCAAGCCCGGCCGGGGCACTCTCGCGGTGGGCGGTGTACCCCTTGCCGTGAAGAGCGCCAAGCCGCTACCGGCGTCGGACTGAGCCGGGCCTGCACCGATGGACCTCACTATGCTTCTCGGCATGGCTGCCGACGGGTTCCCCGACCGCACCCTGGTGGGCACCCTCGACGACGGTCTCACCGCGCGGGAACTGCGCGACGCGTCCCGCACGGGCGCCGCTCTCATAGCCGCGTCCGGTGCCCGCTCCGTCGTACACCTGGCGGCGAACGGACCGGCCTTCCCCGTCGCCCTGTTCGCCGCCGCCGCGGCGGGCGTGCCCTTCGTCCCCCTCAACTACCGCCTCGGCACCGCGCAGTTGCGCGCTCTGCTGAAGCACCACCCCGGTGCCTGGATCATCGCCGACGACCGCCATGCCGCGCTGATCCCACCCGACGCGATCCGCACGTACACACCGCGGTCGTGGTGCGAGGTGACGTCCGGGCAGGCAGGTCCGGCGCGGGAGCAGGACCCCGTGGCCGCCGATCCGGCCGTGGTGATCTACACCAGCGGTACGACCTCGGCTCCCAAGGGCGTCCTGCTGCGGCACGACAACCTCGTGTCGTACGTCATCGGCAGCGTCGAGTTCGGCAGCGCGGAGCAGGGCGACGCGGCGCTGATGTGCGTGCCGCCGTACCACATCGCCGCCGTGTCGAACGTCCTGACCAACGTCTACGCGGGGCGGCGGCTGGTCGTGCTCGACACGTTCTCGCCGGGGCGCTGGCTGGAGCTGGTCCGTGCCGAGCGCATCACGAACGCCATGGTGGTGCCGACGATGCTGGCCCGGCTGATGGAGGAGCCCGACAACGCCGTGCCCGGCCTGCGCACGCTGGCCTACGGCGGCGCGGCGATGCCCCCTCGGGTGATCGAACAGGCCCTGCGGGTATGGCCGGGTGTCGGGTTCGTCAACGCGTACGGGCTGACGGAGACCAGCTCCACCGTGTCCGTCCTCGGACCCGAGGACCATCGTGCGGCCGCCGCCTCCGAGGACCCCGGGGTCCGGGCCCGGCTGCACTCCGTCGGGCGCCCGATCCCAGGCGTCGACATCGAGATCCGGGGCGGCGACGGCGAGCCCCTGCCGGCGGGCGTGCCCGGCCGGGTCTGGGTGCGTGGCGCGCAGGTGTCCGGGACCTATGCCGGGGTCGCCTCCGAGACGGGCGACGGCTGGTTCGACACCCGCGACCTCGGCCGGCTCGACCGGGACGGTTTCCTCTTCGTCATGGGCCGCGAGGACGACACCATCATCCGCGGCGCGGAGAACATCGCGCCCGCCGAGATCGAGGACGTCCTGCTGCGCCAGCCGGGAGTCGCGGATGCCGTCGTGGTGGGCGTGCCCGACGAGGAGTGGGGGCAGCGCGTCGAGGCCGTCGTGGTCCCCGTCCGGGGGGCGACACTCGACAGCGAGGGGCTGCGTGCCGAGATACGGCGGTACCTGCGCGGTTCCAGGACACCCGACCGCATCGCCGTTTGGGACGAGATCCCCCGCACCGCCACGGGCAAGATCCTGCGCCAGGACGTCCGAGCCGGTTTGAGCCGCTGAGCTCCTTGTCCCCGTGCTGACGCCCACGCGGCCCGGCACCGGCCGAAGCCGGTGCCGGGCCGTTTCGCGTCGGCGGCTCAGCTGCGCAGACCGCCCGTGGTCGGGTGCCGGTAGTGCCGCATCAGCAGGACCACAGACAGGCCCACCAGACCGACACCGGCGAAGATGAGGAACAGGTACGAGTAGGCGGTCTCCGTGGACAGTTGTGCCAGGCCGCCCGTGCGCAGCTCGGCGCTCGACTCGTGTCCGGGGACGGTGACACGCAGCACCAGCGGGTGGGCGGCCATGACCGCGGCGACGACGGCCGTCGCCGTGGCGCTGCCGAAGCTGCTGAACACCCCGTACATCCCCGCGCTCGCTCCTTGCTGTTCCTGCGGTACCGCCTCGATCAGCATGTTGGGCACCGTGCCCAGGAAGATGCCCGCGCCGATACCCAACGGCACTGCGCACAGGGCGAGTTGCCACACACTGTCGTGGAAGAAGTACAGCAGCAGACTGCCGAGGCCGAAGGAGAAGGCGCACGCGGCGGCGGGCAGCCGCAGCCCGAAGCGGGTGGAGAGCCATCCGGTGATCGGCGCGACCACCACGTACACCACCGACATGACGAGAAGTACCCGCACGGTGAACTGATACAGCGTCAGGTTCATCCCCGGAAGATCACCCTGCACCGTGAAGAACTGCTGGAGGCCGGCCACCGGGGTGCCGGACTGCTGCGCCGCCTGCTGGGCCGCGCCCGTGGCCACCTGCTGCTTGATGGCGTCGCCCTGGGCACCACCCGGACCTTCGGCGAGGTAGCCCAGCAGGTAACTGAGGCCCTGCGTACAGATGTTGATCAGGAACGCCCACACGAGCAGCGTCGCCAGCCGGGACGAGCGCAGCAGCTTGGGACTCATGATCGGGTCCGCGGTCCGGGTCTCCCACGCGTAGAAGAGCGCGAGCAGCGCCAGGCCGCCGATCAGCCACGCCAGGCTGCCGGCACCGCCCCAGCCCCAGTCACTGCCGCGGCTGAGGTAGATCAGCACCAGGGCGATACCCGCGCCCAGCAGGGCCGTCCCCACGAAGTCGATCCGGGACTTCGCCCGCAGTCTGGTCTCCGGTACGACGACCAGGAGCAGGAGGGTGGTCACGGCGGAGTAGATCGCGCAGAACCAGAACAGGGACCGCCAGCTGTAGTGGTCGGTCAGCGCGCCGCCCGCTATCGGGCCGAGCACCGCGCCCACCCCGGTGCCGCCGCCCGCGACGGCGATGGCGACGGCGACCATGCGCCGGGGCACCAGGTCCCGGACCAGCCCGTACGAGATCGCGAGCACGGGGAACGCCAGGCCCTGCAGGGCGCGGCCCACCAGCAGCACTCCCCAGGAGTGGGTCATCGCGTCGAGTACCGAGCCGACCAGCGAGATCAGCAGGCAGCCGAAGATGACCCGCTTCTTGCCGATCATGTCGGACAACTTGCCGGCAATGGGTACGGCGACCCCGCCGACCAGCGCGTACAGCGTGTTCAGCCAGGCCAACTGGGAGCCTGCCGAGGGGAAGTCCGGTCCGATGAGGCGCACGGACATGCTGATGAACGAGTAGTGGAACGGGACGATCTCCGTCGCCGCGACGATCGCCAGTACGATCAGTAGGACGCGGCTGCGGGACGCATCCTCCAGACGCCCGGTGTCGACTTCGGTCGACTCCGAGACGCTCGCGGGCACAGTTGCCATGAGTGACTCCCTTCGACCCGTAGGGCCCCATTGAGCCCGCAGGGAAATGCCCAACATGGTCCAGCGGTTCCGCGCGCGGGGCTCCGGGCTGTCCCGGCCACCAGGACTCCGCTCCCGTCGGCGTTCGATGAGGTCGGGCGCGCTGCGCGCCTCCACCGGGCCGGCCGGGCCGGCCGGTCCGGCCGGTGGCATGTCAGCCCGCGCGCAGGGCCTGGATCCAGGCGGTGCACGCGTCACGGTCCGCGCCCGCGGTCATGTCGCCGGGGCGGCGAGGATGGCGACGACCTGGGCTGCGGCTCTCCTGGACACGACTGCCGCCAGGCCGAACGGGGCTCACCGGTCGGGCGGTACGACCGGTGAGCCACCCACGAAGGCGGCCCGGACCGCCTCCGAGGACAGTGCGTCGAGGGCCTCCCGCAGAGGCACATGGAGCAGGCACAGGTCGGCGACGGTACCGACCGCCACCCGGCGCGGCCGCGCGGGACGTCCGGGCTCACCGAGGAACAGGTCCAGCGCCGCCCGGCGTCCGATCGCCTCGCCGTCGTCCCGGCCGACCGCAGCCCGCATCACGGCCCAGGGATCCGCGGTTCCGTACGGCGCGTCGGTCCCGGCGGCGATGGGGATACCCGCCTCGGCCAGGGTCCGGCAGCGGTACAGGTGCGGCCGGTCGTCGGCGTCGGTGTCCGTGGAGTAGGCGGCGGCCCGCTCCACCGGGAAGTGCGGCTGGGTCACTACGGTGAGCCCCAGCCGCCGGATCCAGGGAATCGTCGTGGCCGGGATCACCGACCCGTGCTCGATACGGTCGCCCGCGAGGCAGCCCGCCATGTCCAGGGCCAGCAGCGTCACCAGCAACTGCACACGGGTCACGCAGTGCACGGCGACCGGCCGGGGCCGCGCCCGGCGGACGGCTGCCGCGAGGTCGTCGGGCGTCGGCAGGGTCATGTCGTCGAGCAGCACCTTCACCGGTGGATCCGCGCCCATGACCACCAGGCGCTGCGGCAGCGCCGACAGCAGCCGGGCAAGACCGGCCGCGGGCCGGGGATCGGCGTTGGTGAAACCGGTGACACCCCGGGACGCCGCCCGCCGTCCCACACCCTCCACATCCAGTGGGACGGGCGGTGTGTACGCCCGCAGCCGCTCGTCCTGCCGCCAGAACCGTCCGTCACCGTCCGCGCCCAGACCGGCGTCCCGCAGCGCCGCGCTGTTCCACACCCACAGCGCCCCGGTCCGGTGCTGCACCCGCACCGGCCGGTCGGGCGCGATCGCGTCCAGCACCCAGCGGTCCAGTTCTCCGGCCACGCTCTCGTGATAGCCCACCGCCCGCGCCCACCCGCCCGGCGCCCCGCCCAACAGCGCCGCCGCGAAGCCCTCCCGGCCGCGCACGTCGGCGGGCCCGACCCGCACCGAGGCGTCCTCGGCGGCCAGCGCCGTGAGATGGACGTGATGGTCGTGCAGCCCCGGCAACAACGCACCGCCGCGCCCGTCCACGTCGGCCTTCCCCGCAAGCCGCCGGCCGATCTCCGTGATGCGGCCGTCCTCGGTCCGCACGTCCACGCGCCCGTGTCCGTCGACCTCGACGTCCCGGATCAACACGGCCGCGGCCGTCCCGCCTCCGCGAGCGCGGCCGCGCAGGCGGCCATGGACACGCACAGCAACTCGCCGCCGCCGCGGGCGAGGGAGCGGGCCGCGGCCCGGGCGGCGAAGACGCCGGTGACGGGGTCCGCGAGCGCGTCACCGAGAAAGACGGGCTCCCCGTCCGCGTCCCGTCCGACGAGACCGCCGGCCACCGCCGCGTCGTCACCGAAGGCGACACGGTCGTCGTCACGGCCGTATCCGGTGATACTGATCCACACCCGGCCCGGCCGCGCGGCGAGGAACCGTTCCGCGTGGACGCCGAGGCGCCGCAGGGCGCGCGGACGGGACGCCTCGATGACCACGTCCGCCTCCGCGACGACCTCGGCGAGGGCGCCGGCGTCGAAGTCCAGGACCACGCTCTCGTGTCCGTCGTGAAGCCACTGGTAGAACTCCGGCGACCCGAATCGGGCACCGTCCGGCCTGGCCGTACTTTCCACCTTCACGATTCCGGCTCCCGCCAGCCCCAGCAGGCGCGCGCACAGGGGGCCCGCCCACAACGCCGACAGGTCGACGACCCGTGGCGCCGCCGTGCGGACCCGCGGCTGTCCCAGGCGACGGACGCGGACGGGCCGCCGGCCGGCACGGGCAGGTCCGAGTGCCGCGGCCGCGATGCCGAGCAGCTGCGCGTGGTGCGCCACCGCGAGCGCCGTCGACTGCCGTACCGCCGTCGGCAGTGGGGCTTGCGGCGCGCCCAGCAGGGCGACGAGGGCCGGCACGGCGGCCGTGTCGTCCGGACGGGCCAGGTTGACGGCGACCCAGCCGTCGGTGCCGGGCAGCAGATGACAGGAGCCTCCGGCCGACGTACGGCCGGGGAGCGGGAGGCCGGCCAGACGTGCCCGGTGGAAAAGGACGGTGGGCAGGTCGACCGGTACGCCGGTGAGTCGGGTGAAGTCCCGCGCGGCATCGGCGAGCGGGGCGAGAAACGGCCGCAGTGGTTCCAGCCACTGATCAAGCGCCGCATTCTTCACCACGTGAACGCCCTTCTCCGCGCAAGCGGCCTCACATTACACTCCGTTGGTCATGCAGCCGCCCTTCCTCCTGGTCGACCTGGACCGCACGGCACCACGCGGTGAGGAAGAGGGGGGCGACCGCGTGCTGGTGGGCGTGAGCGCCGAACTGCGCGAGCCGCCGAGGGGGTTCGACGTCCTGCTCACCGGAGCCGCCGACCCGCCCCGGCCCTGGCTGGGACGCGCCGACCCGTACGCTGCGGCCCGCCGGCTGGAGGACGTCGTCACAGCCCAGCCCGCCGCCTCTGTCGCCCTGGTGCAGGTGCTGCGCATGGGCGCCCGGCTCACCGGACCCGAGCGGCTGGTCGTCGAGTCCCTCGCCTACTCCACCCTCCAGAGCGGCGCCGGCTTCCGCGCCTGGCTGGCCTCGGCCCGCCGCCCGGCCCCGCGTCCGGCCGCCGAGCCGGTGCGGCTGACGCGGGACGGTGCGCGGCTGACCGCCACACTGGACCGGCCCTGGGTACGCAACGCCTTCGACGCCGCGACGCGGGACGCCCTGTGCGAGGCCCTGCACGTCGCCGTCGCGGATCCTTCGCTCGCCGAGTTCCACCTGCGCGGCGACGGGCCCGACTTCTGCAGCGGAGGCGACCTCGCCGAGTTCGGCACATCCCGTGACCCCGCACAGGCCCATCTGGTGCGCGTCCACCGCAGCCCGGCCGCACTGCTGCAACGCTGCGCCCCCAAGGTGACGGCCCATCTGCACGGTGCCTGCGTCGGCGCGGGCATCGAACTCGCGGCGTTCGCCGGCCGGGTGGCTGCCGCGCCGGACACCGTGATCCGGCTGCCCGAGGTCGGGATGGGCCTGATCCCGGGCGCGGGCGGCACGGCGAGCCTCCCGGTGCGCATCGGCCGCGAGCGCACCGCCTATCTGGCCCTGTCCGGCGAGGAGCTCAAGGCCGAGGAAGCACACGCGTGGGGCCTCGTGGACGAGATCACCTGAACGCCCGGCAAGGCAGGCGTCGTTGTCCCGATGCGGGAGGAGGCCCGCCCCGACCGCGCAGCCGCTCGCACGGTCGGATACGGACCGGCATCGATCAGGCGCACCGATGTCCACGAAGAGCAACTGCCCGTCGACGGCATCGTCGTACGGCCTTGCGCAGCGCAGTCGACGGAGTCCGGTTCGCCCGGCACCGCCCCGCAGACCGCGCCGGGCCTCTCCGAAGGCAGGGCGGGGAGAGGCCCGGTGTCGCTGTGTCAGGCCGGTTGCCCGAACTGGATACCGCCGTCGGTGGCCAGGTACACCTGCCCGTAGACCCGGGGATCCCCGGTGACGGCCCCACCGATCCAGTCCCACTGGTGCTGGTCGTCGTTGATGCGCGACCAGGAGTTCGCGCCGTCGTCGGAGCGGTAGACGCCGGTGACGCCCGAGACGGTGGAGACGTGGTAGACCGCCGGCCCGCGGGCGCCCTCGGCGGCCTTGCCGAAGCCGAGGGTGTACGAGGCCTGGCAGCTGGTGACGGTCGTGAAATTCCTGCCGCCGTCGCCGGAGTAGCGAAGTCCGCTCGCCTTGGCGCTCAGCCACGGGTCACCGGAGCGATGCGGCGCGGCGCGGCGGCGAGCTTGAACCCACCGTCGCCCGAGGGCAGTTCCGTGGCCCGGGCCTCGCAGGTCAACCCGCGGTCGGTGCTCGCGTGCAGGTTCCCGTGTCGATGTTGGATGGGAGCGGTGCCCGCGGGAGTGGCTCGAAGCCAAGCTGATCGCGATGGGGATCCGCACCGGTTGGGCCGCCTCCACCTTCGTGAGCATGCGCCTCAGCCGGTGCAAGAACAACCCTTCCCCGTGCGCTCCTCACCCCGGCGCGGCTTGCGCGTGCCGCAAAAACGCCAGCCGTAACACAGCCTGCATCATCACCGCGACCACTGCCACGTGCTCGCCCGCTACCGCATCGCCCCGGAGTGCGGCGCCAGGCCCCGTCCGACCCCTCACAGAAAAGGAACAAGTCGCGGACGGACGACCGTACTCCGGTCGCGGGCATTCGCGGTGGTGCGGCGTCGCACCACCGTGAATGCCCGCCACGACTGCGCCTCCGGCAAGGTGGGAAGGCGCCGACGCGGGTGATCAGGAGACGGGCTGAAGCGCCCACAGCAGGTTGGTGCTGGTGGTCCATGTCCATTGCTTCGTCACGGATCCGGAGGTCACCTGGCCGCCGCCGTCGAGGACAAGTCCCGTACTGCGGTTGGCGATCGAGTACTGGCCGTTGCCGCGGTCGGTGATCTGCCACTGCTGGTTGGGGCCGCTGTTCCAGGCCGCCTGCCGGGCGGGGGCACCGTTGTCGGTCGCCCCCCAGCCGTCGGCGACCATGCCATTGGTCCGGTTGACCAGCCGGTAGTAACCGGTGCCGAGGTCGACGACCTGCCACTGGAGATTGGTGCTGTCCACCGGAGTCCACTGCTTGAGGTTCGAGCCGCTGGCGACGTTGCCGCCACTGTCCAGGGCAAGACCGTCCGTGACGTTGACGAGCCGGAAGTAGGTGGCCGGATTGAAAGTCACCTTGAGCGAGACGATGGCGTCGTTGTTGCCGGTTGTGCGCAGGTCGGGGTTGTCGGCGGTGAAACTCCAGCTCGTGCCGGCGAAGTTGTCGCCGGAATAGCCCGTCACCCGGTAGCCCTGGGGCACCCGCAGCGAGGAGATGGACGACGGTCCCACCCCCGCAGCCGTCAGCTGGGAGGAGGTGTAGCTGCCCAGCGTCAGCACCGCGCTCGCCGCGGAGTAGTTCACGTCCTTGAACGCCGTCACCCGGCCCGCGCCTGCGGACGTCGGGACGCCGCTGACCTCCACGCACACCACGGAGTCATTGGCGTCCGGCGCACCGGACGGCACGGTGACGTTGATCTGGCCACCGCTGACGGTGTAACTGAGGGAGACCGACGGGTTGTTCATCAGGTAGACGCGGCTGATCGTGTTCGTGAGCGCCGGGATCTGCAGCACACCGCCCGAAGGCCAGGCGAAGACATGGGCGTACAGCTTGCCGTCCTTCTTGGTGGCCGTGCCCCAGGTGGGGTCGGTGCCGAAGGGGCTCGCCGTGGCTCCGTGCACGCTGTCGCCGTACGTCGCCATCCAGGTGGCCAGGCCTGAAGTACGGTCACGGATCCGGCGGTGACCGAGCCGTCGCCCTTGGGACCGATGTTCAGCAGGAAGTTGCCGTCCCGCGAGACGCAGGTGACGAGTTCCCGGACGAAATCCTTCACGGGTCGGTAGGAGTTCTCCTGGCCCGCGTTGTAGCCCCAGGCGCCGTTCATGGTGTCGCACCGCTCCCACTGACGCTCCAACGGCGCGGCCGGGACACCGAACTCCGCGACCGCGTAGTCGCCGAGCCCCAGGTCCCGCTTGACCCGTTCGTTGACGACGAGTTGCGGCTTGCGGGCGATCAGCCAGTTGTAGAGGTCCACGCCGTCCGACTTGAGCCACCAGTCCTGGAGCGTGGGGCTGGAGGGCTCACCGAACCAGTCGCCGTCGAACCACAGGAACGCCGGGTCGTAGCGGTCCAGCAGTTCCTGCAACTGGGCCTTCATGTCGGCGATGTAACTCGTGCGGGCGGCCTGGAAGCCATGGTGGTGACACCACCGCTGCGAATGGTCTGGGAGGGATGGTTCCAGTCCAGGATCGAGTAGTAGAGCCCGAACTTGACGCCTCTCGCCTCGCACTCGGTCTTGAGTGCCGCCAGGAGATCTCCCTGGACGCCGGCGTAGTCGTGCACGTTGTACAGCTTGGTGCCGGTGGTGTCGGTGAAGCTGGGGACGGCCGAGTCCCACATGGCGAAGCCCTCGTGATGCTTGGCAGTGATCACCAGGTACTTCATACCGGCGTCTGCCGCCAGCTGGGCGATGGCCGCCGCGTTGAAGGCCGTGGGGTTGAACCGTTGCGACACCTGGGTCTGGTAGGCGGACTTGGACCAGTTCTCCGTGGAGAAGGCCCATTCACCGTGGCCGACATAGGAGTAGGAGCCGAAGTGGATGAACATGCTTAACCGAGCCTGGTACCACCAGTCCATCTTGGACGGGACGGTGTAGGCCTGGGCGGGTGTGGCCCACAGGGCCTGAGGCAGCCCGAAGGCCACGGCGCCTCCGGCGAGCGCGGCGGCATCGTCGCCGACTGCCTCATCGAGAACCTCGGCACCTCGGGCGTCGTCATCAGCGAGGAGGCCGACACGACGGTGCGCGACTGCCGTATCCGTGACGCCCGCGCAACGGCATCCTCGCCAACGGCACGGCGCAGGGCCTGGTGGACCGCTGCGACATCTCCTCGACCGACAAGCCCGCGATCGCCCTCGAAGGCCGCTGCGCCACCCGTGTGGTGCGCAGCGACGTCCACGACACCGCCATCGGCATCTACGTCACCAGCGGCTCCCGACCGGTCCTGGAGGAGGTCTCGGTCAGCGACACCTCGGGCCCCGGCATCCTCCTCGGCTCCGCGGCGGACCCGGAATTGCTGAACTGCCGTACCGCACGCACCAAGGGCAGCGGACTCGCCGTCACCGAACGGTCCCGGGGCACGTTCCGGGACTGCGCGTTCGACAGCGCCACCGCGCCCGCCATCCGGGTCGTCGGCTCCAGCTCGCCGTCCCTGACCGGAACCACGGTGCGGGACTGCGCCGACAAGGACTGCGCGGTGCTGCTGGAGGACGAGTCGGCGGCGGAGTTCGACTCACTGCTGATAGCGGATCCGGCGGGCGCCGGCATCCGGATCCGCACGGCGGCCAATCCGCTGCTGCGCCGCGCCCGGATCACCTCGCCGGGCGGACACGGCGTGGAGGTCGTCGAGGACGGGCGCGGGCGGCTCGAGCACTGCGAGGTCGACCGGGCCGGGGGCGCGGGCCTGCGGATCGCCTCGGGCGGCCGGCCCGAGGTCCGTGACACGGTCGTGCGCGACGCGGCCGAGGCCGGGGTGTCCGTCGGCCCGGCGGGCATCGGGGCGCTGCGGGACTGCCGGGTCGAGTCCGGCAGGGCCTCCGGTCTCGTGGTGGACAACGGCGGCGAACTCTCCGCGCTGCGCACCCATGTCACGGACTGCGCCGCACACGGCGCCCTCGTGTCCAACGGCGGCCGGGCCTCCCTGACCGGCTGCCAGGTCAGCGTCAACGTCGGCGACGGCGTCCGCGTCGACAGCTCCGAGCCGGTGACCGCCACCGACTGCACCGTGCGGGACAACCGCGGCGCGGGCCTGCGGCAGACCCGGGTCAGCGACCGACTCGGCGTGCACGACCTGAACAGCACCGGCAACGGCGCTCAGGACGCCTGGGGCGACACCCTGCCCGCGAACGTCGCGTCGGCCGGAACGGGCGGTGCCGAGCAGGCCAAGGCAGCCCAAGGGCCCCTGGAGCAGCTGGAGTCGCTCGTCGGACTGGCCGATGTCAAACACCAGGTGCACACCCTCGTGAACCTCAGCCAGCTCGCCCAGCGACGCGTGCAGCTCGGCATGCCCGTCCCGTCGATGAGCCGGCACCTGGTCTTCTCCGGTCCGCCCGGCACCGGCAAGACCACGGTCGCCCGCCTCTACGGCGGCATCCTGGCGGATCTGGGCGTGCTGCGTTCCGGACATCTGGTGGAGGTCTCCCGCGCCGATCTCGTCGCCCAGGTCATCGGCGGCACAGCGATCAAGACCACGGAGGCCTTCAACGACGCCCTCGGCGGGGTGCTGTTCATCGACGAGGCCTACACCCTGCTCTCCGACAGCAGGGGATCAGGCGCCGACTTCGGCCGCGAGGCCGTGGACACTCTGCTCAAGCTGATGGAGGACCATCGCGACGACGTGGTCGTCATCGCCGCCGGATACACCTCCGACATGGACGCCTTCCTCTCCTCCAACGCCGGTCTGGCCTCGCGGTTCACCCGGACCATCGCGTTCGAGAACTACTCGGTGGACGAGCTGGTGACCATCACCGAGAACATGTGCGCGGCGCACCGCTACGAGCTCACCCCGGCGACCCTGGAGGCCCTGGGGCGGCATTACGAACGGATGCCGCGCGACGCCACCTTCGGCAACGGACGTGCCGCCCGCAAGGTCTTCGAGGAGATGGTGGACCGGCAGGCCCACCGGCTCGGCGCCATGACCAACCCGGCGGAGAGCGACCTGAGCCTGCTGCTCCCCGAGGACGTGGCATCGGACGCCGACGCCGCCGAGACCGGACCGGGCTCCGCGGAACTGCACACGATGGTCGGTCTGACGGCTGTCAAGAACGAGGTGACCTCCCTGGTCAACCTCCTGACCGCCACCGAGCAACGCCGGGCCGCCGGACTGCCCGTCCCGAAGATCAGTCACCATCTGGTCTTCTCGGGCCCGCCCGGCACCGGCAAGACCACGGTCGCCCGCCTCTACGCGGATCTGCTGCGCTCCCTCGGCGTCCTGCCCAAGGGCCAGCTCGTGGAGGTCGCACGCGCCGACCTGGTCGGCCGCTACGTCGGCCACACCGCGCAGCTCACCAAGGAAGCCTTCGAACGGGCCTTGGGAGGCGTGCTGTTCGTCGACGAGGCGTACACGCTCACTCCCGAGGGCGTCACCTCCGACTTTGGCCGCGAGGCGGTCGACACCCTGCTGAAGCTCATGGAGGACCACCGCGACGAGGTCGTCGTCATCGCCGCCGGCTACACGCGGGAGATGGACCGCTTCCTGGCCTCCAACCCGGGCCTGGCCTCGCGGTTCTCGCGGACCGTGGAGTTCGAGAACTACACCACCGACGAACTGCTCGACATCCTCACCCGCGCCGCCGCGGGCTATGGCTGCGACTGCTCCCCGGAGGCCCTTGCCGCGCTCGGCACCTACATCGACGCCCTGCCCCGCGACCGCTCCTTCGGTAACGCGCGTACGGCCCGCCGCCTGCTGGAGACCATGATGACCCGCCAGGCGGGCCGCATCGGCAAGCTGGCCGCGCCCGGCCTGGACGACCTGCGCATGCTGCTCCCGGAAGACCTGCCGCCCCAGCCCGCGAGGACGAGCCCGCAGTGACGGCGGGCGCGGCGGCGTCAATCCCGATGGCCGGCGGTCGCTGCGCTGAGCGGTTGGCCCGGTTCGGCCTCGGCGTCGTCGTCCCCGGCGTCGCAGATCCGCTGCGGCCCGCCCGTCGCCCGTCACCACCGCGCGCCGGGTGAGCAGGAACCCGGCGCGCGGGAAACCTAGTTGTGCAGCTCGCTCGGTTTCGAGCGTTCCACGCGCGAACGCGGGCAGCTGGCCCCCCTGCCCTCGGAGCCAGTCACCAGCTCTGCTACGTCGCCGCCCACACCCCCGGTGGCCTCTCGTCCGGCAGAGTCGGCAGACTCTGGTCACGGAGGTCCTCGCGCGTGCAA
The DNA here is from genome assembly GCF_000719505.1 of Streptomyces sp. NRRL B-3229. Lineage (NCBI taxonomy): Bacteria > Bacillati > Actinomycetota > Actinomycetes > Kitasatosporales > Streptomycetaceae > Streptomyces > Streptomyces sp. NRRL B-3229. The sequence continues at coordinate 25,238 of NZ_JOGP01000033.1, read as the reverse complement.
ACCCATCCACGATCCGGATACCTGCGATTCGTAAGATCGATCGTGCAAGGGGTGTGCACAGGCGCCATCTGCCCCCAGAGTGATGCCTGCCCTGACGCCCCCTCAATTGCGGGCGTCCCTTGAGGTGCACCGGTGCTCCGCGAGATGGCACGGCCACGGCGGCTGCTCGCCGTGTGCCCAGTCCATGCCCGTACGGAGGCCGAACGTGCCCGGATTCACTCAACCGCCTCTGTCCGCCGACGGTTTCGCCATCCGGCACTCCGAGCCCACGCCCACAGCGAGGGGCGGCCTGCGCATGGCGGTCCTGATGGCCGGCAGCTGCTTGCCGATTCTCGGCACGGTGCTGCTCGCCCCGGAACTGCCGGAACTGCAGGACAAGTTCGGCGCGGAGCCCGGGGCGGCCGTCTTGGTCCCGCTGATCGTGGCGGTTCCCGCGCTCGCGATCGCCTTGGCGGCGCCGCTCGCAGGTATCGCGATCGACCGGGTGGGACGCAGGACCCTGCCGGTCGTCGCGACCGTCCTGTACGCGGTGTTCGGCACCGCGCCGCTGTGGCTGGAGTCGCTGCGCGCCATCGTGGCCAGCCGCGCTCTTCTCGGCGTCGCCGCGGCCGTCATCATCACCTACTGCACCACCCTGATCGGCGACTACTACACGGGGCAGGACCGCCACCGGTACCTGGCCCTGCAGACGGTGAGCGCCAGCGTCTCCGCCACCACCTTCCTCATCCTCGGCGGTGCGCTGGGCGACTCGGGCTGGCGTTCCCCGTTCCAGCTCTACGCGGTCGGGCTGCTCGTCGCTCCCGCGATGGTCTTCTTGCTGCCCGCGCTCAGACCGGGCACAGCCGCCGCAGAGGAGGCTGCCGCCGGGCAGCGGACGTCCTCGACGGGCGGGCTGTCGGCCATCTGTCTACTGACGGTGTTCGTTGGCCTCGTCTTCAACGCCGTCCCCTCACAGACGGCCTACCTGGTGAACGACCTCGGCGTGCAGTCCACCGGCCTCATCGGCCTCGTCAGCGCGATCGCCAGCGCCGCCTCCGTCACCGGATGCGCCATCTTCGCCTCGATGATCGGACGGCCGGAGCGCAGGCTGCCCATGATCTTCCTGCTGTGCGGGGCCGGGAGTCTGGCCATTGACCTGGCCCACGACTTCGGCTTCCTGCTGCTCGGGACCTTCCTCAACTCCCTGGGCACCGGTCTGCTGCTGCCCACGATGCTGACCTGGGCGATGTCCGGGCTCGATCGCCGCAACCGCGGCGGTGGCTCCGGGCTGTGGGCCGGGTCGTTCTTCCTCGGGCAGTTCCTCTGCCCGATCGTCATGAACTCCCTGGAGTCCAGGACCGGGAGCCTCCACACCGCCTTCGGCGCTGTCGGCCTTGCCTCGGGCGCGGCGGCGATCCTGCTCCTGCCTCTCCTGCGCCGGCCGAGGGACGACGAGGGGGCCTGGCAGGCATGAGCCGGCCTCTGCGGCGGTGAGAGCGGCAGCGGGCAGGCGAGGCTGAGGCGGGCGAACGTGCGAGGAACCGGCGAAGCTGGTCGAGAGTTCTGACCGGCCAGAGGCCCTCGGCCAGACGAACCTCCCGGGCCTGTTCCACACCTCGGACAAACTGGGCGTCGATGAGTTCGGCTGCCCGCTGGACGCCGTCGTACGCCCCTGACCGGCGGCGACCGGGTTTCCGGAGGGAGAAGCGCTGCCCACGGTGCCGTACGGCACAAGGTCCTCCGGCCATGCAACTCCGCTGCCACCACCGCGACCGGCCCGCTCCCTCACCCCGCGCTGCGACCTGGTGGAAGCGCACTGTTCCTCTGGTCTGAAAGAACACCGCTGGTGGAACGGTTCAGCCTGCCTGGCGATCAGCTGCTCCGACAGGTCCCACAGGCGTCGGCCGTTGTCCGGGTCGACGGCGTAGCGGGCGACGCCGTGCCGGGTGCCGGAGCGGCGGTCGACGAGCCCGGTCTCGTTGCAGTCGACGAAGTTGCGGCCGCCGACGCCTCCGAGCAGCGGCGAGGTGACGAGGAGCGCCGATGCGGCGGCGCCCTGTTCGACGGCGGAGGCGGTGATGTCCTTGGCGACACGTTCGCCCGCCGCCACGTCCAGTACGGCGAGCGTGACGGCCGCACCGGTGGCCGCCAGGGCGCGGGCCGTCTCCGCCCCGAGTCCGGAGGAAGCACCGGTGACCACCGCGCGGCGACCGGCGAGATCGACTCCGGACACGACCTCGGCGGCGGTGCTGGTGAAACCGAACGGGGTCGTGGTGGCACTCATGGGTGCACTCCTTGCTGTTCAGGGCCTGAGGATCCGGTCCTGTTCCACCGGAGGTGTGCCGCCGTGCCAGTCCAGGGCCTTGCCGAAGCGGACCAGCTCGCCGTACAGGGCGGGATCGGCGCCCTCGGCGAAGACCAGGTCGAGCAGGTCCGCGGCGGCCTGGGACGGTGACTGCGCCTGGCTGTAGTCGCTGAACCAGGGGCGCGAAGTGGCGGTGTCGACCATGCCGGGGCACACCGACGCGATCAGCGTCCCGGTGGCGAGGTCGCGTGCGCGGCGCTCCGCGGCGAGGGCACGGACGGCGGCGACCTGGGCCGCCTTCGAGGGCACGTTCAGCCAGACCGGCCAACCCGCCTCCTGCGCGGTCCTGTTGTGGATGGCGCGGCGCCATGACTCGACGGCGTACTCGACCTGGTCGAGGCTCGCGGCGTCGAACAGGTGGTGCAGCCGCGGGTCGAGATGGCCGAGCGTGCCCAGGCTGCTGGCCACGACGAGCAGTCGCCCGCCCGGGCGAAGGACAGGACCGAAGGAGCGCAGGATCGCGTGCGTGGCGGTGTTGGAGACGTCGATGAACTCGTCCGCCCGCTCGGCCTGCGACTCTTCGGGCAGTACGCGCGCGACCGCGTTGGAGATGACGACGTCGACTCCGCCGTGCCCGGCGCGGAGGTCCTCGGCGAGGCGCGTGATGGCGTCGGTGTCGGTGACGTCCAGCACCCGGCCCTCGACGCGGGCGCGGGTACCGGGGAGCCGGTTGACCTCGTCGGTTGCGTCGGTCACGCGCCGTTCACTGCGGCCGGTGAGCAGGACCAGGTCGTCCGGAGTCATACGGGCAGCCAGCCCTTCGACGAGGGCGCGGCCGAGTCCTTGGTTGGCGCCCGTGACGAGGGCGATTCGGGATGCGTTCATGCATGCCACGCTAGGAACCCCACCTGCATGAGTCCAACAAATGTTCGGCACGGGTAGCATGCGAAAACATCATGGACTTCTCGGATGTGTCACTCACCGCGCTGCGCGTCTTCCTCGCCGTCGCCGAACAGGGAACCTTCACCGCGGCCGCCGTGTCGCTGGGCTATACCCAGTCCGCGGTCTCCCGGCAGATCGCCTCGATCGAGCGGGCCGCGGGCGCCGAGCTGCTGGAGCGCCGACGCGACGGCGTACGGCTCACCCAGGCGGGCCGGGTCGTCATGCGCCGCGCGACGACCGTGCTCGACGAGATCGACGCGACCGCGCGGGAGCTGTCCGGGCTGCCCGGACAGGCGGGCACGGTCCGCCTGGGCTGGTTCCCCAGCGCCGGCGCCGTGCTGGTGCCCCGCGCCCTGGCCGCCCTCCGCCGCACGGACCCGGACCTGCACGTCGTAGGCCGGGAGGGCAGCACCCCTGCGCTGGTGCGTGCCCTGCGTGCAGGCAGCATCGACCTCGCGCTGCTCGCCTCGGCCCCGCCGTTCCGGCCGCCGGACGCCGAGTCGCCCCCGCTGGCGCTGCAGACGCTCACCGAACGCGTCCTCTGCCTGGCGGTGCCCACCACCCATCCCCTGGCCCGCGGCGACTACATCGACGTGGCCGACCTGCGCGGGCAGCGATGGATCGCCGGTTCCTCCTCGGGAGAGGACAAGCTGATGGGCGTGTGGCCGGGCCTGGACGAGCGGCCCGAGATCGCCCACACCGCCCGCGACTGGCTCGCCAAGCTCCACCTGGTCGCCGCCGGCTGCGGGTTGACGACCGTGCCCGCCGTACTCGCCTCCGCCGCGCCACCGGGCGTCCGCGTCCTGCCCGTCCGGGGCGGCCCCCAGGAACAACGGCGCCTGCTCCTCGCCCGCCTCCCCCACCCGCCCACCGACCAGAGCATCCGCGTGGCAGCCGCCCTGCGCACGGCGGCCCTCGACGCCGACACGCCCGCTCCCCCTCGCCTCCCTCGTGACGGCGAGGTGAGCAGGTAGGCAGCGCGACTGCCCACGCAGCCCACCTCGGCTCGCTCGGCCGGGGGACCGTCGTGGCCGTCCGTCGCCCCGTGAGCTCCGCGGCGCTCACGGAGGGCGGATCCGCACACGATCACGGCCGTATGTGATCCGGTGGCCGGAACGGCTACCGCCTCGGTCCCGCGAAGGCGTAGGCCGCGGTGCCGGCGACCGTGAGGACCAGGGCCGTCCAGGTGCCCGCCGCCGTGCCGGGCGGCAGCATCCAGGTCGCCACCCGCATCGGCGCACTCGTGGCGGACGGGGTGAGGAACGCGAACGAGAGCCAGGCGAACGGCAGCGTCCACGCGTACCGGCTGCCCAGGAGCGCCGCGCCCAGGGCGACCAGTCCCATCAGGCCCGCGCTGTCCCGAAGGACGAACATGGTGGCGGCCCTGTCGTCGCCCGTTGTCTGCACTGCGATCAGCACCGCACCGACGACCGCGCCGGCGAGCAGCACGTGTGCCGCTCTCCGGGGAAGCCAGCGGATCGAGGCCGTCCGGTCCAGCGCGAGGTCCTGCCCGCTGAGCCCGACCGAGGCTGCCATAGCCCCCATGATGAGGATGAGCACGGGCAGCCGCGGATCACCTGGCCCCTCGCCCTTGTCCCCGACGAGTGCCCACACCGCCACAGCGCTGGTCACCACCGCGGCGAGCGACGCGGGTATCTGACGCGAGCGCGCATACAGCATCAGCCACCTCACCGGGACGCACCGCCTTCCAGCGCATCGGCCCAATCGTCCTTGCAGGAGATCGCGGCGGCGCGCAGCGCCTGCATCCGCGAGAGCTGCTCGGCCCGCGGGAGCGCCTTGAATTTCTTCCAGAACACCTGGGGGGTCTCGCCCCTGGGCGAGCGGACCAGACTGGCCGGAGCGGTGCCGGGAAGCGGTTTGAGGTCCCCGAGCACCCAGCCCACCGCGATGGTCTGCGCGAATGCGTCTCCCCACTGCCCCGAGCCGTCCCAGCCGACCGGGGTGCACCCCGGCACCATGGCCTTGGCGATCACGGCCCGGGTCAGCTCCTCGCCCTGCGCGGTGGCGATGACGTCGTCGTCGAAGTCGAAGAGCACGGTCTCGCGGGACCACCGCGGCATGGAGCCGTTCGGCAGTACGGCGGTGTTCTCCCGGACCGAGACCGGAGCCTGGTCACCCAGGGCACCGTTCAGCAGGCGCAGCGCCTTCTTACCGGGACCCGCCAGCGCGGCGAGTCGTCCCTGTTCCGTGTTCGTCACGCACACCGGCCCGTCGCACACCGGCACCGCGGCGTTCTCGTCGACGACATACATCAGGCGCGGATCGGAGGGGAAGACGAGCAGGGCCGCCGCCGCGCCCGCCAGGAGGGGCGCCAGGGCGATCAGCCGGGCGCGCGGGGTCGCGGCGACCAGCAGTGCGAAGCCGGTCGTGACCATACCGAGCAGCCAGATCGTCTGCCCGACGTGCACGGAGGTGGAGAGCGTGACGAAGACGTCGCGCACCTCCTCCACCATCGGTGACAGCAACGAGAGCCGGTTCGGCTCCGAACTCGCGAAACCCGCCTGGGTGGTCGTCTCCGTCCGCCCCAGCGACATGTACATGAGGGCCGTGAACACGAAGGCGCCCATGGCCACAGCGGGCGGGGTGAGCGCGGATGGCAGAGCCCGCCCGGCTCCCATGCCCAGTACGGTCCCCGCGACGAGGAAGAGCGCCCCCACCAGCGAGATCGGCAGCCATCCGAAGTGCGTGTACGCGACGTTGGGGAGCACCCGGACCGCGCCCACGAGCATCAGGAGCGCAAAGGCCAAGGCCACCGTGAACCCCATCGTGCCCGCCATGGTGGCCGCGCGGTGCCGGGCGGGTCTCGGTGTGCTCGTCAGCAGCTCGGACATCTTGGAGCGGTGGTCGCGCATGCCCTGCAGCGCCCCGAGCCCCACGGCGAGCGGCCACAGGTAGAACAGCAGGCTGCGGGACCACAGGGCCATGGACGTCCACTGGGCCGTCCACGCCGTGGTGCCCTTCCACCACGGGGCGTCGACGGGGTACAGGAACGCCAGCGCCGTCGTCAGGATCAAGGCGCCGGCCCACAGGGCGACGGAGCGCCTCAGTTCGATGCTCAGGACACGGAGGTTCACCAGGCGCCCCTTCCCTGCTCGGGGCTCTGCAGCAGGGCCGAGTAGCCGCGTTCCAGCGGACTGTCGCCCTCGTGCTCCGTGCTGCCCGCGGCGGCCAGCTGGCCGGGAGTGCCCTGGAAGACCAGCCGACCGTTGGCCATGAGAACCACGTCGGTACAGGCGGCGGCGACGTCCTCCACCAGATGGGTCGAGACGATCACGCAGGTGTCCTGGCCCAGTTCCTGCAGCAGCTCGCGGATGCGCAGCCGCTGCGCGGGGTCGAGGCCGACCGTCGGTTCGTCCAGCAGCAGGATCGACGGATCGTTGACGATGGCCTGAGCGATGCCGGCCCTTCGCACCATGCCGCCCGACAGTGCCTTCATCTTCTCGTCGGCGCGGTCCGCGAGACCCACCCGCTCCACGGCGCGCTGCACCGCGGCGGGGATGTCCCTCTTGGGCACCTCCTTGAGCCATGCCATGTACTCGACGAACTCGCGCACGGTGAAGTGCTTGTAGTAGCCGAACTCCTGCGGCAGGTAGCCGAGTCGGCGGCGCAGCGCACGATGCTCGCCCAGGCGGCCCGCGGACTCGCCGAGCAGTTCCAGGGTGCCCTCGGTGGGGTTCAGTACGGTGGCCAGCGTGCGGATGAGGGTGGTCTTGCCCGCTCCGTTGGGGCCGAGGAGGCCGTGTACACCGATACCCAGCGACAGGTCGAGTCCGTCGACCGCCATCCGGTTCCTGCCGACCCTGACCTTCAGCCCGGTGGCCTGGATCTCCCAGGCGTAGGCCGTCGGTGCGATGTCGGCCGCACTCAATGCGGACGTCATGTGGTGTTCCTTTCCTAGGGTCATCGATGAGCTCCCAGCACGGAGTACGCGCCCCTTCGGGCGATCACGACACCGATACCGAGCGTGAGGATCAGCCCCCACACGGGCAGAGCGCCCGTTTGCAGGGCGAAGGTCAAACGGCTGGCGGCCAGGGTCGGCGCCACGACGGCGGCGGCCCACACGGTCGCCAGCCCGAGGGCGGCGCGCGTCACACCGACGACACCGCCGAGCGCCAGGGTCATCGAGGTGAGGGCCAGACAGGGCAGCAGCCACTGGGCCACCATCACCCCCGTCACCCACCCGCACACGAACAGCGCGGGGACGACCACGCCGAGCACGGACGCGGTGCGCCGCAGCACCAGATAGAGCCCGGCCCTGGGCACCGACGCCGTCAGCTCGTACGCCGGGTCCAGACCGCGCGACCACGACGCCGCGACGCCGAGCACCGGCAGGACCGGCGCGAACAGCAGCACCAGGGACACCTCGCCGGGGCCGGTGCCGGAGCCGGTGTTGGCCAGGTCGAGCAGCAGTGCGAGCAGCGCCGCCGCCACGACCATGGCCAGCCACGGCACCATCGTGGGCGTCATCCACCTCGACAACCGCGCCGACCAGCGCCGTCTGCGCGGCATCGTGGCGGTCACGGCCAGCTGGGGTTCGAGGCCGGACCACACGGTGCCGACCAGCGCCGCCACGTCCGGCGCCTCGGCCTCCACCGCGGCGGACAGCCGCTCCCGGCAGACCCGGCACTCCTCCAGATGGGCCTCCAGGGCCCACACCTCGTCGGCGGCGATGTCCGTGCCGCCGCGCGCGTAACCGTCGATGATCCGCATCGACGCGTGCTCCACGCTCATGCCAGCGCCTTCCGCATCGCGATCCGCGCCCGACGGGCACGGGTCTTGACCGTGCCCTCGGGCAACCCCAGCAGTACCGCGGTCTCCCGGACGGACAGCCCGTCGAGCACCATGGCCTGCAACACCTGCCTGAGTTCCGGTGCCAGGCGCCGCAGGGCGTCACCGACGTCCCCGCCCACGGTCACCGCGAGCGCCTCCTCCTCAGCGGCGGGCGCCGCCTCGGCGAGGGCGGCGGCCGGCGGCGGCTCGGCATGGTGGGCCCTGCGCCGGAAGGCGTCGACGAGGCGGCGAGCCGCGATCGTCCACAGCCATCCGACGGCCGTCCCGCCCACCGAGGCCCCCGCGAACGCGCCCGCCGCGCGCCACACCGCCAGATACGTCTCCTGCATGACCTCGGCGACGATCTGCTCGTCGGCACAGCGCCGCCGCAGTCGCACCGCCATCCACGGCGCTGTGCGCCGGTACAGCTCCTCGAACGCCGCGCGGTCACCCGCGGCCACCAGCTGGACGAGACACTCCTCGTCCAGCTCGCCCGGTGCCTTCCTGACTGATCTCACACCCCCTAGACGCGGGGCCCGGACTGCCGGTTTTCCCTTTTAAGTGATCTACGTCACACGCGCAGTCGCGCACGCCTCGGATGCGAGGACGACGAGGAGCCCGCGGTACGGACGTGGAGATGCCTCGCAGGCGCATCGCCGGTGTCCGCGAGGGCAACAGCCCCTGGGCGGCCGGTGGGCCGGGGCCCCGCGTACGGCCGGCCCGCACCCGTGCACCGTGCAGCGTCCAGTGACGACGCGGCACCAGGGCCCTCGCCCCGCGAAAGCCCGCTCCCTGTATCCGGCGGACAACGGGCTCACCACGCAGGAACACGTCCTCGTGAACGGCGACGCGCGAGCGGCGATCCTGCCGGGCGCCCGCCGCGACGAACACACCGTGGATCCGAACGGCTGGATCGACCTGGCCGGACGACGGGTGAAGCCAGGACCCCTGAGGGCGGACACCGGAAGTAGACAGGTAGTCTATGCATAGATAGTCTATGCATAGATAGTCTGCACATAGATAGTCCGCGGGAAGCTAACTCACCTACGGCCAGGGGGCCACCATGTGGACGTACGAGCACAGCATCGAGACCAGCGCGACGGCCGAAGAGATCTGGGCTCGGTGGGCCGACGTCGAGAGCTGGAGGGACTGGAACGCCGACATCGAAAGCATTCAGATCAATGGCCCGTTCGAGGCGGGCGCCGAGATCGTGATGACCCCGGCCGGTCAGGACCCGGTGCACCTGCTCGTCGCCGAGGCCAGCGTCAACGAACGGTTCGTGGACGAGGCCCGGTTCGACGGACTGGTCCTGCGTACCGAGCACCGGCTCGACCAGGGCGCGCAGGGCCGCACTCGCGTGACGTACCACATGGAGATCACCGGCTCCGGTGCCGACGAACTCGGCCCTCAGATCGGTCCGGCCATCACCGCGGACTGGCCGCAGACCATGGCCGCACTTGCCGAGCTGTCCGAGCGCGCCGAGCCGGCACAAGGCTGATGGCCCTCAGCCCCGGCGACAGCCCCGGTTTCCTGCTCTGGCATGCCACGTTGCGCTGGCAGCGCGACATCGCCACTGCTCTCGGCCCCCTGGGCCTCACCCATGTCCAGTTCGTCCTGCTTGCCTGCACCTGGTGGCTGAACACACACGGCGAGCACCCCAACCAGCTGGCCGTGGCCCGCCAGGCCGGGACGGACGTCAAGATGACCTCGCAGGTCCTGCGCGCCCTGGAGGCCAAGGGCTTGATCGAACGCGAGGTCGACCCCGCAGACACACGTGCCAAACGGCTGCGTGTCACCAGCACCGGCGCCGAACTCGCACCGCGCGCGATCGCCGCCGTCGAGGCCGTCGACGCACGCTTCTTCAAGCCGGTGGCACACGATGACGCCGTGACCCTGCTCAGCCGCTTGGCCAACCCCGAATCCTGAAGCCCCGCACCGCGGACAGCGTCACCTCGAACCCCTGGGCCAACGACGTCTGCGAGGCCCTCTGCCACGAACCTCTGCCACGAACCGCTGCCGACGAGAAATGGCCGACCGAACCTTCACCAGCGCCCTTGCCCATGCCTCAACAGGAAACGGACATCACCTGACGAGCCGCCCACTTGCGGGTTCAGCGGGTGCAGACGTCTTGCCGGACACCGCCGCAGGTCCGGCGATCTGCCGCCGGACGTGAGCGATCAAGGCAATCGTGATCAGTAGGCATCCCGTCATCACGACGAACGGCAGCGCTCCGCTGGCATCGGCACTCTTGAGCCAGCCGAAGGAGTAGGGGCCAGCGAATCCGGCGATGTTGCCGGTGGCGTTGATCAGCGCGATACCGCCTGCCGCGGCCGCCCCGATCAGGTATCCGGTGGGGATCGTCCAGAACTGGGCCTGGGTGGACAGACTCGCGGAGATGGCCACGCACAGTAGGACGAGGGTGAGGGCCGGCCTGCCAATGAAGACGGCGACGAGGGCGAAGCTGACCGCGGCCAAGGTCAGGGGGCCGAAGACGTTCCAGGTCCGGGCCCCACTGCGGGCAGCGGCCCGACCGATCACGTAGATCGAGACCAGCGCGCAGGCGAAGGGCAACGCGGAGACGAGGCCGACCTTGGTGGAGCTCATGCCTGGTGTCGCGTTCTCGATGACAGACGGCAGCCAGAAGGTCAGCGCGTTGCTGCCGTAGCAGATCAGGAGGAAGGCCAGGGACAGCACGAGAACGCGGCGGTCGGTGAGGGCGTGCCGGAACGAGTGCGGCGCGTCGGGAGCCTTGGCCCGCTCCTCCTCGGCCAGGGTGGTGGTCAGCCAGTCGCGTTCCTGTGGACTGAGCCAGGTGGCTTGGGCGGGGCTCCCGGTGAGCCGCAGTATGGCCGGCGGAGCGAGGACGAGTGCGGCTCCGCCCTCGATCAGGAACACCCAGCGCCAGCCGTCGATGCCGCCGAGCCGGTGGGTGGCGTCCAGGAGCCAGCCGGTGAGCGGGTTGCCGACGACCATGGCCAAGGGAATGCCGAGGTAGAAGGCGCTCAACGCCCGTCCGCGATGGCGTGCCGGATACCACTGGGCGATGCACAGAAAGACTGCGGGGGCCATGCCGGCCTCGGCGATGCCCAGGAGAACACGGGCCGCGTACAACTGGGTGGGCGAGTGCACGAGGGAGGTCGCCATCGCGACCACTCCCCAGCTGATCATGATGCGCGGGATCCAGAGGCGCGGGCCGAGCCGGTGAGCGAGCCGATTGCTGGGAACCTCGCAGAGGACGTAGCCGAGGAAGAAGATGCCGCCGGCCAGACCGAAGGCGACGTCCGTCAGGCCGAGGCCGGCGGAGAGCCTGCCCTTCATGACGCCGAGGTTGGTCCGGTCGAGGTAGGCGGTGAAGTACGCGGCGACCAGGATCGGCATCAGCCGCCAGGTGATCTTGCGTATGGTCCTTCTCTCCAGGTCGGAGACCGACTGCTGGGGCGAGGCGAGGGAGGGATTCGCGAGGGACATGCCGTGCTCCAGGGGGCGGCCGCGGGGACCGGGGGCGGGAACGAGAGCGAAGGTTCGACTAATTGAGATGCCGATCCCATATCTGTGGATGCCACATTCTCCCCATCTCCACTTTTAGTCAATAGCGGAGGCAAGTTGACTTATTTAAAGTAAGAGATCAGTCTCAGAAGTGACACCGTGGTTGCCCTGCCGCCGCTTAGGAGACTCTGTCATGCCCCTCCCGTCCCCTTCCGACGCCGTGACCCGCCTGCTGACAGGCAGTCTGCGCCCAGCCGGTGGGCCGCCCACCGGCGAGCCGGCGTTGCTGGGGGTGGGCGAGCCCGACTTCGCGACACCGGAGCCGATCGTGCGTGCCGCCGCCGAAGCGCTCGCGGCAGGGTGGACCCACTACGGCGATCTCAACGGCGATCCCGAACTGCGCGCCCTGGCGGCACGGCTGGCCAGCGAGTCTGCCGATACTCCTTACCGTTCGCAACAGGTTCTCGTGACGAACGGCGCCACGTCCGCGGTGTCCGCCGCGGTGGCCTCCACCGTCTCACCGGGCGATCGGGTCGTACTGCTCGATCCGAGCTACTCGCTGTTCTCTTCCGCCGTCCTGATGGCCGGCGGTGAGCCGGTCTACGTCCCCTTCGACGCGACCGGCCATCTCGATCTGGAGCGGATCGCCGAGGCACTGCCGGGCGCCAAGGCCCTGATCCTCGTCAATCCCGCCAATCCGGTCGGTACGGTGTTCCATCGCACCGAACTGGAGGCGCTGGCGGACCTCACGCAACGGCACGGCACCGTCGTCATCGCCGACGAGGTCTGCGACCACTTCATCTTCGACGACCGCGTCTTCACCTCGGCCCTGGCCGTCGACACCTGGCGGGACCGGCTCGTCTACTGCCAGTCGCTGTCGAAGACCTACGCGATGACCGGCTGGCGCGTGGGCTACCTCATCGCTCCCGCTTCCATGATCAACGGCATTCGGACTCTGCACCGGACCTTCCTGGGGGCGGTGAACGCTGCCGCCCAGCGCGCGGCCATCGTCGCGCTGGAGGGCGGCGACGCCTTCGTCAAGCCCATGCGCGAGTCCTACCAGGAGCGCCGCGACTACATCGTCGCCCGGATCAACGCCATGCCCGAACTGAGTGCTGCCGTGCCCGAGGGAGGGTTCTTCGTCCTGGCCCGATACGACCGGCAGACCCCGTCCCTGGAACTCGTCGCCTCGCTGGCCGACCACGGGGTCGTGGTCCGTCCGGGACGCGAGTTCGGTCCGGCCGGTGAGGGCCACCTGCGGATCTCCGTCGCGTCGCCCCCGACCATGCTGGAAACGGGGCTGGACCGCATCGAGGACTACTTCCGACTCACGCGCTGACCGCCCTGCGGCCCAGCCGGGTACGCTCGGCGGACAGGGCGGCTGCCCCGGGGATTCCGGCGGGAGTCGACAGACGAATCGACGGATTCGACGTACTAGTTGATGAGGAGTCGGGCGCTGAGCGGCACGCGACACACGAACAGTCCGAACGGCACGCGGTTGCGCAGTGACGCGCAGCGCAACCGCAAGCGGCTGCTGGAAGCGACCGGGGAAATGCTCCGCACCGATCCGGAGAACGTGTCCGTACCCGTGATCGCCAAGCGCGCCGGGCTCTCGACCGCCACCGCCTACCGGTACTTCCCCTCCCTGGACGAGCTGCTCAACACCTACCTCCACGACGTCATCGTCGAACTGCGCGACTACAGCCACGATTGCCCCAAGACAGGCAGCTCCCTGTTCAAGGACGTCGTCCACGAATGGGGACGGTTGCTGTCCGTGTACGGGACGGCGATGATCCAACTGCGCGCCCGGGAGGGCTTCCTGGAACGCCTGCGGGCCGGCGACAAGGTGATCAGCACGGTCCGCGACGCCTGGGAGCGACCCATCCGCAGCATCATGCGCAAACTGGACGTCCCTGACGAACAGTTCGACTACGCCCTGTTCCTGTACAACATCGTCTTCGACCCCCGTGAAGTCCTCGACCTCGTAGGCCAGGGCTTCGCCGTCGACGATGCCCTGGACCGCCTCATCGCCACTTACTACGGCGCTCTGCGCGGCTGGGCAGCCGACCTCTGAGCGGTCGGCTCCTTCCGCTGGGCTGACACGTACTCGCTCGACTTCCCGTCGGGCGCGACGTACATGCGCGCGAAGGCCAGAAGGCCGGCCACGCCTGCCACTACGCATGTGGGCTCCCCCACCTTGCCGGCCGTCTGCGTGACAAGGGAACCGTCAGCGATGAGGATTCCGGCGATCTGCGCGAACGTGAAGATCGTTCCGCCGAGCAGGAACATGAGCAAGGTGACTCGAAAGGCAACGGACAGCAGTCTGTTCATGAGGACTCCGCTTCTCGGTTGTCGGGCAGGGCTGCCGTTGGCGCGGCGGACCGGTGGTTCAGGGCACCCACAGGACGCCCGTGGCGATGAGCACCCCGAACAGCAGTGAGGGGACGAGGTAGTACGCGATGATGGGCCCGAAGATCCGTACGGGGTTGATCTCGGCGATACCGCTCGCGACGTAGATGGGGGCCGCGCCCGGCGGGGAGGCCCCCTCCGAGGATGCGAAGACGAGAAGGGCGGCGAACGCCGCGACCGGCGGCACTCCGGCGGTGGTCAGCGCGAGGAATCCGACAGGACCCACGGCGGCGGTGGTCGCGGTGGAGTTCAACGGGCCGGCGACGGTGACGACGACCAGGCCGACCAGTACGGCGACCAGCAAGGCAGGCGCTCCGTCGAGCCGGTGGAGCTGGCGACCGAGCTGGTCGGCGAGCCCCAGGTCGTTGAGCACGTTGGAGGCGGCAAAGGCGCAGACCATGGTGACGCCGACGACGCTGAGCTTCGGGCCGATCGTGTCGAGCAACCGCCACCATGCACGAGATCCACGGGGCAAGGTCTTCCGCCCGACCAGGATTCCGGCGAGCAGGACGAGGACGGGCATCCAGATGAGCAGGTCGATCGCCTCGGCGCCTGCTTCCCCGATCCGGTGCTCGACGAAGTGGCCGGTTGGACCCATGGTGGCCAGGACGGGGACCGCGATACCCACGAAGATCAGCATCGATGTCCATCCGCGGCCGAGCGTCCGCCGCAACGGCTGGATGTCGTCCGGAGACATCGCGGTGATACCGCGGCGGCGGACGATCACCAGGGTGATGGCAAGCCGCATGACGACCATCCACGTGCCTGCCACGAACATGGTGGGGACGACGTCGGAGGAGTCCAGCACCGGGCTGACCGTTGGTGAGGCGAGCAGCACGAAGAAGGCGGCTCCGAACGGGAAGGTCGTGCCCATCCCCGCATTGCCCGCGGTGATGAGTGCGGCCGTCTCCCCGTCGGTGTTCGAGCGCCGCATCCACGGGATCGTGATGGAGCCGATGGTGGCCGCGATCGCCGGGCCCGCGTGCGCGACCGTGCTGAACAGCCCCGCGGACGCGGTGGCCGCATAGGCGGATCCGCCGCGGAAGCGGCCCAGCAGTGAGCTCAGGATGTCGACCAGGCGTTGCATGAGCCCGGCTTCGGAGAGGACGGTGCTGACGAAGACAAAGGCCAGGGCCGCGAAGGTGATGGGTTCCTTCAGCGCGGTGACGAGGCCGTCCCACGCGACCTCGGGTGCGTCGCCGCCCGCGAACGCGGCGGTGACCAGGAAGCCGACGATCATCGCTTCCCCTACGTTGCGGCGCAACAGAACGTTCCAGACGATGATGGCCGCGATGGACGCTGCCAGTGCGGTAATCGCGCTCATGAGGGGGGTCTCATTTCTTTGCCCTGTCGACAGTGACAGGCTGTGGTTGCATCGGGATCGCCGCCCGCTCGGTGGTGGCCGCGATGTGCCGGCCCAGGAGATCCGGCGCGGGAATGCCCGAAGCGGCGCTCTCCGCGCGAGCCCGTTCCTCCGGCTCGCCCCGGATCGCGACTTCGGTCAGCAGTTTGAGAGTCGCCGAGCCGTGGACCAGCAGGCTGCACGCTTCGGCCGCGATGGTCACCGCTTCGCCGGATGGGCCGGCGCCCCAACCCGCCGGAACCTTGCGGCCCTTGAACGCGTCCTGGCCACAGCGCTGGAGTTCATGCAGTGCGGACAGCCGGAACGGATCGGTCGCGACCGGGCGCCTTCCCCGTCCCGAGCAGCGCGTCCAGCCCGATGTACTGAGATTTGATTCTCTCTTTCGAGAGCCACAACCCGACCTCCCCGCTGAGGGGAGGCCTGCACGGCCGCCGGGTCGAGGCTCTCCGTACCCACGATGGCGACGTGAGCATGAAGGCGGGTTCTGCCCATCTCATGGACCCCAATCGCAAAGTGAGACTAAAGTCTCAGTACGGTTTCGGAGTCACAACCTAGAATGATGTCTCAGTTCAGTCAATGGGTTCAGCGTCGGCTCTTCCGGGCAGCCGGCGACCAGTACGCCTCCTCGCCGCCGGTGCCGGGCAACAGCGAAGAGCCCTACTCGCCGACCGCCTCAAGCACCGCTTCAATCCGGTCGAGCCCTTCGGCGAGGACATCAAGGCCGGCGGCGAAACTCAGGCGGATGTGCCCTTGTCCGCTGGCGCCGTACTCACTGCCGGCCCGAACCGCGACACCGCCGGCGAGCAGCTTGGCAGCCATCTCCTGCGAGGAGAGATCCGCGTCGTACCGGGCCAGGGCGTAGAAGGCTCCCTCGGGCTCGTTGGCGCGGAGCGTTGGCATGTCGTTGATGCGCTTCGTCACGAAGTCGCGCCGCTCCTGGTACGCGCGAAGCATCGGGGCCGCCAGTTCGGGGCCGATCCGAAGCGCGGTCAGCGCCGCACGCTGGACTGCCGCGTTGACGGAGGAGTTCATGGTGCGGTGCACGTGGCGGATCGCTCCCGCCATCACCTCCGGGGCCACCACGTACCCGATGCGCCAACCGGTCATGGCGTATGTCTTGGACAGGGTCTGGACGTAGATCAGACGCTCGCTGAGGGACTCGACGGCAAGTGCCGAGACGAACCGCACACCGCTGTAGACGATGTCCGCGTACGCCTCGTCCGCCAGGACCAAGGTGTCAGTGCCGTGGAGGAGTTCGCCGAGCAGGGCCAGTTCGGCGGGCGGGATGACCGCTCCCGTGGGGTTGCCCGGATTGCACAGCACCACCATGCGGGCACCCCGCGCCGCGGCGGCCAGCGCCTCCAGGTCGAGGTGGTGCCGTGCCGTCGTCGCCACGGGCACGGGGACACCCCCGGCCAGCCGGACCGCGTCGGGATAGAGCGAGTACGTGGGTTCGGGCAGGACGACACGGTCGCCCGGGTCCACGGTGGCAAGGATCGCGGCCGTGATCGCGGCCGCGCCGCCGTGACTGACCAGCACGGAGTCCGCGGTGTGGGCTCGCCCGGAGATGCGCGCGGCCTCGGCCGCGATGGCTTCACGCAGTTCGGGATCGCCGTTCAGGTCGCCGTAGTGGGTCCAGCCTTCCCGCAGTGCGCGTTGCGCGGCCTCGACTATCGGCTCAGGGGTGGGGAAGTCGGGCTCCCCCATGGCCAGGGACACGGTGCCTTGAGGGGGAACGGCACCGGCCGGTCTGAGGGAGGAGCTCTGGACTCGGGCGATCGCTTGCGACGGGCGGAAGGCAACCATGCCGCCTCCTTGAGGCTTGGGACAGAGAAATAGAGATCTCAGTCTTAGTTAGATGACGGGACTATTGCGTAAGCCTCTGAACTGGTCAAGGCCCACACGTCACTCCATCCCGCGCGTTTCAGTCCTGTTACCTCGTGCTACATCGAGGCATTCCCCTTCCCTGGGGCTTGACAAGCCATCCTCGGCGACCAACGCTTAGTGGCGAACTGAGACAGCACTCACAGTTGCTGTCCGTCTGGAGGTGTCTCATGAGCCCCACGACCGAACTCGTCGTGATGAACGGGGTCAACAAGCACTTCGGTGATCTGCATGTGCTCAGGGACATAGACCTGACCGTGCGGGCGGGCGAGGTGGTCGTGGTCATCGGTCCGTCAGGGTCTGGCAAATCGACGCTGTGTCGCACCATCAACCGGCTGGAGAGCCTCGACTCCGGCACGGTTGTCCTTGACGCCCGACCCCTCCCCGAGGAGGGCAGGGACCTTGCCCGACTGCGTGCCGATGTCGGCATGGTTTTCCAGTCCTTCAACCTCTTCGCGCACAAGACCGTGCTGGAGAACGTGATGCTCGGACCGGTCAAGGTCCGCAGGCGCGGCAAAGCAGAGGCCGAGGCACGCGCCCGGGTCCTGCTGGACCGGGTCGGAGTGGCCGGCCAGGCCGACAAGTACCCCGCTCAACTGTCCGGCGGGCAGCAACAACGGGTCGCCATCGCCCGCGCCTTGGCCATGGACCCGAAGGTGATGCTCTTCGACGAGCCCACCTCCGCCCTCGATCCGGAGATGGTCAACGAGGTGCTGGAGGTGATGCAGCAGCTCGCCCGGGACGGCATGACCATGATCGTCGTCACGCACGAGATGGGCTTCGCCCGCCGGGCCGCCGACCGGGTCGTCTTCATGGCCGACGGGGAGATCGTCGAGTCCGGCACACCGGAGGAGTTCTTCGCCGCCCCCCGCACGGACCGGGCGAGGGACTTCCTCTCCAAGATCCTCAGCCACTGACCTCCTGCCGCACGCTGCCCCATCCCGGCCGTCAGTCCTCCACTTCACAGCAAGGAAAGACCATGCACATGCGACGCACCCCTGCTCTCGCCGCCCTCGCCGTCCTCTCGCTCGCCCTCACCGCCTGCGGCGGTGGCAACGACAGCGACACCGCGGCGGTCGAGGTCGCCAAGGCCCCCACGTTCGCCCCCGGGACCACCATGGCGAAGATCGCCAAGACGGGCACCCTGCAGGCCGGGGTCAAGTTCGACCAGCCCGGTTTCGGCATGACCGGCCTCTCGGACAAGCCGCAGGGCTTCGACGTCGAGATCGTCAAGATCATCGCCGCGAAGCTGGGCATCGACCCCGGCCACATCAAGTACACCGAGGCCCCGTCGAACGTCAGGGAGGAGATCCTGGAGAGAGGCGAGGTCGACGTCGTCGCGGCGACGTACACCATCAACGACGAACGCAAGAAGCGGATCTCCTTCGCCGGCCCCTACTACCAGGCCGGCCAGCGCCTGATGGTCAAGTCCGGGAACACCACCATCACCGGACCCGAGTCGCTGGCCAAGACCAAGGCCAAGGTGTGCAGCGCCACCGGTTCCACGCCGTCCGAGAACATCAAGCAGTACCTGTCCGGCAGCGACCGCCTGGTGCTCTTCGACAACTACACCAAGTGCGCCGACGCCCTGCGGACCGGCCAGGTGGACGCGGTCACCACCGACGACGTGGTCCTCATGGGCCTGGCGAGCAACTCGAACGGCGACTTCAAGGTGGTCGGCCCCAAGTTCAGCAAGGAGCCCTACGGCATCGGCATCGCCAAGGGCGACGTCGCCTTCTGCCGGTTCATCGACGACACCCTGGCCGAGGCCGCCAAGTCGGGCGCGTACACGAAGGCGTGGAAGGACACCGCCGGAAAGCTCGACAAGAGCATTCCGGTGCCCACCCTGGCCAAGGCAGACACCTGCAGCTGAGTACGCCCACCACTCCGACCGACCACCAAGGAGGCGGCGCGCATGGACGCCATCACCGATAACCTGGGGCTTTTCGGCTCCGGGTTCCTGCGCTCCCTCGGCATAGCCCTGTGGGGACTGGCGGGCTCCCTGACGCTGGGCCTCGTACTGGCGGCCATGCGCGTGTCGCCCGTCCCCCCTCTGCGCACGTTCGCCGGCAACTACGTGACGGTCCTGCGGAACACACCGCTCACCATCGTGCTGTTCTTCATGGCCTTCGGACTGCCCGAGCTGGGCGTCAACTCCTCCTACTACGTCCTGGCCGTCAGCGGACTCGTGCTCTACAGCGCCGCTTTCGTCTGCGAGGCCGTGCGCTCCGGTATCAACGCCGTCCCGGCCGGGCAGGCCGAGGCCGCCCGCTCGCTCGGACTGACCTTCCGTCAGGGCCTCACCCTGGTCATCCTTCCGCAGGCCCTGCGCAGTGTCGTCCCGCCTTTGGGCGCCGTGCTCATCTCGATGTTCAAGAACTCCGCGGTCGTCGGCGCCTTCGGCGTGGGCCGCGACCTCTTCAGCGTCAGCGCCACGCTGACCAGCGCCCAGGGCTATCCGAATCTGCCGGTGCTTCTCGGCGTCACCGTCGGATACCTGGCCATCACGCTGCCTTCCGGGCTCTTCCTCCATGCCGTCGAGCGAAAGGTGGCGATCGTCCGATGAAGACCGCCCCGAGCGTCCTGTACGACGAGCCGGGCCCCCGGACCCGCCGTCTCATCCGTCGCGGCAGCATCGTCGCCTGGGCCGTACTGTCGGCGCTGCTCGTCGTCGTCGTGGTGCGCCTGGCCGACGCCGGACAGTTCGACGCGGAGAAATGGCACCCGCTGATCGATCCCGGTGACGAGAACTTCGCCGCCGTGTGGGACGTCATGGGCACCGGACTGCAGCGGACCCTGGTCGCCGCCGCACTCGCCATCGCCTTCTCCTTGATCGTCGGTACGGCGATCGGCGTCCTGCGGCTGTCCCTCGGACGGCTCACCCGCATCCCGCTCGTCGGGGCGATGGAGGTCGTCCGCGGTGTTCCCGTCGTCATCAGCATCTACTTCGCCTCCCGCGTCCTGCCCGAACTCGGCCTGACCTTCGCCGACGCACCCGGCGGCCGGTTCCTCTGGTACCTCGTCGTCGGGCTCACCGCGTACAACTCGGTGATCATCGCCGAGATCCTCCGGGCCGGCGTCGAGTCCCTGCCCAGGGGCCAGCGCGAGGCAGCCGCGGCCATCGGCCTGACCCGGGGCCAGACGCTGCGGCTCATTCTTCTGCCGCAGGCGTTCCGGACCATGCTCCCGGCGCTGATCAGCCAACTCGTGGTCATCCTCAAGGACACCTCGTTGGCCGCGCTGATCCTGGGCCAGTACCAGGAGTTGCTGAGGGCTTCGAACCTCGTCGCCCAGCAACTGCGCAACCCGATCCCCATGTTCCTGGTGACCGGCGCCATCTACATCATCATCAACTGGCTGCTGTCGAAGCTGGCCGAGTACGTGGAGCGACGCGGCTCCCGCACCGCTCGCAGCCGGGCCTCCGCACCCGTTTCCGCCGCTCCGACGCCCCTCACCCGCGACTCGTCCCCCACCCCCGAAAGGATCGCGTGATGACGACCCGTCTCACCCCCGAACAGGCCGACAAGTTCATGCAGTTCGGTTCAGCCACCGTGCACGAGGCCCAGGGCGGAACCGGTGCCCTGGACAGCGCCATCAAGCCCCTGGACGCCTCCATGGTCGTTGCGGGTCCCGCGCTGACGGTCGACTGCCGGCCGGCGGACAACCTCGCCATCCAGCACGCCGTCACCCTCGCCCGGCCCGGGGACGTTCTGGTCGTGGATGCCAAGGCGTTCCTCGAAGCCGGACCGTGGGGCGACGTCCTCACGCTGTACGCGCAGCAGGCCGGGATCGCGGGACTTGTCATCGACGGATGCGTGCGCGACAGCCGGGCCATCGTGGGCATGGGCTTTCCGGTGTTCTGCCGAGGCATATCGATCAAGGGCACCGGAAAGTTCCAGCCCGGCTCGGTGAACACCGCGGTCACGTGCGGTGGCATCGTGATCCGGCCGGGAGACGTCGTCGTCGGTGACGCTGACGGTGTGGTGGTGGTCCCCGCCCAGGACGCGGCGCGAGTCGTCGAACTGTCCGAGGCCCGTGAGGAGAAGGAGGAGCAGTTCCGTACGGAACTGCTGAAGGGCAAGAGCCTGGTGGAGCTGATGGGTCTCGATGAGCGGCTCCAGCAACTCGGATACCGCTGACCGCCGGCCATGTCGGCACCGGCGGGAGTCGCAGCCCCGGACGTCCGGTTCGAGGACGCGGCGTTCGGCCCTGCGGCCGAGTGGTGGTGACTGACGCCTGCTTCAGGCGCTGAACACGGCGTTCCGGAAGAGCAACCCGAAGGACCCGCGACCCGCGCGCCCAGAGCCGCGAGCGCGCCGCGGAACCAGTCGTGATCCCGCCACAGCGGACGGGCGGCACCCCGCACCGTCAACCGGCGCATGGCTTCGAGCCTTGTGCAACACCCTTTAGGACACGGCGGCCCCTGACACCGGCGCGGTCTCGGCCGTCGCGGTGCGGCTGAAGCGGCGGGTTCCGACAAACGTACCCGCCGTCAGCACGAGGCAGACCACGGCGATGATCCACAGGAGGCTGTCGAGTCCGCCCGGGCTCGCGTTGGCGGCCGAGACCAGCACACCGCAGATGAACTGGCTGAGGAAGAAGCAGCCGGTCCACAAGCCGGTCCCGCGTCCGCGCTGTGCGAACGAGAGGGAGTTGACGGACCAGGTGAGCAAGGTGGGGAGCATCAGCCCGCCGCCCAGGCTGGTGACGACGTATCCCGCACCGACGGCGGCCGGGCCGCCGCCTGCCACGGTGATCAGCAGACCGGCGCCGCCGAGGCCGAACGCCAGCGGGAGCAGGAAGCGTATCCCTCGTCCGACCAGCCTGCTGAAGCTGAGCGACGTCGCCGCGGTGGCAACCGAGCCGAGCGTCCCGATGACCGTGGCCTGTTCCCGGGAGACGAGGTAGGAGAGTCCGACCTGGAGGACGTAGAACATGACGGCGCCGAACACGGTGATCGCCAGCGGAACCCGCAGCTCCCGCCACGGAACCCGCGGAAGGCTGCCGGTGGCCGCCGTGTGCTCGCGCCCGGGCTCCCACAGGAGGATCGCCATGGGAACGAGGAGGAGCAGGGCGATGCCGTAGACGACGAAGGGGGCCCGCCACCCGGCCGCCCCCAGCGCGCCGCCCACCGCGACGAACACGATGGCCGCGACCGCGGAGGATCCGGTCTGGAGGCCGATGACCTTCACTCTCTTCGGGCCGGTGAAGTAATCACTGATCAGGGTGATGCAGACCGTCATGACGGCTGCCTCGACGATGCCCATCAGGGCGCGGGACAGCAGGATCAGGCGCAGGTCGTTCAGATAGAGCGGTGCGGTGCCGAACAGGGTGTAGGCCAGCATCGCGGCCAGCAGCAGGCGCTTGCGTCCGAGCCGGTCGACGATCTGGCCGGCGAACGGGGCCAGCAGTCCGATGAACAGCGCCGGGGCGGCGAGCACGAGCGGGGCGAGGTTCGCGGCCGGGTCGGAGGCGAACGCCTCCTCGATGCTGTGGACGACCGGGGTCAGTACGACGGTGCCGAGGACCGGCAGGGCGCTGCCCAGCATGATCAAGAGGATCTGGGGCCACCCGGCGGGTGCCCCCTTGGGGCTGAGCGAGGGTGTGTCGGCTGCTTGCGACGCGTCCGGCGCGGGTGTGACGACAGGCATGACTCTCCTTTGAGTGGCTGTCGGAGCGGCTGAAGGGGTCGGCTCAGAAGGGGTAGTGCGCGTGCTGGGTGGCGAGGGTGATCCAGCGGGTGTCGGTGAAGGCCTCGATGCCCCAGCGACCGCCGAAGCGTCCGTATCCGGAGGACTTGACGCCGCCGAAGGGCGCCTGGGGTTCGTCGGCGACGGACTGGTCGTTCACGTGCGCGATCCCGGTGCGGATCCGGCCGGCGACCCGCAGCCCGTGCGTGCCGTTCTCGGTGATGATCCCGCACGTCAGCCCGTTCTCGGTGTCGTTGGCTTTGGCGATGGCCTCGTCGTCGGTCGCGAAGGTGTCGATCACGCAGACGGGGCCGAAGGCTTCGGCATGGTACAGCTCGGCGTCCTCGGGCAGGTGGGTGAGGACGGTGGCCGGGTGGTGGGCGCCGTCCGGTGCGCCGCCGCCGGTGAGGACCGTGGCGCCCTTGGCGACGGCGTCCTCGACCAGGGCGGCGACCCGGACCGCGGCGGCCGGGGAGACGAGCGGGCCGATCACGGTGTCGGGCTCGGCCGGGTCCCCGGCGGGCAGCGCGGTCACTTTCGCGGCGAACTTGGCGGTGAACTCCTCGGCCAGGGAGGCGTGTACGAGGATGCGGTCGGCGGACATGCAGATCTGCCCGGAGTTCATGAACGCGGCGAACGCGGCGGCGTCGACCGCGTAGTCGATGTCGGCGTCGTCGAGCACGATCACGGCGTTCTTTCCGCCGAGTTCCAGCACGGCGGGCTTGAGGAACCGCGCGGCGGTGGTGCCGATGACGCGGCCCACGTTCGTGGACCCGGTGAAGTTGACCGCCCGTACCCGTGGGTCGGCGATGAGCGCTTCGGCGATCCGGGGGGCGTCGGTGGGGTCGTTGGTGATGACGTTGAGGACGCCGTCGGGCAGCCCGGCGTCCCGTAGTACGTCGGCGACGAACAGGCCGCAGGCCAGCGGGGCGTCCTCGCTGGGCTTGAGGACCACCGTGTTGCCGGCCGCGAGGGGGGCTGCGACGGCGCGTACGCCGAGGATGACCGGGGCGTTCCACGGGGAGAACGCGGCGACCACGCCGAGCGGTTCGCGCACCGCGAGGCCCAGGGCTCCGGCCTCCTGGGCGGCGAGCACCTCGCCGCGCGGGGCGGTGACCGCGGCGGCGACCTCGCGGAGCACGGTGGCGGCCACGGCAACGTTGAAGTACGCCCATCCCCGGGTGCCGGCGACCTCGCCGGCCATCAGGTCGGCCACCGCCTCGCGGCGCTCCTCGAGCAGGTCGGCGGCTTTGAGGAGGATCGCGCGGCGGGCGTAGGGGCTCACGGCGGCCCAGTCGTCGAACGCGGCCTCGGCGGCGTCCACGGCGAGGGTCACGTCCTCCGTGCCCGCGGCGGCCACCGTGGCGTACGTCCTCCCGGTGTGCGAGGTGAGGTCCTCGGTGGTGCGGCCCGAGCGGGCGGGCACTTCCTTGCCTGCGATGAGCAGTTCACGGGTGAGGGTCATGCGGACTCCGCTGGTGTGAGGCGGCTGCGCTGCGGGTACGGCAGCCCCGGGGCTGGCGGCGCGCCGGAACGCACGCCGCGAGCCCCGAGGCCGGCCCGGCCGCACAGCCGGGAAAGGGGGGTGTTGTCAGACCGGCAGCCGGGAGAGGTCCGCCGGGACTCCGGCCTCCAGCCGGACGTAGCTGGTGGTGGCGTCCTTGCCCACCATGGCGCCGATGATCCCGTTCACCACGGCGTGGCCCATCGTGCTGAGGCCGCCGTCGTGGACAGCCACGGCCAGCCGGGGCTTGATCTCCCGTATGTAGTCGATGACCTCACCGGTCTGCGACCAGGGGCCCTGGACGGGAACCAGCAGCGTGTCCACCGGAGTCGGCGGGACGGTGAAGGCGTCACCGGGGTGGAAGACCGTACCGGCGAGAAGGAAGCCGACGTTGGGTACGCGCGGCAGGTCCGGGTGGACGAGTTGGTGCAGTTCGCCATGTGCCTCGACCTCGAAGCCGCCCACGTCGAAGGTGTCGCCGTCGCCGACCACGGTGACCCGGTTGCCGAGTCCGTCGAGCTTGACGGCCACGGACCGGTTGGTCCAGATCCGCAGGGCCGGGTTGGTCTCGGCGGCCGCCCGGAGGCGGCCCTCGTCGAAGTGGTCGGCGTGTTCGTGGGTGACGAGCACTGCGTCCGCCCCGTCGAGGACCTGGGGCGCGGTGTACTCACCCGGGTCGATGACGAGGGTGACCCCGGCCCGTTCGAAGCGGACGCAGGCATGGCCCCACTTGGTGAGCCGGGATTCCGGCTGGCGGGACGTCACCGCTGGAGCTCCTCGGCTGGGACCCAGGTGCCGTGGAAGCCGTACCGGAGCCGGAAGGGGATCTTCACGGTGGCGATCGGGCCGGCCGCGATGTCGAGGGCGTCGAGGATGGCCAGGTCG
>NZ_JOGP01000032.1:0-65863 GCF_000719505.1 Streptomyces sp. NRRL B-3229 | reverse complement strand
CGTCCTCACCGACGACGGCGACACACCGCACCTCGTCTCGGACGGCCATGTGCTGAGCCGGACCACCTATCCGCCGAGCTGGAGCGACGCCCCGCCGGAGGCACGGCCTCCGCACACTCCGGCCGCCCTGCGCGCCTACCTCGCCGAGACGGCTCACACCCACAGCATGGCTCCCCTGACCACCGGGGAACTCCTCGACTCGGTGCAGGAGTTGCTGGGGCACTGGACACTCGGCGCCCGCGAGTCGGCCGCACTGGTCCGACTCCTGGCCGACGCCGACGGGCTGCGTCCGGCGGGGCGGCTCACCGACCGGCTGGGACGACCGGGCGAGGCATACGTGTACGACGTCCCCGGCGCCCGGCGCATGCTGATCCTCGATCCCGGCACCGGCACCGTCCTGGGCCTGGAGACCACCGCCACCCGGGACGATCCCCGGTACGGGATCAAGGCCGGGGCGGTACTGGAGTACAGCGCCTGGCTGCGCTGACCGCGGAGCGCCACCGCTCCGCCGACCCTGCCGTCCCACCCCAAAGCCCCCCTGTTCGCACAGGACTCGCGGGCACGCAACGGCGAACCCGGGGCCCGAAGGCCCCACTTGTAGAGTCCGGACAGTGGAGAGATCGAACATGGGCGTGAAAGACGTGACCACGTCGACCTTGCTGGACATCCTGCTCCAAGCGGCGCGAGAGGCCCCGGGGCAGACCGTCGTGCATGTCCGGGGAGACGGCGGTGAGCACACGGTCACCTTCGCCGAACTCCGGGACGACGCCCTGCGCGTGGCGGGCGGTCTCCTCGCGGCGGGCGTGGAACCGGGCACCCCGCTGCCGCTGGTCGCCGACCGCGGTGACACCTTCCAGCCGATGTTCTGGGGCGCACTGGCAGCCGGGGCCGTACCCGTCCCGCTCGCCGCCGAGCCGCGCCGCATCGGTCCGGTATGGGAACTGCTCGGCAGGCCGCCCGTGATGGTGGACGAGTCGACGGCAGCCGTGGCCACCGCCGTCGGGGACAGTTACGACGACAGCGACGGCCACGGGCCGAGCGGCGAACTCAAGGGCTCCATAAGGCTGTTGCGGTTGGACGGGCTTCGTCGCGGCCGCCCGCCGCAGCAACTGCCCCGGCCCGCTGCCCATGACGTCGCCTTCCTGCAGTTCTCCTCCGGCAGCACGGGCGCTCCCAAGGGTGTGGAGCTGTCCCACGCCGCGGTCCTCGCCAACCTCCGCCAGATCCGCGCCGCGATGGAGATCACCTCAGAGGACGTGATCGCGACCTGGATGCCCTATTTCCACGACATGGGCCTCATCGGCACGCATCTCGTTCCGATGGCCGCGCACCTGAAGCAGATACGGATAGAACCGCTTTCCTTCGCCAAGCGGCCCGCCCTGTGGTTCGAAGCCGCCGCGCGCCACCGCGCCACGCTCTTGTCGGCGGCCAACTTCGCCCTCGGTCTCGCGGTACGCAGCGTCCCGGCCACCGCCCTCGCCGGCCTCGACCTCAGCTGCGTCCGCCTGCTGCTCGTCGGCGCCGAGCCCATCTCACCGCGTGTCTGGCGGGAGTTCACGGCCCGGACCGCTCCGGCCGGCCTGGACCCCAGCGCCCCGCTCCCGGTGTACGGCCTGGCAGAGGCCACCCTCGCCGTGACCGTACCGCCGCTCGGCGAGGCCGCCGTACCGCTCGTGCTGGACCGCGCCGCGCTCAGCCGGAACCGGGTGGTGGAGACCGCTCCGGGCGGGCACGCGGTGGAGCTGATGGACCTGGGCCGGCCGGTGCGGGGGTGCGAGGTCCGGATCACCGGTGATTCCGGCGGCCCGGTGGGCGAACGGCGGGTAGGGCATGTCGAGGTGAGGGGGCCTCAGGTGGCTCGCGGGTACCACCGGGCTCCCGGGGCGAGCTCGGCCGCGTTCGGCGGCGACGGCTGGCTCCGTACCGGTGACCTGGGCTTCCTGCGGAACGGGCGGCTGTGCGTCACCGGGCGACACAAGGACGTCGTGTTCGTCAACGGCCGTACCTTCCACGCATCGGACCTGGAGTCGGCGGTCGCGGCGACCCCGGGGCTGCCGTCCGGGGCCGTGGCGGTCGTGGGATCGACGGATCCGGACGGCGGGGGCGAGCGGGTCGTCGCGTTCGTGCAGTGGACGCGTCCTGATCCCACCGACGCCGCACCGGTGCTCCGCGCCGCCAGAGGCCGGCTGCGGGAGGCCCTCGGCCATGACGACGTCCGTGTGCTGCCGTTGCCGCCGGGGGCCTTCCCGCGCACCACCAGCGGGAAGCTGCGCCGCGGAGAGCTGCGGGCGCGCTTCGAGGACGGGCGGTACGCCACGGTGGAGAGCCGCTGGGCCGACATCACGGTCACCGCGGGGGCCGGAGCGGCGCGGGCGGGGATGTTCGCCTCCCGTCGGTCGCTGCGTGAGGTTCAGGAATCCGTGCAGCGGATCTGGGCGCGTGCGCTGGCGCTTCCGGTGTCGGAAGTAGGGCTTCAGGAGCGCTTCTTCGACCTCGGCGGATCCTCGCTCAAGGCGATGGCCGTGCTCTCCGGACTGGAGGAGACGTTCGCCGTGACGGTCGAGCCGGGCGCGCTGCGCGACCACGACACGGTGGCCGGACAGGCCGGGCACGTGCTCGCGCTGATGGCGGACTCGGGTGCGGGTGCGGGTGCGAGTGCGGGCGCAGATGCGGGCGCGGGCGCAGGTGCGGGTACGGGTACGGGTGCGGGCGCAGATGCGGGCGCGGGCGCAGGTGCGGGTACGGGTGCGGGCGCGGGTGCGGGTGCGGATTCAGACTCTCCTTCAGATGCGGACGCAGTCCCCCACGCGCCGGCACGGCCTACGACCTCTGCGGAACCCGGTTCCCCGGGCG
The DNA here is from genome assembly GCF_000719505.1 of Streptomyces sp. NRRL B-3229. Lineage (NCBI taxonomy): Bacteria > Bacillati > Actinomycetota > Actinomycetes > Kitasatosporales > Streptomycetaceae > Streptomyces > Streptomyces sp. NRRL B-3229. Next base: position 63,010 of record NZ_JOGP01000032.1, on the reverse strand, counting down.
GAGCCCTCGCCGTGCTCTCCACGGCCTGCCGGTTCCCCGGCGCCGACACGCCCGAGTCGTTCTGGGAGTTGCTCGCCGCCGGAGGTGACACGGTCGGCGAACTGCCCGAAGGCCGCCGGGGGCACGAAGCGCCCCGCCCGACGCCCCGCGTCGGTTCCTTCCTTCCGGATCCCGCAACCTTCGACGCCGACTTCTTCGGCATGGACGAGGCGGAGGCACGGGCGACCGAACCTCAGGCCCGCATCTTCCTGGAACTGGCCCACGAGGCGCTGGAACGAGCGGGATACGCGGGCCCCCGGCGCAACGACCGCCGGATCGGGGTCTTCGCGGCGACCGGCGACAGCGGCTACCGCGAGATCCTCACCGAGGCGGCCGACGGGGACCTCGCCGGCACCCCGGCCGCCCTCGCCGGCAACCTCCCCAACCTGATCGCCGCCCGCGTAAGCCAGGCACTGGACCTCAACGGCCCCGCCCTGGCCGTCGACACCGCCTGCTCCTCCGCGCTGGTCGCCCTGCACCTGGCCCGGCGCAGTCTGCTGGCCGGCGAGTGCGACCTCGCGGTGGTCGGCGGGGTCAACCTGAGCCTGACGCCCACCGGCCATCGTCTCCTCGAAGCGACGGGCGCGCTGTCGCCGACCGGCCGGTGCCGCGCGTTCACCGCGGACGCGGACGGCTTCGTGCTGGGAGAAGGGGGCGCGGCGATCGTCCTGGCCCGCCTGGACGACGCCCGCACCACCGGTGACCCGGTCCTCGCACTCGTACGCGGCACGGCGGTGAACAACGACGGCCACTCCCTCGGTCTCCTGGCTCCCACGCCGCGCGGTCAGCGCGAGGTGATCGGCCGGGCGTACGAGGAGTGCGGCGTCGATCCGGCCGATGTGTCGTACGTCGAGGCGCACGGAACGGGCACGCCGATCGGTGACCCCGTGGAGGCGCAGTCGCTCGGCCAGGCGTTCCCGCCCCGCGCCGACGGGGCTCCGCGGCTCGTCGGCTCCGTCAAAGCGAACCTGGGACACCTTCTCAACGCCGCGGGCATGCCCGCCCTGGTCAAGGTCGTCCTCGCCCTCTCCCACCGGCGGCTCCCGCCATCCCCCGGCTCCGCCGAGCCCGCCCCCTTCCTAGGGCGGAGCGCCCCTGGCTTCCGCCTGGTCGCCGGCAACGAGGAGTGGACGGGAGTGCGGGGCCGGCCGCTGACAGCGGGCGTCAACTCGTTCGGGTTCGGCGGCACCAACGCGCACGCGATCCTGGAGGAGGCGCCCGGGGACGCCGAAGAGGCGGCGGCCGCGATGCCCGAGGCGACGGGCGGCCCCCACCTTCTGACGTTGTCCGCGCGCACCGGGGACGCGCTGCGTGTGGCCGCCGCCGAGTTGGCCGCGTATCTGCGGGCCCACCCCGATCTGGACGAGGGCGACGTGTGCGCCACCGTCAACACCGCCCGGGACGAAGGACCGTACCGGATGGCCGTCGTGGCCCATGGGGACCTCGCGCGGAAACTCGACGGCTCCATGGCGGACCTCGCGTCGGTGGCGGTGCCGGGCCCGGACGGCAGGGCGACGGCCCCCGTCCGGACCCGGCCGCGGACGGTGTTCGTCCTCCCCGGCCAAGGGACCCGATGGGGCAATGCGGGGCGGGAGTTGTACCGCTCGGCGCCCGTGTTCCGCGACCTGCTGGACGAAGCGTCGTCCCTGACCGGGCCGGTCCTCGGCCGCAGCCTGGCTGCCTGGTGCCTGGACGAGGGGGCCGATCCCACCGACCTGGCGCGGACAGAAGTGACCCAGCCGCTGCTGGTCGCCTTCGGGGTGGCGCTGGCCGGACAGCTGGCCGCCTGGGGCGTGACACCCGACGCGGTCGTGGGGCACAGCGTCGGCGAGATCACCGCCGCGTGCATCGCCGGCGCCCTGTCGCCTTCCGACGCGGTCGCGTTCGCCGCCGAGCGCGGACGCCTGGTGGGCGAGCTCGCCCCGCCGGGCGCCATGGCGGTCGTACGGGGCGACGAGGACACCGTCGCCGCGGTGATCGCGCGGTCCGGCGGCTCGCTGTGCGTCGCCGCCGTCAACTCCCCCACCCAACTGGTACTGGCCGGCGAGACGGCGATCGTCGACCGGGCGGTCGCGGACCTCACCGCGCGTGGCGTGGCGGTCCGCCGCCTCCGCGTCTCCCACGCCTTCCACTCACCCATGGTGAACCGCGTCCTCGACCCCCTGCACAACGCGGCGAAGTCCTTGACGGTCGTACCGGCAGCCGTCCCGATGCTGAGCACGGTCACCGGCCGCTGGGACCCCGACCTGACCCCCGGCTCGGGCTATTGGCGCGATCACGCGATCCGCCCCGTTTGCTTCGGCACGGCCGTCTCCCGGCTGCTGGAGGAGGGATACGACACGTTCGTCGAACTCGGCCCCGGCGCCTCGCTCTCCGGCGCCATCCGCTCGACGGCAGCCGCGCATTCCGGCTTCACGGGCCCAGGGGTCGCGGGCTCAGGTGTGACGGCCTCAGGTCTCGGGGGTTCAGGCGTCGCGGCCTCAGCTGTCACGGTCCTGCCCGCGCTTCCCGCCGCCACCACACCGGGAGCCAACTCCGCACCAGGAGCCGAAGCCCTGCTGGAGACCGTGGGCCGGCTCTGGACCCGCGGGGCCCCGCTGTCCCCGTCGTCCCCGGCCCGGAGCACGAACCGCCGACGCGTGCCCGTCCCGACGTACCCCTTCCAACGCAGCCGACACTGGCCGGACAGGCCCGACACGGCGTCCCGGCCCGGCCCGGCATCGCGCACACCCCAACCCTCTCCCCAGGGTCAGGCCGCCGCCCCGCAGCCCCTCCTCTGGCGCGACGCGCCCCTGACCGCCGGCCCCGGCCCTCGTGTCGTGCGGCTGACCGGCGCCGACACAGCACTGCGGCGGTCCCTCGCCGAGCGCCTCACCGGCAGCGGCGTGACGGTGTCGGGATCTCAGCCGACCCCGGTTCCAGACGGTGACCAAGCTTCGGCCGCCTCCGAGACGGCGGGCCCCCCGGAGACCGTCCTGTGGTTCGCCGGCCAGACTGAGGGACCGCAACCGGACACCCGCGCCGCGGTCTCCGCCCTGCGCGAGGCACTGGCGGCGCTCGGCAGCTCCCCGACCCGTCTGCTGCTGGTCACCGAGAACGCGTACGTCACCGGCAGCGGCGACGCCCTCGACCGCCCCCGCCCGGTCCAGGCCCTGCTGCACGGCTTCGCCCTGGCCCTGCCCGAGGAGATCCCAGGGCTCTCCTCGCTGAGTGTCGACCTGTCCTCCCAGGATTCCGTGAGCGTTCAACTCCGATCACTGGAAGCCGAGTTGTACGCCACGACGCCTCCTCCCGGAGCCGGCGGAGGCGCGGGCGGCACCGTCGCCTGGAGGGTGGGCCGACGACTCGCCCGTATACCGGCGAGCACTACCCCCGCCTCACCCAACCGCCCGACGCTCCTGCCCTACGACGCCACCTATCTGATCACCGGCGGCGCCGGCGGCCTCGGCGGCGCGCTCGCCCGGGACCTCGCCCGACGCGGCACCCCCACCCTCGTCCTGGCAGGCCGGACCCCGACACCGCCACGCGCCCTGCTCGACGAACTGCGCGCCCTCGGCGCTCACGCTCGCTACCAGGCCACCGACGTCTGCGACGCGGACGCCGTCGACGAGCTCATCGCCGGCCTGCCGTCCCTGGACGTGCTGGTCCACGCGGCGGGCACGGTGCGCCCGGGCAGTCTGCGGGCCAAGCCGGACGACGAGATCGAGGCCGTCCTCTCCGCGAAGGTGCACGGCACCACACTGCTGGCCGACGCCCTGCGCCGACATGGCAGGCAGGACGCCGTCTGCCTGGCCTTCTCGTCCGTCTCCGCCGTGCTGCCCGGTCTGGCCGGCGCCCTCGGCGACTACGCCGCCGCCAACTCCTTCCTCGACGCCTTCGCCACCGCACAACGCGCGGTCGGCCTCCCCTGGCAGACGATCGCCTTCGGCCCCGTCTCCGACACCGGCCTGGCGAGCGGAACCAGCGGTCAGATCCGGCTCCGCCCCCGCGGTCCCGCGGACATCCAGGCCCCGATGACCTCGCACGCCGCTCTGACAGGCCTTCACGCGGCGGTCGGTCTGGACGCCGCACACGTCCTCATGACGGGCACGGGCGTCGCGGATCCCGATCCAGCCTCCGCGACGGCGGACTCCGCCACGGCCGCCCAGGCCCGCGGCGACCGTCACGCCGACCCGAACGAGCCCCCCGCACCCGCGGACCGGTCCCCCGACCACGTCCCGGCGATGGACCGCACCCCCACCCCCTCACCGGAGCCGTCGCACACCGACCTCATCCGCCGCCTCCTGGCCGACGCTCTGCATCGCGCGCCTGAGGACATCGGCGTCGACGAGCATTTCCTCGGCCTCGGCCTGGACTCCCTCGGCGCCGTCGATCTCGCCCGCCGACTGGAACACGAACTGGGACGGCCGCTGCCAGCCACCCTCTTCTTCGAGCACCGGACCATCGGCGAACTGGCCGCCCACCTGGCGACCGTCCCGCCGACGCCGAGTCCCGCCCCGGCCCCGCCCTCCGCGACGGCCATGGCCCCAACGACAGCGACGGCGACAGCCACAACCGATAACGGCAACACCATCCCCCTCACCCCCCTCCAACTCGCTTTCCACGCCACCGAAACCCTCCACGAGGGCGTCACCGCCTACGGCTACGTACGTCAGAGCGTCACCGGCCCACTCGACACCGCCCTCCTCGGCAGGGCCCTCGCACGCCTCGCAGCCCGCCATCCCATGCTGCGGATGCGAATCACCGGCGCCGCCCGCCCCCGTCAGTACGCCGCACCCGCCGGGCCCGTCGACACGCCGCCGGACTGGTACGAGGTCCGTGGACCGCTCGACTTCGCGCGGCTGGAACAGGAGCTGTGCAACCGCCCGTTCGACCTGACGACACAGGATCCGATACGAGCCGTACTCGTCCACGACGGTGACGACGCACACGTCGCCCACCTGCTCCTGGTCGTCCATCACGCCGCGGCCGACGGCTTCAGCCTCAAGCTGCTCTGCGAGGAACTCTGGTCGCTCTACACGGCCCTCACGCGAGAGGACGAAGCCCGGCGAGACAGCGTGGACCAGGGCGAGAGCGGCGGCGAGGGCGAGAAAGACGCCCCGCTGACCGCCTGCCGGGCCGAGTTCGCCGACTACCTGGCCGCGCTCACCGCCGAACGCCGGTCACCGGAGTTCGCACAGGACCAGCGGTACTGGCGCGAACGCCTGGCCGAGCACACGCCCGCCACACCGGCGACCACCCCCTCCCTGCCGTACGACGGCGACCCCGAAGGAGCTCCCGCCGCACCCCTCGTCCACCACGCCACCGGTGTCGACGAGGCCCTCAGCGCCGAGCTGCGCGAGACCGCGGCCCGCAACGGCGTCTCGTTGTTCCACTTGCTGCTGGCGGTGTACGGCCGTTGTCTGGCCCGGTGGAGCGGACAGCGGACCGTCGCGGTGAACGTGGCCCGGTCCCGGCGGGAATCGCGGGTGGCCGGCATCGACCGTCTGGTGGGACCCCTCGCCGACACACTGCCGGTGTTCGTGGACGTCGACCCCGGCGAGCCGGTCGGCACGCTCGCCGAGCGGCTGCTGCTGATCTGGCGCGAGGCCGAGACCCACGCGACCTTGAGCAGCACGGACTTCGCCCGACTGCTCTCCGAACTGCGACCCGCCGCGGGGCCGGCCCCGCGCACCGCGGCAGAGGCGGGTTTCAGCTTCGCCCGCTTCCCGGTGGTCCACGGCTCGGACTGGCCCGTCACCGTCACCCCCACGGCCGCGGCCACCGCGTCCGCCGCGACCCGGCTCAGCCTGCTCTGCTGGGAGGCGGACGCCGCCCTGCGCCTGTCCTGGAACTACCCGGCCCGGCTGTTCCGCCCCGAGACCGTACGCCGCCTCGCCGACGAGTACGTCGCCGAGCTGCGCGCCACCGTCACCGACCCCTCACCCACTCCGGTCTGCCTCGGATCTCACGCCCGCACACCGGACCGCGCGGACGGCGGGGACACCACGGCCGACGCGCTCGACGGGGACGGTGCCGGCGCCGGCGCCGGGATCGTCGCCCGTCTGTGTGCCCGGTTCCGGGCCACGCCGCGGGCCGTGGCCGTCGCCGGTGCCGACCGGTCCACGCTCACCTACGCCGCCCTCGACACGGCGTCCGCCGCTCTCGCCGCCCGGCTCCGCGCCCACGGCGTACGCTCCGGCGACCTGGTGGGGTTGCTGACCGAGCCGGGCGGCACGGACACGGTCACCGCGGTCGTGGGCATCCTCCGGGCCGGCGCCGGCTGGGTACCGCTGGACGCCACCCACCCCACCGCGCGCCACCGGGACCAGCTGGCCCGCACGGGGGTACGCGTGCTCGTCTGCGACGCGGCGAGCCGCCCGGCGGTCGCCGCTCTGGACGGCATCACAGCAGTCACCACCTCCGGCCCCCTGAGCCACGCACCGGTCGCCGACCCCGAGTGCGGCGCCACCGACCCCGAGGCCATCGCCTATGTCATCTTCACCTCCGGCTCGACCGGCCGTCCCAAAGCCGTCCCCGTCACCCACCGGTCGATGACGAAATACCTCGACTGGTCACTGGCCACCTTCGGCTACGGCCCGGGCGACCGGCTCGCACAGACCGCCTCGGTCTGTTTCGACGCCTCCGTGAGGCAGTTGCTCGCCCCTCTGCTGAGCGGGGCCACCGTGCACACCCTCTCGCGCGACCTGCTGCGCGACCCCGAGGCGCTGCTCGACCATGTCGTCGCGGACGGGATCACGGTCTGGAGTTCGGTTCCGACGCTCTGGGAACGCCTGCTGACCGCCGCCGAGGATCGCTTCCGCCGCACGGGCACGGCCCCTGACCTCTCCGCCCTGCGCTGGGTCCACGTGGGCGGCGAGGCCCTGCCCGCCGCTCATGTACGTCGCTGGTTCGACCTCCTCGACGCCCCGGCCGACAAGCCCCGCACCCCGCGGCCGCATCGCATCTCCAACCTGTACGGTCCGACCGAGGCCACCATCAACGCCACCTGCCACATCATCGACACCCGGCCCGCCGACGACGTACGCCATCTCCCCATCGGCCGCCCCGTCGCCGGAACCGAACTGATGGTGATCGACGAGGACGGCCGCGCGTGCGCCCCGGGCGAAGCCGGTGAACTCCTCATCGCCGGTACCGGCCTCACCCCCGGCTACCTGGGCGAGCCCCGGCTCACCGCCGCCGCCTTCACCGAACGCGACGGCCGCCGCTGGTACCGCAGCGGCGACCGCGTCCGCCGCCGGGCCGACGGGGTACTGGAGTTCCTGGGCCGGCTCGACGACCAGGTCAAGGTCCGCGGCCACCGCGTCGAACTCGGCGAGGTCGAGGCCGCGCTGCTCACTCACCCCGGCGTCGCCCGCGCGGTCGTACTGCTGCGCGACGGGAGGCTGGTGGCGTACGCCGAGCCCCGGACCGCCGCGCACGCCCTCGACCCGGGCGAGGTGCGCGGCTTCCTCTCCCGCACGCTCCCCCCGTACATGCTTCCCGCTCGCATCCACTCCTTCCCGGCGTTGCCGCTCACCGGCACGGGCAAGATCGACCGCAACCGGCTGACGCCCCCAGGAGACCCCGCCGACACCGGGCCCGGGTACAGCGAACGCACCACCACCGAGCCCCGAATCACCGAGCGCGCGAACACCCAACTCGCCCACTCCCAGGCCCAGTCCGAGAACATCGAGCCTGCGCGCACCCCCGCGTCGACGCCCACCGAGCACCTGCTCGCGAAGGCCTGGTCCGAGCTGCTGGACGTCCCGCAGTCCGGCATCAGCCGCCGGGACGACTTCTTCGCACTCGGCGGCGACTCCATCACCGTGCTGGAACTGTTCGCCCGCCTGCGCCACGAACGCCCGGCGCTGCCCCGCCCGACCGCCGTCTACACGCACCGAACCCTGAGCGCCCTGGCCACCGCGATCGACGCCGCCACCGACGCCGCCGCACGCACGGACGACGGCACGGAGACCGGCACGGCCGCCGCCGAGCCGACCGCACCCCAGGGGCCCGGCCGAGGGGCCGCCGCGGACCTCCTCACTCCCTACCCCCTCACCCCCTCACAGCAGGGCTTCCTCCTCGCCGACGCCCTCGCCTCCGCCACACCCGGCATCGCCGATCCGTCCGGCGCCTCCAGCGGCAACCCGGCCTGGTCCGCCCGTTTCCGCATCCGCGGCCCCCTCGACCCGGAGATGTTCCAGCGCGCCGTCGACGTGCTCGTGGCGCGGCACCCGATGCTCCGCACCGTCTTCCCGGCCGGCGCCCGCCCGCCCGTGCAGCAGGAACTCCCCGCCTCGCTCCGCCTCCCTGTCGCGACGGAGGTCCTTGGCCACTCCGCACTGCTGGAGCCGCGCGTGGCCGAGGAGACGAGCCGCCGCTTCGAACCCTGGGCATGGCCCTTGCTGCGACTGCGCCTCTTCACGGTCGCACCGGACGAACACGTCCTCCTCGTCCACGCCCACCACCTCATCGGCGACGGGTTCAGTGCGGCGCTCCTCACCCGCGAACTCCTCGCGGTGTACGGCCGTTTCGCACGCGGCCTCCCCCACGGGCTGGAGCCTCTGCGCTCGACTTTCCGCGACCACGTCCTGCATCGCACCGCTCAGCGCCGGCCGACGGCCCCACAGCCTCCGGACCCCCAGACCGAGGAGTACCGCACCCGGCATCACACGCCGTACACCGCGCCCGTCCTGCGCGCCCTCCGCCCCGAGGACGCCGCCCCCGGCTTTCACACCGTCTCCTTCACGCTCGGCGCGGACCGCACTCGAGCCCTGCGAGGCCTCGCCCGGAGCTGCGGCACCACGCTGCACGCCCCGGTCCTGACCGCGTACTTCCGTGCCCTCGCCGCCCTCACCGGACGCCGCGACCTGGTCCTCGGCATGGCCGTCACCGGACGGGACGACACCACACAGGACGCCCACCGCGTCTTCGGCCCGTTCAGCGAGGCGGTGGCCCTGCGCCCAGGACTCGACCCCGCAGCGTCGCTCTCCCCCCCCTGCTTCGAGGAGGACCTGCGCCGTGTCGCCGCGGAGTCGATCGCGGCCCGCGCCTCGGGTCCCCTGTACCTGCGCAGACCCCAAGGGCTCCCCCGCACCGCCCAGTTCTTCTTCACCTTCCTCGACTTCACCGCTCTCGGCACGCTCCCCGACACGGCCCTCACCCTCCAACCCGACGACGCCGACACCGAACTCACCCCGCCTCCGCTGGGCACCGACGTCTTCCTGGCCGTACGGCCCTCCGACGACGGCGAGGGCCTGCGCGTCACGGCCCGTGCGTCGGCGACCGCCCTCACCGAGGAGCAACTCGCCGACTTCGCGGTCGAGTTGCAGGGCCAGCTGGCGGAACCCGCCCCCCGCGAAAGGATCTCCGCCCCGTCCTCCACCCCTCGCCACGGCACACTCGACGCCGCGCTCGTCGGATACCTGCCCGCGCCTCACCACCTGGCCGCATTCGCCGGGCTCCCCGCACATCTGGCGCCCAGACGCGAGGACATCCGGGCCCTCCTGTTCCCCGACGGCAGGCCCAGACTCCTGGAGCACCTCACCACTCCGCTGGGCAGATCCGGTTTCGTGTCCCTCCCGCTGTTCGCCGACGAGTTGACCGGCCCGCTCCCCTCCGGTGATCCGGCCACGTTGGCCGGCCTCACCGCGCGCGCCGTCGACCACGCCGCGTCCCTCGGCGCCCGCTGCGTCTCGCTGGCCGGCATGATCCCGTCCCTGACCGGCTACGGGTACGACGTCCTGCGCGAAACCCAGGCGGCCGGCGCCACGCCGACACCCGCCTCCCTGACCACCGGGCACGCGACGACGACCGTCGCCGTCGTCAAGACGGTCCACGCCGCCCTCGCCGCGACCGGCCGCGACCTCGGCGAGCTCACCCTCGCCGTCGTCGGCTGCGGTTCCATCGGCACGTCGTCGCTACGGTTGCTCCTGGCTCGCAGCCCCCGCCCGCCGGCCCGCCTCCTGCTCTGCGACCTGCCCGGCAGTGCGCCCCGCCTGCGCGAACTGGCCGCCGAAGTGTCGGCCGGGCACCCGCTGACCCCTGTGCGGGTCGTCGAGGCAGACGTCGCCAGGACCCTCCCCACCGAGATCTACGAGGCGGCCGACGTCATCGTCGCGGCGGTCAGCGGCAGCACGACGCCCCTGCTGGACGTGGACCGGCTGAGGCCCGGCACGATCGTCGTGGACGACTCCTTCCCGCACTGTTTCGACACCGCGCGCGCCCTGCACCGTATGCGTGACGCCGGGGACGTACTGATCCTCGGAGGCGGCCTGCTGGCCCTGGACGCCACCGAGACCCACCTGGCGCCGGGCATCCCGGCCGCCGCACTCACCGGCCACGCAACCGCCCGCACCCAGCACCATCCCACCCTGCACCTCCCAGGCACCCTCGCCTCCTGCCGCCTGGAGTCCCTCCTCCACGCCCACCTCACCGACCGGCGCCCCGACGGAGCTCAACTCCCCCTGGTCCACGGTCTCGTCGATCTGCCACGCGCCCTCGCCCACTGGGACGCCGCCGAAGCCGCAGGAGTCCGCCCCGCCCCCCTCCACCTCCTCGACCACACCGTCCCACCGGAGGCCCTGAGCGCACTGCCCTCACCGCAGCGATCCCGCTGAGCCGCCCCGGCCCCCGCCCGCGTGCTCGGGGCAGCGTGATCAAGGTCGGATCGTTTCGGGTCGCGTCGGTGACGGTGGCTGACGCGGCCTGCGCCGGCGCACCGGTGGCCAGGAGCCCGGACACAGGAAGCTCCGAACCGGAACCGCAACACCTCGGCCCTCACACCATTCACCCAGCCCGTCACCCGCTCGCCGGGACCGCCGCACTGCGGCGCGGTATCCGCCGGTCGAGGTCCGGCATGGCTGAGGGGTACGGACGCCTGGCGGTGAAGAACTCCTCGGACACCGCCCGGGTGGCGTTGACCACCAAGGGTGCGACGCGTTCCACGGCGGCGCGCGCGTCGCCGACGACCGAGATGGCCGCGACCGGCCCCTCGGGACCGCGGATCGCGAGGCCGAGGCAGGTGATGTCCGTGAAGCACTCACCCTGGTCGACGGCCAGTCCGCCGCGGCGGCGGATCGCGCCGAGTTCCCGGTGCAGGACGTCCAGGCAGTCGATGCTGTGGTGGGTGCGTCGCTCCATGACCTGCGCGTAGCGCGCGTCGATCTCCTCCGGGCTCAGCCAGGCGAGCATCGCCTTGCCGAGGCCGGTGCAGTGTGCGATCGCCCTGCCGCCGACCCGGGAGGGGACGTCGACGGCCGCGCGGCCTCCGACTTTGTCGAGGTAGTAGATCTCGGGTCCGTCGAGCACCGCCAGATGTACGACCATCTTCGTGCGCACGGCCAGTTCCAGCAGCTGGGGGGCCGCGGCGGCACGCAGGGCGCTGTGGCCGATCTCGCGTCCGCCGAGCCCCAGGGCCCGTGGACCCAGGGTGTATCCGGATTCCATGTGCTGGAGCCAGTCCAGCCGGACGAGTTGATCGAGTATCCGGTGGGCGGTCGAGCGCGGCAGACGCGTCCGGCGGGACACCGTTTCGAGCGTCAGGCGCGTCTGGGGGTGCTCGAAGAGGTCCATGATCAACGTCACGCGCTCCATCATCGACGGAGGCAAAACGGGCCGTTCGGTCTCGAGACGCGAGCCGAGGTCAAGGGCAGACGTCATCGTCGGCGCCTCTCTGCTGAAACTAGAATCGATTTCAGTTTGCTACCGACGCCAAAGTACCAACGGGGCAGGTCGCGTACCAGAGGGGTGCACCGGGAAATCGACGACGGGCGGCCCGAGTTGGGCCGCCCGTGCTGCCGCGGTGCCTCAGTCGGCCGGATGGGCGAGGTCGAGGACCGCGAGGTACGCGAAGGCGACGCTCGATCCGATCGGTGTGCCCGCCCCGGGGTACACGCGGCCCGACATCGCGGCCGCGGTGTTGCCGGCCGCGTACAGGCCGGGGATGGGCCGTCCGCCCGTGTCCAGCACACGCGCGTGTTCGTCCGTGAGCAGACCGCCCTTGGTCCCGATGTCCGAGGGGAGGATCGTGGCGGCGTAGTACGGCGGTGAGTCGATCGGCAGGAGCAGGGGGTTGGGCCAGTCGGGTTCGGGGCGGGCCGGGAAGTTCTGGCGCGGGTCGGCCGGGAAGCCGACGATGTGGTGGAACATCTGGTCCCACGGGGTCTCACCGCGGTGGAACTTCTCGTCGACGCCGGTGTGCGCGTAGCCGTTGAACTCCTTGACGGTGCGGTCCAAGGTGCCGAAGGGTACGTCGATCAACCGCGCCAACTGCTCCAGCGTGTCGGCCTTCTTCAGCGCCCCCGACGCGAGCCACTCCTCGGGCAGCGGCTCGGCGGGCGGGAAACCGATGCCGTCCCGGTCGAGCTGCCGTTGGTCGAACACCCAGTGACAGGGGATGTGCCGGACACCGGTGGTCGCGTGGAGGCGGACGATCGCGTGCCCGGCCTGGTCGTAGGGGGACGTCTCGTTGACGAAGCGTTCGCCCGCGCCGTTGACCCAGATCCCGCCCCGGGTGCCCGAGTGGAAGACCGGCAGTCCGTCCGGGCGGACCAGACCCGGCACGAACCAGGCCTCGTCGAGCAGGTCGGTGGCCGCGCCGACGGCGATGCCCGCCCGAAGCGCATCTCCGGTGTTGCCCGGGGCGCCGTTGGACCACTCACCGGTGAGCCGCTGGTGCCGCTCGCGCAGTTCACGGTCGCGCTCGAATCCGCCGGCCGCGAGGATCACTCCGCGCTCGGCGCGGAACGAGACGCGTTCGCCCTCGCTGACAGCCTCCACCCCGACGACCCGGCCGTCCTCGACGACGAGGTTCTCCAGCGCGGTGCCCAGCCGCAGCGTGCCGTTGCCCGTCTCCAGGAACGCCGCGAGCGCACGGCCGATCAGGGCGCGCCCGCCGCTGACCACCGGCCCCTCGTCGAAACCCCACCGCTCCGTGGGCAGGGAGCCGCGGACGAGCCGGAAGTCGTCCCCGGCCTCGGCGACCGGAAGGGGCGGGGGGAAGAGGGTCCGTCCGCTCGCCGTGGCGCCGGGCCGCTCCGGGTAGTAGTCCGGCACAGGCCCGTGCACGAAGGACTGGAACCACGGGTTCTCCTCGAGTTCCTCGATGAGCCGGGGGCCTGCCCGGAGGTAGGCGTCCTGGAGTCGTTCGCGCGAGGTGTCGGCGACGACGTCCTGCAGATACGTCCTCGCGTTCTCGATGTCGTCCTCGATGCCCGCCCGCTCGATCGGGGCGGCGCCCGGGAACCACAGGCCGGCTCCGGAGTAGGCGACCGTGCCGCCCACCCTGTCGGTCTTCTCCAGCACGAGGGTGCGCAGGCCGCGCGACGCGGCCACGTAGGCGCCGACCAGGCCTCCGCCCGACCCGACGACGATGACGTCGTAAGTGTCCTGACTACTGGGCATTTCGGCCTCCACCCGTCGGCTGTCCGTCGTCGTCCCACGGTCATCCGGTTCGACGGGCGCCTCGCTCCCGAGTCCCGGTGAGCGGAACGGTGCCTGGCCGTGGCCCGGCGCGAGCACCGACGCTGAGGTCCACGAGGAGTTGAGGACGCGTATGACAGAGGTGTGGGGGCCGATGGCTGTCGTGAACCGGGAGGCAGCCGTGACGGAGGCGGCCGGGCGACTGGAGCGGGCCGCTCGTGACCGACGGCCGTGCGCCCCCGTGCGGGACGTGCTCGGCTCGACCGACATCGCTCTCGCCTACGCCGTCCAGCAGCGCCTCGTCGACGGCCGGACCGGGCGCGGGGCGCGGGTCGTCGGCCGCAAGATCGGGCTGACGTCGGCGTCGGTGCAACGGCAGGTCGGGGTCGATCGTCCCGACTTCGGTGTGCTGTTCGACGACATGGACGTCAGTGGTCTGTCGGCCGTGCCCAGTGAGCGGCTCCTTCAGCCCAGGGCGGAGGCGGAGATCGCGTTCGTGCTCGCCGCGGATCTGGCGGACGGCGAGCTGTCCCTCGGCCTGGTGCGCTCGGCGGTCGGATACGCGGTGGCGGCGCTGGAGATCGTGGACAGCCGGGTGGCCGACTGGGACATCGTGATCACGGACACCGTCGCCGACAACGCGTCCAGCGGTCTGTTCGTCCTGGGCCGGGACCGGTTGACGCTGGAGGAGTTCGAACCCCGGGACGTGACCATGCGGTTGGACGCCGACGGCGTGCCGGCGTCCGAGGGCAACGGCTCGGCCTGTCTCGGGGATCCGCTGGAGGCACTGCTGTGGCTGGCGCGCACCGCGCGGGAGTTCGGCGATCCGCTGCGCGCCGGCCAGGTCGTGCTGTCCGGCGCCCTGGGTCCGCTGGTCCCGACGCCGCCAGGAATCACCGTACGGGCCGAGATGTCGAGCCTCGGTTCGGTCACCGCGACGTTCTCGCCCAAGGAATCCAAGGAACCCGAGGACCAAGGATGACGAAGACCAAGGTGGCCGTGATCGGCTCCGGCAATATCGGCACCGACCTCATGGTCAAGATCATGCGGCTGTCCGACAGCCTGGAGATGGCCGCGATGGTGGGCATCGACCCTGACTCGGACGGCCTGGCGCGCGCCGCGCGTCTGCACGTTCCCACGACGCACGAGGGCGTGGACGGGCTGATCACGATGGACGGTTTCGAGGAGATCGGGATCGTCTTCGACGCCACGTCTGCGAAGGCGCACGTGGAGAACGCCAAGCGGCTCGCACCGTACGGCAAGCGCCTCGTGGACCTCACTCCGGCGGCCATCGGTCCGTACGTCGTGCCGCCGGTGAACCTGGACGAGCACCTGGCCGGTGATGTCGACAACCTGAACATGGTGACCTGCGGAGGCCAGGCGACGATTCCGATCGTGCACGCGGTCAGCCGCGTCACGCCGGTCCCCTACGCCGAGATCGTCGCCTCCATCGCCTCGAAGTCGGCCGGGCCGGGCACGCGGGCCAACATCGACGAGTTCACCGAGACCACCGCCCGGGCGATCGAGAAGGTGGGCGGCGCCCAGCGGGGCAAGGCGATCATCGTCCTCAACCCGGCCGAGCCGCCCCTGATCATGCGGGACACGGTGTTCTGTCTGATCGGCGAGGCAGATCACGAGGCGGTCCGCGCGTCCGTCGAGGACATGGTCGCCACGGTGGCCGAGTACGTACCCGGGTACCGGCTCAAACAGCGGGTGCAGTTCACCCCGGTCGTGCTCGGCGAGCCGGTGCACACCCTGCTGGCCCCCGGCGCTCCCCAGGTGTCCACGAAGGTCTCCGTGTTCCTGGAGGTCGAGGGCGCCGCGCACTACCTGCCCGCGTACGCGGGGAACCTGGACATCATGACCTCGGCCGCCCTGCGGGTCGGCGAGCGTGTGGCCGGGCGATTCTCCGACGAGGCCGAGGTGACCTCCCGATGACCCAGCTGTATGTGCAGGACGTGACCCTCCGGGACGGCATGCACGCCATCCGGCACCGGATCACGCCCGAGGACGTGGCCCGGATCTCGTCGGCCCTGGACCGGGCCGGCGTGGACGCGATCGAGGTGGCCCACGGTGACGGCCTGTCCGGCGGCAGCCTCAACTACGGGCCGGGCAGCCATACCGACTGGGAGTGGATCGAGGCCGCGGCGGACGGCGTCGACCGGGCCGTCCTGACCTCGCTGCTACTGCCCGGCATCGGCACCATCGCTGAGCTGAAGCACGCCCACGGGCTCGGGATCCGCTCGGTACGCGTGGCCACCCACTGCACGGAGGCGGACGTCGCGGCGCAGCACATCGCCACGGCGCGGGAGCTGGGCATGGACGTCGCCGGGTTCCTGATGATGAGCCACATGGCGGAGCCCGCCGAACTCGCCCGCCAGGCCAAGCTGATGGAGTCCTACGGCGCCCACTGCGTCTACGTCACCGACTCCGGCGGCCGGCTCACCATGGACGGAGTGCGGGAGCGGATCCGCGCCTACCGGGACGTACTCGACCCGGCCACGCAGCTCGGCATCCACGCCCACGAGAACCTCTCCCTGTCGGTGGCCAACTCCGTGGTCGCGGTCGAGGAGGGCGTGACCCGGGTGGACGCGTCCCTGGCCGGGCAGGGCGCCGGCGCGGGCAACTGTCCGATCGAGGCGTTCATCGCCGTGGCGAACCTCCAGGGCTGGGAGCACGGGTGCGACCTGTTCGCCCTCCAGGACGCCGCCGACGAGTTGGTCCGCCCGCTCCAGGACCGACCCGTCCGGGTGGACCGGGAGACCCTCACCCTGGGGTTCGCCGGGGCCTATTCGAGCTTCCTGCGGCACGCGGAGGCGGCGGCCCTGCGCTACGGCCTCGACGCGCGCACGATCCTGCTGGAGGTCGGCAGGCGGGGGCTGGTCGGCGGGCAGGAGGACATGATCGTGGACATCGCCCTCGATCTGGCCTGAGCCCTCGACCGCCTGCCCCTTGGACCGGGAGGGCCGCTGCTGTTGGACCGGGAGCGCCGCTGCTGTGGTCGCCGGTCGGTCCCGGCGAGGTTGCCACGAGCCGACCGGAGCCCGCCTGGCAGGGGGCGGGCCTGCGCTCAGCTGTTCTCGTACGGCGCGAGGATGAGCCTGGCCGCGAGCCGCAGGTCCGACTCCGCCTGCGGGGCGGTGATCTCCTCGGTGAGCATTGCCACGAACAGCCCCCACCAGCTGTAGATGAGCAGCCGCACCACGCTGCGGTCCTGTTCCCCGGCCTCACGGACACCCAGTACCCGCAGCAGCGTCCGCCCGAGGCAGCTGTCGAGGATGTCGAACCGGGTCGGGATCATCGCCGAGTACTCGCTGAACGCCGACAGCGCCGCCGCCGAGGCCAGCAGCGGGCTGTCCAGCAGCTTGACCATGAGTTCGACGAGTGTGTCCGCCGCCTCGGTCGCCCGGTCCGCCGTCCCGTCGGCCACGGATTCCTCGGCGTGACCGTCGAGGATCGTCTCGATGTGCCATTCGAGGACCGCGGTGAACAGGTAGGGCTTGGACGGGAAGTAGCGGTACAGCGTACCGAGGGCGACCCGCGCCTCCTTGGCGACGTCCTGCATCTGGACGCCGGCGAGCCCGTCGCGGGCGGCGAGTTCGGATGCCGCGCGCAGGATGCGGACGCGCCGGGCGATCTGCCGGTCCGAGACGGGAGCGGCCGGCTGCCTCGGCTCGGCGACTCTGCCCACGTCTCCCCCATGCAGTCGGCTGCGCCCGCCCACGTTCCTCAGGCCCCGGGGCGGGTCAGGAAGGCCAGGACCACGCTCTCCCAGGCCGCCTGCTGCTCGATCATCGCCCAGTGGCCGCAGTCCGGCAGGACGTGCAGTTCCGCCTTGGGGATGGTGCGCATCGGCAGCAGCGCGTTGTCCAGGGGGGTGACCCGGTCGTCCCGGCCCCACGTTAGCAGCGTGGGTGCGGTGATCTTGTGGAGTGCGGCCCAGATCGGCTGGTCCGAGGCGGACTGCGCGGCGAGGATCGCGGCCATGGCCTGCCGGCCGTAGATCCGGCGTGAGGCCTGGAGCGTCTGGGGCTCGGTGGCGCTGCGCCACCGCTCCTCGATCAGCTCCTCGGTGAGCACCTCCGGGTCGTGGACCATGGACCTGAGCCACTGGACGAGGTTCTCCCGGGTCGGGCTCTCGGCGAACTCCACGAGCAGGTTGAGGCCTTCGCTGGGCGCGGGCGAGAGGATGTTGCGGCCCACGCCGCCGATGGTCACGACCCGGCGGAAGAGGTCCTTGCGGGCGACGGCGAGGTGGGCCGCGACGAATCCGCCGAGGGAGTTGCCCACGACGTCGACCTGGTCGAGCCCTAGGCCCTCGAGGAACCGCAGCACCGCCTTGGGGGCCGCCGCCATCGGGTTATCCGTGGTCGGGTCGCTCACGCCGAAGCCGGGGAACTCCAGGACGAGGCAGCGGAAGTGGCGGGCGAACGCCGGCAGATTGCGCTGGTAGTTGCGCCAGCCGGTGACCCCCGGTCCCGAACCGTGCAACAGCAGCAACGGTGGTCCGTCACCCGCCTCGTGGTAGCGCAGAGTCCCCTCGTCGGTGGGCAGTTCACGCAGTGTGTCCTCGCGGGTGAACGTCATGACGGTGTGACCTCCGGTCTCTGGGGGCAGGCGGTGCCGGCTGCGGTCTCGGCACCTGCCGAGCCGATGCTGCCGCGTGCCGTGGGCCGACGCCGATCGCCGTCCCACCCAGTAGGAGCGAGCCCCTCGTCCCTCTCCCAATCAGTGGGACCGTTGCCGCAGGCGGGCGCGGTCAGCTGGCTACCGTCGCGATGGCGCGGGAGGGGGACCGCCGCGGCCATGACCGACCACCGTGATGGGAGAGATTCGGATGGGTGTGCACTCGCTCGGGTACCTGCGGCTGGAATCCACCGACCTGGACAAGTGGCGGCTCTTCGGTACGGACTTCCTCGGGCTGATGCCCGTCGAGGGCCCGGACGCGGACTCGCTGTACTACCGCATGGACGACTACCCGGCCCGTATCGCGGTGGCTCCCGGCGCGCAGGACCGGATGACGGCGCTCGGCTTGGAGGTCCTCGACGAGCGCGAGCTGACACGACTGGCCGCGGCCGTGGAGAAGACCGGTATCAAGGTGAGCGCCGGCACCGAGGCCGAGTGCGCGCAGCGGCACGTCACCGGCTTCGTCCGGTTCCACGACCCGGGCGCCAACCCGGTCGAGCTGTTCTACG
The DNA here is from genome assembly GCF_000719505.1 of Streptomyces sp. NRRL B-3229. Taxonomy (NCBI): domain Bacteria; kingdom Bacillati; phylum Actinomycetota; class Actinomycetes; order Kitasatosporales; family Streptomycetaceae; genus Streptomyces; species Streptomyces sp. NRRL B-3229. The sequence continues at coordinate 44,372 of NZ_JOGP01000032.1, read as the reverse complement.
GCACCGTCCTCGACCACGTGCCCGTGCGCACCCCGCTGGTCTCCCGGTTCGTCACCGGTGGCATGGGCATGGGCCATGCAATCGTCTCCGCCGAGGACGCGCGGGCCACCTTCGACTTCTACGTGCACACCCTGGGCTTCATGGAGCGGAACACGATGCGCTCCCCCGGCGGCACGACCTGGTTCATGGGGTGCAATCCGCGCCACCACACGCTCGGCGTCACGCCGATGCCCGGCCCCGGCCGCCTGATGCACTTCATGGTCGAGGCGGCGACCCTGGACGACGTCGGGCTCGCCCTGGACCGGGCCCACAAGTACGAGGTCCCGATGATGCACTCGCTCGGCAAGCACACCAACGACCACATGGTGTCGTTCTACGTCTGGTCGCCGGAGAACTATGCCGTGGAGTTCGGCTGGAACGGCCTCCAGGTCCCCGAGCCGGTACCGGTCTACGAGATCACCGACGGCGCCTTCTGGGGACACCGGTTCACCCCGCCGCCCCAGCCGGCGGGGTGAGTGAGGTCACTCGATCCTGATGGCCCGCTCCGGGCAGGTGCGTTCGCCGGAGCGGGCCTCTTCGTGCAGGCTCTCCGGGAGCTCCCCTTCGTACGGCAGGGCGTAGCCGTCGTCGTCGAGCCGGAAGACCTCCGGGGCCGCCGCCGCGCAGCGTGCGTGCCCGGAGCACATCGACGTGTCAATGGTGATCTTCATCCAACCGCTCCGTTCCAGGTGGGGGTTGCTCGGTGAGGCGCAGGGGACCGTTGTGCGCCGTGGCCAGCAGCGCCGACCAGTCGACGCCCGCGAGCGACGTGCAGGCCGACAGGTCCTTGCGCAGATACGGCGTGACCGCGGCGGCGAAGGCTTCGGACCCGCCGCGGGCGGCGATGTGCCGCCCCGCGGTGCTTCCGCCGCTGCCGACCGCAAGGGCTTCCAGCAAGGCGCTCTCCTCGATGCCCAGCTTCCGACCGGCTTCCAGCCCGGCCAGCGTCACCTGGGAGACCGCGGCGAACAGCAGGTTGTTGAGCAGCTTGACGTGCAGCGCCGAACCGGGTGGGCCCGTCGCGATCACGGGATCGGCATAGGCGGCCATGACGCGGCGCGCCGTCGCCACGTGCTCGGGTTCCCCGCCGGCGTACACCACCAGACAGCCGGCGCGCACCGTCTCGGGCGTGCCACTGAACGGCGCGTCGACGACGGCCGCGTGGCGTGGGTCCAGTCGGGTGAGCGTCTCGGGTGTGCCGGTCGTGTGGGAGACGAGCACCGTGCGCGGGTCCATGGCCGCGACAGCCTCGGGCAGTACGTCGATGATCTGGGCGTCGCTGTACAGGCAGCTGACGACGACGTCGGAGGCGGCGATGCCGGCGACGGTGTCAACGAGTTCGGCGCCCGCCGCCGAGAGCCGGGCTCCGATGTCCGCCCGGCGTGCGTAGAGGCGGACGTGGTGACCGGCCGTCAGCAGCCGCTCCACCATCGGCTCCCCTATGCGTCCGGCGCCTACGAAGCCGACCGTCGTGCCGGGGTTGAGGCGGGCGCGGTCATTGCCGGTCACGGTCACCTCAGTCCGCCGGCTTGCCGGTCAGGTCCTCGGCGGCCTCGCGCAGGGCGCTGAGCCGGGCCTCCAAGAGGTCCCGCTCCGTCTGCTCGGCGTCGGCCGCGAGTCCGGCCAGACGCGCGGCGGTCTCGGCGATCTTGTCCTGGAGCCTGCCGTGGGCCTCCTCCCGGGTGAGCAGGCCCAGGTCGGTCCAGTCGGACCGCTCGGACTCGGGGCGCCTGCTCATGCCGGGATGTTGTAGAGACGGCGGGTGTTCAGCTCCACGATCTTGTGCACCTCTTCGTCCGGTACGTCGGCGAGGACCTCCGCCGCGTAGGCGCGGCTCTTGGGCCAGTACGAGTCGGAGTGCGGGTAGTCGCACTCCCAGGTGATGCGGTCGACGCCGACGTGGTGGCGCACCTCCACGCCGAACCGGTCGTCGATGAAGCAGCCGTGGAAGTTGCGGCGGAAGAGGTCCGAGGGCCGCACGCTCTGGTTGACGTTCTGGTAGAAGCGGTGCCGTTCCCAGGTGCCGTCGATACGTTCCAGCAGGTACGGCATCCAGCCGATGCCGCCCTCGGAGAGGCCGATCTTGAGCTCGGGGTGTTTGTGGAGCACCGGAGAGAACAGCAGGTCGGCGGTGGCGTACATGGCGTTGCAGCCGAACAGGGCGGTCGTCACTGCGAACGGGGCCTCGGGAGCGGTCTGCGGGGGCCTGCCCGAGGTGCCGAAGTGCAGGCACAGGGGCATCCCGGTCTCCTCGGCCGCCGAGAGCACGGGGTCCCAGTGGTCGGTGTGGAAGGACGGCAGTCCGCGCGGGGCGGGGTTCTCCGGGAAGGAGATCGCCTTGGCGCCCTTGGCGGTGGTCCGGCGGATCTCGGCGACACACGCCCGGACGTCCCACAGCGGCAGGATGACCAGGGGGATGAGCCGGCCCGGCGCGGTGGCGCACCACTCGTCCAGCACGAAGTCGTTCCACGCCTGGACGCACAGCAGCGCCAGGGTGCGGTCCGTGCCCTCCATGAACACATGGCCCGAGAACCCCGGGAAGGACGGGAAGCACAGGGCCCCCCAGACTCCGTCCAGGTCCATGTCACGGATCCGGGCCTTCGGGTCGTAGCAGCCCGGGATCATCTCGTCGTAGCGGGTCGGCTCCAGGCCGAACTCCTGGGGCTCCCTGCCCGCGACCGCGTTCAGGCCGATGTAGGGGTAGATCCGGTCCTCGTAGAGCCACACCTCGGCGGGCGCCTGCCCGTCGCCGCGCGGCTGCTCCACGATGCGCGGTCCGGCCCCCTGGTACTTCGCCGGCAGGCGGTCCGCCCACAGACGCGGAGGCTCGATCAGATGGTCGTCGGTCGACAGCAACTTCATCCACGGCTGCAACGGCATCCTGATGCTCCCTAGGTCTCGCAGACTCTCTAGCAGTGAGCGCATTGTGTGCACTGATCGCATCTCACTCAGCGGAAGCGGACCGTCGAAGTCGGCGGATCAGCACGGATCATGGAGGCAGGCCCGGTTCCACTCGCCAGTATTGAGGCTACTCTTTATTGGGCCTACAGCGGAAGGAGACCCCATGGGTCGCGTGCAGGACAAGGTCGTCGTCATCACCGGAGCCGCTCGGGGACAGGGCCGGGCCCACGCGCTCCGGCTCGCCGCCGAGGGTGCCGACGTCATCGCCGTCGACATCTGCGAGGACATCGCCACCAACGGCTATCCGCTGGCCACCCGGGAGAACCTGGACGAGACCGTGCGCCGGGTGGAGAAGCTCGGGCGGCGGGTCGTCGCGCGCAGGGCCGACGTACGGGATCCCGCGGCGCTGCGGGCGGCGGTGGACGAAGGCGTGGCCGAGCTGGGGCGGCTCGACGCGGTCGTCGCACAGGCGGGTATCTGCCCGATCGGGGGCGAGAGGAGTGCCCAGGCGTTCCTCGACGCGGTCACGGTCGACTTCAACGGGGTCGTGCACACCGTCGACGCCGCCCTGCCTCATCTGCCCGACGGGGCCGCGATCGTGGCGACCGGGTCGTTCGCCGGCCTGGTCCCGGCGACGACCGACAATCCCGCGCTCGGGCCGGGTGGGCTGGGCTATTCGTTCGCCAAGCGCCAAGTGGCCGCCTTCGTCCATGACTTGGCGATCGTGCTGGCGCCCCGGCAGATCCGGGTCAACGCGGTACACCCCAGCAACTGCAACACGGACATGCTCAACAGCGACGTCATGTACCGCACGTTCCGGCCCGATCTGGAGGAGCCGACCCGCGAGGACGCCCTGTCCGCCTTCCCCGCGATGACCGGGTTCGGCATCCCCTACGTCGAGCCCGAGGACATCGCCGACACCGTCCTGTTCCTGGTCTCCGAGGAGTCCCGGTACGTCACCGGCATGCAGATGCGTGTCGATGCCGGCGGGTACGTCAAGCGGCGGCCCCAACCGCCCGCGTTCTGAGGGGCGTTCTGGGTCTTCACGGCATCGCCGGGTCGCGGGGCAGGCCGAGGACCTGCTCCGCGACGGTGTTGCGCTGGATCTCCGCGGTGCCCGCGCCGATCGTGGAGGCCCTGGTGCGCAGGAAGCCCCACACCCAGCGCCCGCGCTGTACGGCGTGCGGGTCGCGGCGGTCGAGGACGCCGTACGCGCCCAGCATGTCGAGGGCGAACTCGTGCAGGTCCTGTTCGAAGGCGACGATGTACAGCCTGGACGTCGAGGACGCCGGGCCCGGCTCGCCCTTGGCGGTGATGTCGGCGATCGTGCGCATGCCGGTGAGGCGCATGACCGACACCCGCATCTCGAAGTCCGCGAGCCGGTCGCGCACCAGCGGATCCTTCGTGGCCCCCCGCTCCCGCGCCAGCTCGATCAACTCGTCCAGGATCCGCCGGTACAGCGCGGCCTGGTTCATCGCACCCGCAGCACGCTCGTGCCCGAGGCTCGTCCGTACCAGGGGCCAGCCGCCGTTCTCCTCACCGATCCTGTGGTCGACCGGCACGCGTACGTCGTCGAAGAAGATCTCGCAGAAGTGGGCGTCGCCGGTCAGGTCCCGCAGTGGCCGTACGGTGACGCCCGGGGCGTATGCGTCGACGAGGAGGTAGCTGATTCCTTCCTGGCGCGATCCGGGCGGCCCGGTGCGGACCAGGGTGAAGAGGATGTCGGCGATGTCGGCCGAACTGGTCCACACCTTCTGTCCGTTGACCACGTACTCGGAGCCGTCGGCCGCTCTGTGTGCCGTCGTGCGCAGGGCGGGCAGGTCCGAGCCGGCCTCCGGTTCGGAGTAGCCCTGGGCCCAGACCGTGTCGCCGCGCAGCATGGGTCGCAGGAAGCGGTTCTTCTGCTCGGGTGTGCCGTACTTGATCAGGGTGGGGGCCGCGATGCCGAGTCCGGTGCCCAGGGGGCCGGGCACTCTGGCTCGCGCGTACTCCTCCTGGTAGATCACCTGGCGGGTGAAGGGCAGGTCCATGCCGCCGTACTCGCGCGGCCAGCTCGGGCCCGCGTAGCCGGAGTCGTACAGGGTGGCCAGCCACTTCTTCTGCCACGCGAGGCGCTCGGCCCGGCCCTCGGGGCGGCGGCCGGGGTGGTGTTCGGCCAGGAAGGCGCGCAGGCGGGTGCGGAACTCCTCGTCCGTCCCGGAGTCCCGCGTCATCGCGGAGCCATGCGGATCGCGCCGTCGAGGCGAACGGTCTGGCCGTTGAGGTAGGGGTTCTCCAGCATCTCGACGGCCAGGCGGGCGAAGTCGTCCGGATCGCCCAGCCGTTTGGGGTGCGGGACGGAGGTGGCGAGGCCCTCGCGGATGTCCTCGCGGAGGCGGCCGAGCATGGGGGTGTCCATGATGCCGGGGGCGATGGTGTTCACGCGGATCCGCCAGCTCGCCAGGTCGCGGGCGGCGACCAGGGTCATGCCGTGCACGCCGGCCTTGGCGGCGGTGTAGGAGGTCTGGCCTATCTGGCCGTCGAAGGCCGCGACCGATGCGGTGAGCACCACGGCGCCGCAGTCGCCGTCGACGACGTCGTTGCCGGCCAGGCGGGCCGCGGCCAGGCGCAGCACGTTGTACGTACCGATCAGGTTGACGCGTACGACCTCGGCGAAGGTGGCCAGTTCGCCGGGTGTGCGGTCGCGGTCGATGATGCGGGTGCGGTCGCCGCCGCGGCCCGCGCAGTGCACGACGAAGTGCAGGGGTCCGTGCCGCTCGGCGGTGTCGAGGGCTTCGGTGACCGCGACTTCGTCGGTGATGTCCGCGCGGACGAACCGGGCCGCGTCGCCGAGGTCGGCGACGGCCTTGGTGCCCTGTTCCTCGGAGAGGTCGGCGATGACGACGCGGCCGCCGCGTTCGATGATCCGGCGCGCGGTGGCGAGTCCCAGTCCCGAGGCGCCGCCCGTGACCAGTGCCGATGAACCGTCTATGCGCATGGCCCAACTCCTCACACGACGCCTCATCGGGCCGTGACGATACTGATGAGCCTATTCAGTATACGCAATTATCCTCCCGGGCACGCCCGAGGGGAGGAATTGTCAATGCCACCAGGGAATGAGTGCATCCAAATGGCGTCGCATGCGGTGCTGTGCGACCCCGGTATCCCCCTGGAGGATCGCGTCGAGGATGCGCTGGTGCACATGCTCGACCTCTTCGGCCGCCGTGTCGCCGGGCAGCGGCCGGTCGTGGCCGGCCGCGTGCCGACGGAACAGCTCTGTGATGATGGACAGGAACAGGGACAGCACCGGATTGTGGGCCAGGCGGGCCAGTTCGGAGTGGAACAGGTCGGCCTTGCGCGGGTCTTCGGGCGGTCCCTCGGTCGTCCATCGCACGGCCTTGGCCAGGCGTTCGGCCACCTGCTCGTCGCCCTCGGCATGCCGGGCGGTGACCCGGGCGACACCGCCGAGTTCGATGGCGCCCCGGACGATCCGCAGATCGTCGGCCGTGACGCCCTGGTACTCCAGGAAGAGCGCCATCGTGTCGATGCTGGCCTGCGGTTCGGGTTCCGCGACGACCAGGCCGCCGCCGGGGCCGCGGCGCATCCGGGCCACCGAGTGGTATTCGAGGAGACGGACGGCTTCGCGCAGGACGGCGCGGCTGATTCCGTAGCGGGCGAGCAGATCGGTCTCCGAGCCGAGCACCATGCCGATCTGCCAGCCGCGCGCGGCGATGTCGTCGTGGATGCGGGCGGCGACCACTTCGGCGAGCTTGGCCCGCGGCCCCTCGACCAGTTCGGGCTCGACCACCTGCCCGGCGATCCGCGGCCCGCGCCGCACCCGGTGCTTCTCGATCCAGGCGGCCACCGACTCCAGGTGTGCGGCCAGCGCGGTCTGCGCGCGGGCGCCGTCACCGGCGATCACGGCGTCGACGACGGCGCGGTGCTCGCGGTGCGAGGTGTCCTTCGCCGTGTGCAGCTCGGCCTTGGAGATCCGGCGGGAGGTGTGCGCGTACCGGGCGGTCAGGCGGGTGAGCACGTCGATGAACAGGTGCAGCACCGGGTTCCCGGACAACTGTCCGAGCACCGGATGCAGCGGGTCCTGGGAGTGGGCGCCCAACTCGTCCCAGTGGGCGTGTTCGTCGTCGAGGGTGGCGCGGAGCGTGCCGATGCCGTCCTCGGTGATGCGGTCCGCGGCCAGTCCTGCGGCGATGGGTTCGAGCAGGAGGCGGGCCTGGAGCAGGTCCGTGATGCTCGTGCCGACGTACTCCAGGTAGATCACCACGGCCCGGGTCGCCGGTCCCGCGTTCGGCGCGCAGACGATCAGTCCGCCGTTCGGGCCGCGCCGCATCCGGGCGACCTGGTGGTGCTCGACCAGCCGTACGGCCTCGCGCAGCACCGCACGGCTCACGCCCAGACGCTCGCGAAGGTCGACCTCGGAGCCCAGCGACTGGCCGACGGGCCAGCCCTGCCGGATGACGTCCGCCTCGATGCGCTGCGCGGTCTGCGCGGCGAGCTTGCCGACCGGGGCATCCGACTCGCGGTCGACAGTGGTCGCCATGGGCCAACTCCTCTGGACGTATTGCGGGTCCCCAGTCTACGGGGCACCCCCGCGGGGACCTGTCGTTCACCGCCTCCACCGCATTTAGAGTATCCTCAATTCTTCAAGGCGCCTCTCCGTACGAGGACAAGGAGCCCCATCCATGCGACTGGAGTCCACGCCCGAGCTCGACGCCTTCCGAAGGAAGGTGCGCGCCTTCGTCGCGGAGCACGCGCCCGGCGTCAAGGCCCACAGCGGAGTACGCGCGCCCGAGCCCGGCCTCATGCCGGCGATCAGGGAGTGGACCGCCAAGCTGTACGAGGCCGGCTTCCTCGGTATCGACTGGCCGGCCGAGTACGGCGGCCGGCCCGACGCCCATCCGCTCGAACCCTTCGTCGTCGCCGAGGAGATCGCCCGCGCCCGCACCTGGCCGCCCGTGGGGGCGGCCTCGCTGGCCTCGGCAGCCCTGATCGAGTTCGGCACGGAGGAGCAGCGCGCGCGCTTCCTTCCGCGTATCCGGGCGTGTGAGGACGTGTGGTGTCAGTTGTTCAGCGAGCCGGATGCGGGCAGTGACCTGGCCGCGCTGCGGACCCGAGCACGGCGGCAGGGCGCCGATTTCGTCGTCGACGGGCAGAAGGTGTGGACCACGAACGGTCAGCATGCCGACATGGGATACCTTCTCGCGCGCACCGACCCCGACGCTCCCAAGCACAAGGGCATCACCGCGTTCGCCCTGGACATGCGGAGTCCGGGGGTAGAGGTACGGCCGTTGCGCGAGATCACCGGAACCAGCGACTTCAACGAGGTCTTCTTGGACGGTGTGCGCGTTCCGGCCTCGCAGGTGATCGGTCGCGTCGATGACGGCTGGCGGGTGGCGATGAGCAGCCTCGGGCGCGAGCGGTCCGGGGTGGCGGCGCGGGGCGTGGAGTTGTTCGCCGTTCTGGACGACCTGCTGCGGCTGGCGGAGCCGGTGCTCGACGACTCGGCGACCCGGCAGGAGGTCGGGGAACTCGCGGCGCGGGTGCATGTGAACGCGGCGATGGTCTCGATGGCTCAGTCCCGGATGCTGGCAGGTGGCGAGGGGACCGCCGATGCGCTGCTGGGGAAGGTGTTCTTCAGCGAACTGAACCACGATCTGGTGGAGTTCGGGCTGCGGTTGCAGGGGACGGACGGGTTGCTCTCCGAGGGGGACGAGGGAGTGGTCGCACAGGGGTGGTGGCAGGACGCGCATCTCTATTCGCGGGCTTACACGATCGCCGGTGGGGCGAACGAGGTCTTGCGGACGCAGATCGCGGAGCGGGGCTTGGGTTTGCCGCGGTAGAGCTCCGGTGCCGGATCAGGCGTCTGGCGTCTGCGGGCGTCCGAAACGGGGAGCGGTCCGCCAGGACCGCCCCCCGTTATCTTCTTCGCGGTCCTGCAAGAGGGCCGCTGGCCTCCGGGCCCGGTATGACTGTTGCCCCCCTGTCGAGTGGATGACCTGGGGGGTGGTGTCGCCGGGCCCGAGGGGTGCCGTCGGAGACGCTGATCAGAGGTCCGGCCACCGCCCGGCCCGGCGCAATGCCGGGCCACTTGCGGGCGGCAGGTCTGCATAACGTGGATGCGCGCGAACGGCCCCGGCACCAAGGCCGGCACGGCATCGACGCATGTGGGGGCACGGTGATCGACATCGACGAGACGGGCGTCTTCCTCGGCCTGGACGTCGGCAAGAGCAACCACCACGGCCATGGACTCACCCCGGCCGGGAAGAAGGTCTTCGACAAGGCCCTGCCGAACGGCGAACCGCAGTTGCGGGCCGTCTTCGACAAGCTCATGGCCAAGTTCGGCACCGTCCTGGTGGTCGTGGACCAGCCCGCCTCGATCGGCGCCCTGCCGCTGACCGTCGCCCGTGACGCCGGCTGCAAGGTCGCCTACCTGCCCGGGCTCGTGATGAGCCGGATCGCCGACCTCTACCCGGGTGAGGCCAAGACCGACGCCCGCGACGCGGCCGTCATCGCGGACGCCGCCCGCACCATGCCCCACACCCTGCGCTCCCTCGAACTGGCCGACGAGATCACCGCCGAGCTGACCATGCTGGTCGGCTTCGACCAGGACCTGGCCGAGGAGGCCAACCGCACGTCCAACCGCATCCGCGGCCTGCTCACCCAGTTTCATCCCAGCCTCGAACGCGTCCTGGGCCCCCGCCTGGACCACCCCGCCATCACCTGGCTCCTGGAGCGCTACGGATCCCCGGCCGCCCTACGCAAGGCCGGCCGCCGCAAACTCGTCGAGGTCGTCCGGCCCAAAGCGCCCCGCATGGCTCAGCGGCTCATCGACGACATCTTCGACGAACAGACCGTGGTCGTCCCCGGCACCAACACCCTCGACGTGATCATGCCGTCGCTGGCCAAGTCACTGGCCGCCGTCCACGAACAACGCCGGGCACTGGAGGCCCAGATCGAAGCCCTGCTGGAGGCCCACCCTCTTTCCCAGGTCCTGACCTCGATGCCCGGCATCGGCGTCAGGACCGCCGCAGTCCTCCTGGCCACCGTCGGCGACGGCAACTCGTTCCCCAGCGCCGCCCACCTGGCCTCCTACGCCGGCCTCGCCCCCACCACCCGGCAGTCGGGGACCTCGATCCACGGCGAACATGCTCCGCGAGGCGGGAACCGACAGCTCAAACGCGCGATGTTCCTCTCCGCGTTCGCCGCCCTCCACGATCCCGCCTCGCGCAGCTACTAGGACCGCTGCCGGGCCAGAGGCAAAACCCACACCCAGGCCCTCCTCCGCCTCGCCAGACAACGGATCAACGTCCTATTCGCCATGCTCCGCGACGGAACCTTCTACGAACCCCGAACCCCACACCTCGCTTGACGAAAGACATAGAGGCCCCCCCGTCTCACCGCCGACTGCACTCCCGGCGACACCTCCAACCAGGTCAGGCCGGATAGTGAACCGCTGCTGGAGTACTGAGACGCTTCACCTGGCGCTTCTCAGAAGCATCGCTCCCGACGGCACTCCCCCGCCCGCCGTCACCACCGCCACCCCGGCGCCCTCGACCTGACGTCCCCCTGCCTCGCCGCGTAGTTGCAGTATCGCCTCCCGTACGAAGCCGTAGCCGTGCAGGCGGCCTGCCGAGAGCTGGCCGCCGTGTGGGTTCAGTGGCAGGTCGCCGGTGAGGGCGATGGTCTTGCCGCCGGCGATGAAGTCGGTCGCCTCGCCCGGGCCGCAGAAGCCGAGGCCCTCGATCCAGGACAGGGCGTTGAAGGTGAAGCCGTCGTAGAGGAGGGCCACGTCGACGTCGGAGGGAGTCAGGTCGGTGCGGGTCCACAGGTGCGCGGAGGGCCCCAGGGACTGGGGCAGGTGGGTCAGCGTGTCCTGGTCCCAGCTCAGGCGTTCGAGGATCGCCGTGCCCACGGCCTCCACCAGGACGGGCGGCCGGGGGCGGTCGTACGTCGTCTCGATCGCCGACACGACGACGGCCACCGCGCCGTCGCAGGGGACGTCGCAGTCGTAGAGCCCGAACGGCGTGGTGATCACGCGGGCGTTGAAGTAGTCGTCGAGGGTCATCGGGTCGCGGTGCAGGGCTTCGGGGTTGCGGGCCGCGCCCGCGCGTGCGGTGACGGCGATGGCGCCGAGGGCCTCACGGCCGACGCCGTAGCGGTGCATGTAGTGCGAGGCGTTGCAGCCGATCCACTGCGCGGGCGACACGGCACCGAAAGGGGCGCGGAACTCCGTCATGCCGGTGGCGCGGCCGGCGGCGGTCCGCCACTGTCCCGAACGGACCAGGGCGGCGTGGGAGGACTCCCAGACCGTACGGAAGCACAGCACATGCCGGCAGAGGCCGGCGGCGACCGCCAGCATGGCGGCGGTGATCGAGCCGATCTGGCCCGGTACCTCGCGTCCCCCGTTGATCCAGGTGGGGCGGAGTTGGAGGGCCTCGGTCAGGGCGGTGACACCGCCTTCGGTCATGCCGTCGAGGTCCGGGCCTGGATAGGTGGACAGCCCGTCGATGTCGTCGGGGTCGAGTCCCGCGTCGGCCAGCGCGGCCAGGCAGGCGTCGACCGTGAGGGAGAGGGGGTCCGTCATCAGGCGTCGGCCGACGCGGGACTGGCCCACGCCGGTCAGCGCGACCCGGTCCTCGTACTTGCGCGGGGACGCCATGGGACGCAGCGCGGTGCGGACGTCGCGCGGTTCGGGCAGGCGGGCGGGGCCCTCGGCGGCCTCGCTCTCCGGGTCCGGCTCGAAGACGGGGAGGTGCACGTCCCCGTGGTGCTCGAAGCGGACGCGGACCCGCATGCCGACGCGCACCTCGTCGGGCTCGCAGCCGACGACGTTGGTCGTCAGCCGGGCCCGGTCGTCCTCCGCGAGCGCGACCACCGCAACGACGTACGGCGGGGGGAAGGCCGGCAGCCACGGCTGGTGGCTGACGCTGAAGCCGACCACCACCGCCTTCCCCGAGACGGCATCGAGAGCCACCGCGCGGCTGCGGCAGGACGGGCACAGCGGCAGCGGCGGGTGGAAGTGGCGGTCGCAGTCGGCGCAATGGGTGATCCGCAGCACGCCGTCGGTGCCTGAACGCCAGAACTCGGCGCTGGCGAGCGTGGGTTGAGGCAGGGGGCGGGTGACCGCGGTCATGCCAGGAGCTCGATGATCGTGGCGTTCGCGGTGCCGCCGCCCTCGCACATCGTCTGGAGTCCGTAGCGCAGGTTCTCGCTCCGCATGCGGGCCAGGAGGCGGGTCATCAGGATGGCCCCCGAGGCGCCGAGAGGATGCCCTACGGCGATGGCTCCGCCGAGCGGGTTGAGCCGCTCGGGGTCCGCTCCGGTCTCGGCGAGCCAGGCCAGCGGCACCGGTGCGAACGCCTCGTTGACCTCGTAGACGCCGATGTCGTCGATCGACAGGCCGGATCGCTGGAGGACCTTCTGCGTCGCGGGGATCGGGCCGGTGAGCATCAGGACCGGGTCGGCGCCGCTGACCGCGCCGCTGTGATAGCGCGCGACGGGGGTGAGGCCCAGGTCGCGGGCCCGTTCCGGGGTCGTGATGAGCAGGGCGGCGGCGCCGTCGGAGATCTGGGAGGCGTTCCCGGCGTGGATCACGCCGTCCTCCTTGAACGACGGTTTGAGGGCCGCCAACTTCTCGGCCGAGCTGCCTCGGCGCAGTCCTTCGTCCGTGGTGAATTTGGTGCCGTCGACCTCGACGGGGACGAGGTGGTCGTCGAAGACTCCCGCGTCGATCGCCGCGGCGGCTTTCGCGTGGGAATCCGCCGCGTACTCGTCGAGTCGGGTACGGCTGAACCCCCAGCGTTCGGCAATGAGTTCGGCTCCGACGCCCTGGTTGAACTCGACACCGCCGTAGCGGGCCAGGACGGTGGGGCCGTACGGCCGGCCGGTGGTTCGGTGGGCGCCGAGCGGGACCCTGCTCATGGTCTCCACCCCGCCGGCGACGACGAGGTCGTACTGCCCCGCCATCACGGCGTGGGCGGCGGAGTCGACGGCCTGCTGGCTGGAGCCGCAGGCCCGGTTGACGGTCACTCCGGGGACGTGTTCGGGCCAGCCCGCCGCGAGCACGGCGATCCTGCCGATGTTGCTCGACTGGTCGCCGATCTGGGTCACACAGCCCCAGACCACGTCGTCGATGGTGCCGGGGTCCACGCCCGTGCGCTCGACCAGGGCACGGAGCACGTGCGCCGACAGGTCGGCCGCGTGCACGCCGGCCAGTGTGCCGTTGCGTTTTCCGATGGGGGTGCGTACGGCGTCGACGATGACTGCGTCTCGCATGGCGGTCCTCTCGGTGGGTTCTCAGTCGGGGAGTTGCATGGCGGCCCCGGCGTCCAGCAGCTCGTCGATGTCCCCGACCCGCCAGTCCCGGAAGACGGCGCGTGTGTCCGCGCCCACCGCGGGCGGGGTGCCGCCGGGGCTCGACGGCGTCGCCGAGAAGCGGGGCGCCGCGGCCGGCTGGACGACGCCGTCCCGGACGGTCAGGCTGCCGCGAGCGGCCAGGTGGGGGTGGGCCGCGGCCTCGGCGAGGCCGAGGACGGGTGCGACGCAGGCGTCGGTGCCGTCGAAGAGTGCCGTCCACTCGTCCCGGGTGCGCTCCGCGAACCGCTTCTCCAGCAGGTGCCGCAGCTCGGGCCAGGTCGACCGGTCGTGCTGCCGGGCGGGATCGACGCCGAGTTCGAGCAGGTCGACCAGTCGCCGGTAGAACTTCGGCTCCAGCGCGCCCACCGCCATGTGCCGGCCGTCCCTGGTCGCGTAGACGGCGTAGAACGGCCATCCGCCGTCGAACCGGTTGACTCCGCGCTCGTCGGTCCACGCACCGCGCCCGAGCTTGCCGAAGGTGCTGGCGAGGAGGTGCGCGGTGCCGTCCACGATGGCCGCGTCCACGACCTGCCCGCGGCCGGTCCGGCCCACGGCGTGGAGGGCGGCCAGCACGCCGATCACCAGGTAGCAGCCGCCGCCCCCGAAGTCGCCGACGAGGTTGAGCGGGATCTGCGGCGGTCCGCCCGCGGCGCCGATGGAGCCCAGAGCACCGGTCGTGGCTATGTAGGTGATGTCGTGTCCGGCCGAGGCGGACAGCGGCCCGTTCTGGCCCCAGCCGGTCATACGGCCGTACACAAGGCGCGGGTTGCGGGCCAGGCAGTCGTGCGGGCCGATGCCCAGGCGTTCGGTCACACCGGGGCGGAAGCCCTCGATCAACACGTCGGAGCGCTCGATGAGGTGGAGCAGGGCGGCGGTGCCGGAGGGGTGCTTCAGGTCGAGGGCGACCGAGCGTTTCCCGCGGTTGAGGACATCGGCGGGGCCTCCCGCGTCCGGCTCCTGCGCGCGCTCGGGCCGGTCCACGCGGACCACCTCCGCCCCGAGGTCGGCCAGGAACATGCCCGCGAACGGCGCCGGGCCGATACCGCCGAGCTCGACGACCCGGCAGCCGGCCAACGGTCCTGAAGTCATTCCGACGTCACTGTCCCTTCCAGACCGGCGTCCGCTTCTCGGCGAACGCGGCGGCCCCTTCCCTCGCGTCCTCGGACCGGAAGACCGGCGCGGCGATCTCGAACTGGCTCGCCCACCCCTCCTCCAGGCTCCAGTCGGCGGCGGAGCGGGCGATGCGCTTGGTCGCCTCGACCGCGAGCGGGCCGTTCGCCGCGATCGCCCCGGCGAGTTCCAGCGCGCCCGCGAGGGCCCCGCCTTCGTCGGTGAGCCGGTTGACGAGGCCGACCTCGGCCGCCCGTACGGCGGTGATCGGGTCGCCGGTGAGCAGCAGTTCCAGCGCCACGGCGTACGGGATGCGGCGCGGGAGCTTGAGCGCCCCGCCCTGGCGGGCGACAAGCGACCGCTTGACCTCCGGCACGCCGAACCGCGCGGTGCGCGACGCGACGACGAGGTCACAGGCCAGCAGCAGTTCGAGTCCGGCGGCCAGTGCCCAGCCCTCCACCGCGGCGATCAGCGGTTTACGCGGGGGCGTGACGGTGATCCCGCACAGGCCCCGGCCCTCGATCGAGGGGGTCTCGCCCCGCAGGAACGCCTTAAGGTCCATGCCCGCCGAGAACGTGCCGCCCGCGCCCGTGAGCACCCCGGCCCGCAGCTCGTCCAACGCGTCGAGTTCATCGACCGCGGCCGCCACCGCGGCGGCTGTCCTGGCGTCCAGGGCGTTCTTCACCGCCGGGCGGTTGATCGTGACGATCTGGACGGCGCCGCGGCGCTCCACGAGCACCTCGTCAGACACTCGGGCCTCCTCAAGTGGTGTGGCCGGCTTCCGGATCGACGGCGAACCGGGCCAGCTCGTGGGCGACCATGCCGTCGAGGTCGTCGGCGGGCGGCTCGGGCGGTTCCACGGCCCGGTCCCGGGTCGGCAGCAGGACGACGGCCGTCCCGGGCGTGGTGGCCTCGCCCCGCTGGTTCTCGCAGCGCACGTCGAGGTGCACCTCGGCGCGCCCGTCCGTCAGGCGTTTGTCGACGACCGTGCCGCGTACCCAGGTGGTGTCGCCGAGATAGTTGAACTTGCGGTGTTCGCAGCGCAGTCGCCACAGCCAGCCGTCGTCGCCGATCCAGTCGGTGAGCAGGTGGCAGAGCCAGGTCTCGCGCATGCCACCGTAGTCGTAGGGGTTCGGCAGGCCGAGTTCGCGGGCCCGTTCGGGCTCCCAGTGCAGGCGCTGCACGGTGTCCGGGACGTTCAGCGCGTTGGGCGGGTAGAGGCCCGGGGCCTTGCGCCGGACACGCGCGGCGATACCGAAGGTCCCCGGTGGCGTGAGCTGCATGCCCCAGCCCAGATGCCAGACGACCACGTCGGTGACGGTCAGGGGCCCCTTCACCCGGGGTTGCAGTTCGTCGCCGACCTCGACGTCCTCCCAGTAGCGGGGCTCGGCGCCGCGCCGGGACTCGGCCACGTACGCCGCGTCGATCTCGGCCAACTGCTCGGGTGTGTAGGGCTGTTGCTCGTACTGTTCCTTGGCGCGCCGCTTCGACGTGTGGCGTTCGGCGTTGATCCAGGTGCCGCGGCGCAGGGCGCACATCTCGCCGCGGCCGTTGGCGTAGAGGTAGTCGCGGACGACGTGAGCGGTGCGCCCGCCGAAGCTGCTGGGCTTGAGCCGGACTCCCACCTGGGTCTGCAACACCCGGCAGCGGTCTCCCAGTTGGAGGGGCCGCCACCACTCGTACTCCATCGCCGCCTGGTAGGAGCCCAGCCCGGCGAAGGGGTCTTTCCTCAGGAGCGCCTTGGTCTCCTGGTCCGGCTCCGGCGCGGCGTCCTCCCCCATCGTGTAGAGGAAGGTGGGGGGCGCGACGAGAGAACCCCAGCGGGTCGCGGCCGCGTACTCCGGGTCGCAGTACAAGGGGTTGTCGTCGCCGTAGCCGTACGCGAAGTGGCGGACTCCGTCCCAGGTCACCTCGTAGTTGTGCGGCGGGTTGCGCTGGGGCTGGGGGATGCCGAGGCGGCGGCGCGAGCGTGCCACGGCCTCATCGGTCAGTACGCCGAACCGCTCGGCGGTAGTCATCGCAGTTCCTCCCTGGCACGCGAGGCTTCGACGAGGTCCAGGAGGTCCACCCGGCTCACCTTGCTCGACGGGGTGCGGGGCAGTGCGGCGAGGACGAGGATGTACGCGGGCACCTCGTAGGGGGTGAGTTCGGTTCGGCACAAGGCCACCAGTTCGGCGGTCTGCGGTTCGGTCCGGCCGGGCTCGACCTCGACCGCGGCGACCGGCACCTCGCCGAGCCGTGGGTCCAGGAGCCCGGTCACGGCCGCCTCCCGTACGGCCGGGTGGGTTTCCAGGACGCGTTTGACCGTCTCCGGCTGGATCTTGAAGCCGCCGCGGATGATGGCGTCATCGGCGCGGCCGTCGATCCACACGAAGCGGTCGGCGTCGATACGGGCCAGGTCACTGGTCCGCACCCATGCGCCACCGCCCCGTGTGCTCTGTTCGGTACGTACCTCCAGGCGGCCGGTCCTGCCGACCGGCAGCTCGGCGCCGTTCTCGCCGGTCACTCGCAACTCGACGCCGGGGAAGGCGCGTCCGGCGCTGCCCGCCTTGCGGTCCCACCATCGGCGGTGCAGGTCCAGCGTCCAGCCGGCGACGGCTCCGGCGAACTCGGTGGCGCCGTAGGTCACGAGGACGGGGATGCCGTAGGTGTGGAAGAACGCGTCGGCGAGTTCCGGCGGGCAGGGGGCCGTACCGGAGGTGACCACCTGAAGGCCGGACAACCGTGCCTTGGGCACCTCCGCGTCGAGTACGGCGCGGATCGCCGCGGGCACCAGGTTCGCCGCACGCAGTCGGTGCCGTTCGACGGCGCTCACCCATTCATCGACGGTGAACCTGGGAAGGAGGATCATACGGCGGCCGGTGGCCAGGCAGGCGAGCGCCCGCCACAGTCCGCCGATGTGCACGAGTGGCGTGGCCACGAGCGACGCCGACGGCGAGAGCAGTCTGTCCCCCTTCGGGGTCTGCCCGCCGGAGACAAGCGCCTGGTCCAGCTGGCCGATCCGCAGGTGTACGCGTTTGGGCGGGCCGGTGGTGCCGGAGGTGAGCATCTCGACGGCCACACCGGGGTTGGCCGCCGCCTTCGTGGGTGCGCACCCGCCCACGGCACGCACCGTGCCGTGGGCGGCGAGTTCGAGTGCCAGGCCGCCGTGCGCGGTCACGGCGTCGAGGATGCCTGCGCGCGCGAGGACCTCGGTCCCGCACACAACGACGGGCGGGACGCAGTGGGAGATGTCCGCGGCGAGCCGTGCGGCGGGCTGAAGTGGGCTGAGCATGACCAGGCAGCGCCCCGAGGCGATCACGGCGGCGACGACGGCGATGTGCTCCGGACGGTTCTCCAGTACGACGCCGACCCGGGCGCCGGTGTGCAGGCCGGCTGCGGTGAGCGTCTCGTCCACACCGCGCGCGGTGGCCCGGACCTGGCCCCAGGCCCACCAGTTCCCCTGGTGCTCGATCGCCTCGGCGTCGGCCGGTGCCTCGGCGAGCAGCCTGGTCAGGCGGTCGCGAATTCCCACGTGATCAGCCTTTCGGTGCGTCATATCCCGACGAGGTCGGCGAGTCGGGCGCGGTGCAGTGCCGGGCTGCCGAAGAGATGCTCGGACGACTTGGCGCGCTTGAGGTACAGGTGGGCGTCGTGCTCCCACGTGTAGCCGAGGCCGCCGTGGATCTGGATGTTCTCCTTGGCGGTGTGGGTGAAGGCGTCGGCGCAGGTGGCCCCGGCGAGTGCGGCGGCCTCCGGCAGCCCGGCCGGCCCGTGCGCCGCGACGGACACCGCGTGGTACGCCGCCGACCGGGCGGCCTCGACCCTGAGCAGCATGTCGGCGCACTTGTGCTTGACCGCCTGGAAGGACCCGATGGGGCGGCCGAACTGGACCCTTGCCTTGGCGTGTTCCACCGCCGCGTCCAGGCAGGCCTGTGCCCCGCCGACCTGCTCGGCGGCCAGCGCCACCACGGCGAGGTCGAGCACGGTGCGCAGCGTGTTCTCGTCGCAGCCGACCCGTAGCGCCGGTGCGTGGTCGAGGTCGATCCGCGCGAGGCGGCGCGTGGGGTCGAGGGGGTGAAGCCGGGTGCGGATGACGCCGGGGGCGTCGCCGGTCACCGCGAAGAGCCCGGTTTCCGTGTCCGCGGGCCGGGCCACGACCAGGAGCAGGTCGGCGCTGTCCCCGTCGACGACGAACATCTTGGTGCCGGACAGTGTCCAGCCGCCGTCGCCGCGCGTCGCCGTGGTCCGGGCTTCCTCCGGCCGCCACATGGCGCTCTCCTCGGCGAGCGCGAGCGTGGCCGTCAGTGTGCCGTCGGCGATCGACGGCAGCCAGCGTGCCTTCGCGGTGTCGTCGTCGCAGGCAGTGAGCGCCTGGCCGGCGAGCGCGACGGTGGCGAAGTAGGGCGAGGGCAGCAGTGCGCGGCCCGTCTCCTCCAGTACGAGGCCCAGCTCGACCGGTCCGCCGCCCGAACCGCCGTACTCCTCGGGCAACGCCACGCCGTGGAGCCCGAGTTGGCTGGCCATCTGCCGCCACAGCGCCGGGTCGTGGCGCTCGTCGGACTCCATCCAGTGGCGTACGGCCGTGCTCGGTGCCTTGTCGGCGAGGAAACGGCGTACTGTCGCGCGGAGTTGTTCCTGCTCGACGGTGAGGGTCAGGGACACGTCCGTCACCAGGCGAGGCGGAGCGACTTGATGCCGTACATGTTGCCGTGCTGCCAGAGGTCCTGGCCGGGAGCGATCCGGTAGTCGGGGATCCGTCGGTGCCATTCCTCGAGTGCCACGTTGAGTTCGAGGCGGGCGAGGTGCGAGCCCAGGCAGCGGTGCGGGCCGGAGCCGAAGGCGACGTGGTTGGTGGCACCCCGGGACAGGTCGATCTCCAGGGGGTTCTCGTACCGCTCGGGGTCGCGGTTGGTCACCGCGAGCGGCAGCATCACCATCTCCCCCGCCTTGACCGGGCAGCCGCCGACCTCCACGTCCCGGGTCGCCTTGCGTGCCGGGACGACGAAGGAGTAGACGCGCAGGGTCTCTTCGACGGCCGTGGCGACGAGTGCCGGGTCGGCGACGAGCGCCGCGCGCTGTTCGGGATGGGCCGCGAAGTGGTAAAGCGCCCAGCCGATGGCGATCGGGACCGTGTCGAAGCCGGCCTGGAACATCAGCACGCAGAACGCGTGCATGTCCCGGTCGCTCACCGGCTCTCCGTCGATCGTCCAGGTCATGGCCTGGGAGAGCAGGTCGTCGCGGGGGGTCTCGCGCCGCATGGTGATCTGTTCGGTGAAGTACTCGGACACGGCCCGCATCGCACTCAACTGGCGGGAGGCGTCCGGGTCTTCGTCGTAGGACAGGTGCAGCAGCTCGTGCACCCAGTCGAGGAAGGTGGACAGGTCCTCCTCCGGCAGGCCCATCAGGCGCATGAAGACCCGGGTGGGGAACCGGCGGGCGAACCCGTCAAGGACGTCGGCTCCGTCCTCCTTCTTCAGGCCGTCGATCAGCTCGGCGGCGATCTGCCGGATCTCCGGCTCGCGGCCGGCGACGGCCTTGGGAGAGAAGTACTGACCCAGCAGGCGCCGCCACACGGTGTGCACGGGCGGGTCGAGCATCTCCGGGATCCACAGGAACTGCGGGTCCGGTTCAAGGACTGTCACCGACGTGCTGGAGAACGTCCGCCAGTCCTGGAGTGCCTTCTGCACCTCCGCGCCGTCCGTGACCACCCAGAAGCCGCGCGCGACGGTGCTCCGGAACCCGGAGTGGTCGCGGGCGATCTCGTCCCAGCGGTGCTGATGGCTCAGGAGCGGGCCGCCGAGCCGGTTGTCGTAGTGGTAGGCGGGCACGCCCTCGTGGGCGCCGTCTGGCTCGAGTGTCGTGCTCATCACCGATCCTCTCGTCGTACGGGCTTTCGCCGTACCGGCCGTCACGTCACCGCGCCCTCGATCTTGAGAGCGATGAGCTCGTCCTCGCCGAGGCCGAGTGAGCGCAGTACCTCGTCGGTGTGCTCCGCGAACTGGGGTGCCCGTGTCAGGGTTACCGGGATCTCGTCGAACTGGACCGGACTGGCGACGAGTTCACGATCGGTGCCGTCGGCGTCGACGACCTGGGCGATGAGTCCATTGGCCCGCAAGGAGGGGTCCTGGCCGACCTCCCAGGCGTTCTGCACGGCGGCCCACTGGCCCTCTCCGCGGGAGAGGATCTCGGCCCACTCCTCGAAGGGGCGGCTGGCGATCAGCGCGGCGACGATCCCGGCGGCCTCGGACGCGTGGGCCATCAGCTTCTCGGTGCTGTCGAACCGCTCGTCGCCGGCCAGCTCCTCACGGCCGGCGAGCTTGCAGAACTCCGCCCAGTACCGGCCGGGTTGGAGCATCGACAGCTCGATCCACCTGCCGTCCGCGGTGCGGTACGCCCCGATGAGGGGGTTGGTGGCCGAGCCGTGCTTCGGGGGGACCTTCACCGGGAGGGGGCCGCCGGTCATCAGCGCGAGGTTGACGGTGAACTGTGTCGCCCACGCGCCGACACCGAGCAAGGAGACGTCCACGACGGAGGGTTCGCCGGTCGTCGCGCGCGCGTAGAGGGCGGCGGCGATGCCCCCGGCTATCGTCATGCCGCCCATCGCGTCGCCGTAGGCGCCGGCGGGCATGCGGGTCATGCGGTCGGCGTCGGGCGGAGTGACGCCGGCGGCGCTGCCCCCCCGGGCCCAGAAGGCCGTGCTGTCGTAGCCGCCCTTGCCCGCCTCCGCGCCGCGCGGGCCGAAGCCGCTGCCGCGCACATAGATGATGTCCGGGTTGACCGCCCGTACGTCCTCGACATCGATGCGCAGCCTCGCCCGTGCGTCGGGCAGGAAGTTGGTGAGGAACACGTCGCTGGCGCGGATCAGTTCGTCGAGGACCCGGCGCGCCGCCGGCTTCTCCAGGGCGAGGCCGACGCTGCGTTTGCCGCGGTTCGGTCCCTCCATGATCGGGAAGAAGGACGAGCCCTCGCTGGTCGCCGCGTAGCCGAGCACCCGCACCAACCCGCGCTGGGCATCGCCGTGTTCGGCGTGCTCGATCTTGATCACGTCGGCGCCCCAGTCGGCGAGCACGGCACCCGCCGACGGCACGAAGGTGAACTGCGCGACTTCGAGCACCCGCACGCCCTCCATCGGCCTGCGCATCGCCTCAACTCCTCACACTCATTCCACCGATGAGTCCGACCCACTGGCGTCAGGGTATGAGGTTCGCACCTAAAAAGTATACTGTTTTGCCACGACGAACGGAGTTGCCGATGGACTTCAAGACCGTTCACTTCGAGGTGCGCGACCACGTCGCCACCATCACGCTGGACCGCCCGCAGGCCATGAACAGCTTCAACCAGCCAATGCTGGAGGACTTCTCCCTCATCTGGGACACGGTCAAGGCCGACGACGACGTGCGCGTCGTGGTGTTGCGCGGCGCGGGTGAGCGCGCGTTCTGCACCGGCATGGACGTCAAGGAGGGCATCGACCGGCACCCCAACGTCTGGTCGCAGACCGACCCGGGCCAGTACTTGTCGCCGAAGCTGAACCAGGTGTGGAAGCCGCTGGTGTGCGCGGTGCACGGCATGGCGGCGGGCGGCGCGTTCTACTGGCTCAACGAGGCCGACATCCTGATCTGTTCGCAGGACGCCACGTTCTTCGACCCGCATGTGAGCTACGGACTCACCGCGGCCCTCGAACCGATCGGCCTCGCCCGGCGCATTCCCCTCGGCGAGACGCTGCGCATCGCACTGCTCGGCCTGGACGAACGCCTCTCCGCCGCGCGCGCCCTGCAGATCGGCCTGGTCAGCGAGGTACTCCCGCGCGAGGACCTCTGGAACCGCGCCGACGGGATCGCGCGCCTCATCGCCGCCAAGCCGCCGGCCGCCGTCCAGGGCACGGTCCGGGCGATCTGGGAGTCGCTCGACGCGACCCGTACTCAGGCACTGCGCACGGGCTTGTCGTACACCCAGCTCGGCAACCCCGTCGGCACGGCGGAGGTGGACCGCTCCGCGGTACCGCGGGGACAGTGGACACTCCGCTGAGACTTCCGTACGCTCCCCGCAATTGAGTGCACTTTTTCACCAGCAGACATCCGGGAGGCTCTCATGCGGTTCGGCATGCCCTGGCCCGGCCGCGACGTCGGGCGCGAGGCCGAGCAAGCGGGTGTCGGCGCCTTCTGTGCCGGGGAGTTCGCCGATCACGACGCCTACCTCACCGTGGCCGAGGTCGTCGCCCACACCGAGCACGCCCTGGCGGGCCCCGCCATCGCCTACGCGTTCGCCCGCACCCCGTACGCGCACGCGACCGCGATGCGCCAGCTGCACGCCCAGGCTCCCGGCCGGCTCTTCCTCGGCCTGGGCTCCGCGGCGTACCGGATCAACCGGGACTGGCTCGGCGCGCCCGCCGAACGGCCCGTGGCCCGGATCGCCGAGACCGTCGGCGCGGTGCGCGCCTGGCTGCACGCAGAGAACGGCGAACGGGTCCGGTACTCCGGACAGTTCCACTCGCTCGACGCGGACGTGAGGGCCCCGGTGCTCGGCAGGCTGGAGATCCCCGTCCTGCTCGCCGCGTTCAACACCCGGATGGCCGCCACCGCGGGCCGGGTCGCCGACGGCGTCATCGGGCACGGCCTGTTCACCGGGTCCTGGTGGAACGACGTGGTGCGGCCGTCCGTCGAGCGCGGCAGGAAGGAGGGCGGCGCCCCGGAGAGCGACCGGGGCGCACGGCCTCTCGAACACGGCTGGGTCATCACGGCGGTTGACGACACCGCCCCCGAACGCGCCGTCGCCGACGCTCGCCGGATGATCGCCTTCTACCTCACGGTCAGGACGTACGACCCGTTCGTCGCCCATCACGGCTGGGAGGAGCCGGTGGCCCGGCTGCGGGCGGCCTTCCGGGCCGGCGAGACCGACGCCATGGCCGAGGCCGTCACCGACGAGATGCTCACGGAGATCGCCGTCTGCGGAACCACCGCCGACGCCCGCGGGGCTCTCGCCGAGCGCGCCGGTTCCCTCCCCCGCGATGTCGGCTACTTCGCGCCGCCCAGCTTCATGGTGAGCCCACGGCGGCGCGCCGCCTACGCACGGGCGAGCCTCGCCCTCATCGACTCCGTGCCCTTCCCCGACTCTTTCGAATGAGCCCATATTAAGTACACTGAATATGGGGCAAGCGACCATCTCTGACGGTACGACGACGTGCCGCAGGCGATCAGGAGACGGCTCATGACCACGTCGTACACGTTCTCTTCGCAGCTCTACATCGACGGTCGCCGGACCGACGCCTCCTCGGACGCGCGCATCGTCGTCCGCAACCCGGCGACGGAGGAAACGATCGCCGAGGTCCCCGAGGCCTCGCCCGTCGACGCGCGCCGGGCCGTCGAGGCGGCGCGAAGGGCCTTCGACGAGGGGCCCTGGCCGCGTATGAAACCCTCCGAACGCGCCGCCGTGCTGCTGCGCATGGCCGAGGAGATGGAGCGCCGGCTGCCCGAACTCGTCGCCGTCAACATGGCGGAGGCCGGATCGGTCCGCCCCCTGGCGGAGACGTTGCAGACCCTGGTGCCGGTCGCGCATCTGCGGGACATGGCCGAGCGGGTGATGCCTGCCTTCGCGTGGGAGCGGCCGATGGAAGGCACCGCCGCACCGGGTGTCGGCAACGCCCAAGGCATGGTGCGCCGCGAGCCGTTCGGAGTGTGCGCGCTGATCGCGGCGTACAACTTCCCCTTCTTCCTCAGCATGATGAAGGCGATCCCGGCCCTCGCGGCGGGCTGCACCGCCGTACTGAAGCCGGCCCCCCAGACCCCCCTGGAGTCCCTGCTGCTCGGCGACTTCGCGGACGCCGCCGGGCTGCCGCCGGGCGTTCTGAACATCGTCACCGGTGGTGTGGAGGCCGGCCGGGAGCTGACCACGCACCCGCTGGTGGACCTGGTCAGCTTCACCGGGTCGGACACGGTCGGGCGTACGGTCTACGCCCAGGCCGCGGCCTCCATGAAGAAGGTCGTCCTCGAATGCGGCGGCAAGTCGGCCAACATCGTCCGTGCCGACGCCGATCTCGACGGAGCCGTCCGGTCCTCGCTGGCGGGCATCACGACCCACGCCGGGCAGGGCTGCTCACTTCTGACGCGGACCCTCGTGCACGAGTCCGTCCACGACGAGTTCGTCGGCCTGTTGGGCGCGGGTCTCGCCGCAGTGAGGGTCGGCGACCCCGCCGACGCCACGACCACCATGGGCCCGCTGATCAGCGAGGCGCAGCGCGACAAGGTCGAGAAGCTGATCCGCGTCGGCGAGGAGGAGGGAGCACGCCTGGCCTGTGGAGGCAGGCGTCCGGCAGGTCTCGGCAAGGGCTACTTCATGGAGCCCACGCTGTTCCTCGACGTCGACAACTCGATGACCATCGCGCGGACGGAGTTCTTCGGGCCGGTCGGTGTCGTCATCCCGTTCGGCAGCGACGAGGAGGCGGTGCGGATCGCCAACGACAGCCCGTACGGCCTGTCCGGCGGCATCTGGAGCGCCGACACCACGACCGCCCACTCCCTCGCGTCCCGCATCCGGGCCGGCGGAGTCACGATCAACGGCGGCAGCGCGGGAGTGAACCCACGGGCCGCGTTCGGCGGGTACAAGCAGAGCGGACTGGGCCGGGAGTGGGGCGAGTTCGGACTGAGCGAGTACCTCCAGACCAAGACGGTCAGCTGGGCCGCGCGCTGAGCAGCCGAGGGACGTGGACCGGGTGGTGACAGGTGGACTTCGAGCTCAGCGAGGAACAGGCCCTGCTGCGTGAGGCCTCGCGCGCCCTGCTCTCGGAGCGGGCTCCGGTGGACCTCGTGCGCGTGTGGGCCGAGCGCGACGAGGACGTCGAGCCCGCGCTGTGGCGGCTGACCGCCGATCTCGGCTGGTCCGGACTGGGCCTGCCCGAGGAGTACGGGGGCACGGGCCAGGGGCTGGTGGAGCTCGCGCTCGTCGCCGAGGAGACCGGGCGCGCGTTGGGACGGGTTCCCCTCGCACCGACGACTCTGGTGGGCCGGGCGCTCGCCGGCGCGGGATCAGCGGTGCTGCGGGCCCAGGCGCTGCCGGCGCTCGCGGCCGGATCGGTCTGGGCCGCCTGGGCGTTCGCGGAACCGCACGCCCCGTGGACGCTCGACGGCGTGCGTGCCACCGCGCGCTGCGAGGGTGACGTGATCGTCCTCGACGGCCTCAAGACCGCCGTCCAGGACGCCGGCGGGGCCCGCTGGCTGCTCCTCACGGCACGGCAGGACGGTGTCCCGGCGTCGTTCCTCGTCGACCGGGACGCCACCGGTGTCACGGTACGGCGCCAGCAGGTGCTCGACACGACCCGCGCCTTCTACGAGGTCCGGTGCGAGGGCGTACGCGTCTCTCACGACCGCCGCATCGGCAGTTCACCGGACGGTATCCAGCGTCTGCTCGACGAGGCGTCGGTGCTGCGGTGCGCGGACGCGCTCGGAGTGATGCACCGCATGCTGGAACTCACCGTCGAACACGTCAGGAGCCGCGTGCAGTTCGGGAAGCCGATCGGGACGTTCCAGGCCGTGAAGCACGCGTGCGCCGACATGGCGCTGCTCGTGCACGGTGCCCGCGCCGCCACCTACTACGCGGCGATGGCCGCCGACGCGGGCGCCCACGACGCGACTCTCGCCGCCTGTGCCGCCGCCTCCCACATCTGCGCCGCCGCCGGTGAAGTGGCGGGGCTTGCCTTGCAGTTACACGGCGGCATCGGGTTCACCTGGGAGCACGACCTCCACCTCTACCTGCGCCGTGCCAGGGCCGACAGCGTGCTCCAGGGGGACGCCGCCGTGCACCGCGACCGGTTGTGCGCCCTGCTGCGGCGGTCCTCCGTGCCCGGGTGAGTCCGTCCGAATCCGTCCGAATCCGTCCGAGCGGCACAAGCGGCACAAGCGGCACAAGCGGCACAAGCGGCACAAGGAAAGGTGTCCGATGGAGATCAAGGGCAAGAAGGCCGTGCTGGTGGGCGGTGCCTCCGGGATGGGGCGGGCCAGCGCGCAGCTGCTGGCGGCCGGGGGCGCCCACATCGCCGTACTGGACCGCCTGGAGTCGGCCGGAGCGGAGGTCGCCGCCGCGCTCGGCGGAAGCTTCCATCCCGTCGACGTGACCGACTTCGAAGCCACGGAGAGCGCGCTGGCCGCCGCCGTGCAGTCGCTGGGCGCCCTGCACGTCTCGATCACCACCGCGGGCGGCGGCACCGTGCAGCGCACGCTCGGCCGCAACGGCCCGCACGATCTGGACGCCTTCCGTCAGGTGCTCGATCTCAACGCCGTCGCGACCTTCAACATCAGCCGGCTCGCCGCCGCGCACATGAGCCGCAACGAACCCGACGGCACAGGCGAACGAGGAGTCATCGTCAACACCTCGTCCATCGCAGCGTTCGAGGGACAGGTGGGCCAGGTCGCCTACACGGCCGCCAAGGCCGCCATCGCCGGCATGTGCCTCACCATGGCACGTGACCTCGGCTCCCTCGGCATCCGCGTGCTCGCCATCGCGCCCAGTCTGTTCGAGACGGGCGCGACCGAGCGGATCTCCTCCGAGTCGCGGGCCGCGCTGGTGAAGGACGCCGCGTTCCCCCGGCGCCTGGGGCGCCCGGAGGAGTACGCGAAACTCGCCCTGGCCATCGTCGACAACCCGATGCTGAACGGGCAGTGCCTGCGGCTGGACGCGGGACAGCGGTTCGGGCCGCGGTAGGCGGCAGGGCCCGGTGTCAGCGGCTGATCACTTGAGCAGGGTGCCCGCGTCGATCGGCAACGTCACACCGGTGATGTGGTGGGCGTCCTCGGGTATTAGGACTGGGAGGCGAGGAAGAGCATGTCCTCCCCTGCCAGGCCTCGGTGGACATCTCGCCCGCGCCGCGACGATGCGCTGGCATTCCCTCTGCAACAAGGGCGCCGTTTCGTCGAGGTCCTCCGATGCCGGCGCCCTCCCCGAGCCAACCGCACGGCGCGCCCGAGGCCCCGGCCGCGCGCCGCACCGGTGATTCAAGGCGATCCGCGTTCGACACGTGACGGCATCATGACGTCGTTTCCTGGGCGAGATCCACCTGTGGTGCTTCCGGTGTTCCCGTCGTCTCCGCGAGGTCCGCCTCCTCGGCCTTGATGGCCCGCAGCAGCACGAGAGGCGTGGCGATTTTCAGTACGAAGTACGCCGTCGCGGGGATTCCGTAGGCGAGGAGTCCGTTCCAGGCCAGCGGTCCGGTCTTGTTGAGGTAGACGAAGGCTCCCGGAATGAGCAGCACCCCGCCCGCAAAGTTGAGGTATCCGAACCAGCGAGGGAAGAGCGGCGGCCGGCGCCGGTCGACGAATGATCCCAGTCCGATCGTCCAGACCTGGAGAACGTAGATGCAGGCGTTGCCGACGTACATGAGCCAGAAGATGTCGCTCATCGCCAGCAGGACGTCGCCGGAATGGCTCTCGGGACGATAGGCCGCGGCGGAGAGTATCGCGAGCGGGAAGAAGAAGCCGATCGGCGCGACGACGCCGGTGGTGAGCTGGGTCATGGACAGCAGACCCCAGCCGCCCTCGATCCGGCGGAGCTGGAGGCTGGTCACAATGACGAAGGGGTACTCGAACGGGAGGACCAGCACCATCAGCACGACACAGGTGAGAATCCCCGTGCGGTGGCCGGTCAGGAACTCGACGACCTCCTGCCGGCTGCTCGTCGGGCTCAGCGGCGGCATGAGTCCGCCGACCGCGAACGCGGCGGCGAATCCGGCCAGCAGGATGAATCCGCCCCATGCCGAGATGCGTTCCAGTCTGATGCGCAGGCTTTGTTCCATCAACGGATCTCCTCAACCACCGATCAGACGGTCCAGCACGAGCATGGAACTCGAGAGGTAATCTCCGTAGCCGCCCCTGAAGAAGAGCAAAGGGGTTCTCATCGATTCGATGCGGAGATCCCTGACACGGCCCACCACCAGGAAGTGATCTCCGATCTCGACGGTGTTCTCCACGGTGCAGTCGACCCACGCGACGATTCCGTCGAGGACCGGATTTCCGAGGGGGGAGGCAGTCCAGCCGACGCCTTCGAACCGGTCTCCTCCCGTCGCCATCTTCCGGGAGAGCCGCTCCTGGTTGCCGGCAAGCGCGTTGGCGCAGAACCGGCCCGCGTCACGGATGCTGCGCAGGGTCGACGAAGAGTGGTTGACCAGGAAGGACACCAGCGGCGGGTCCAACGACACGGACGCAAAGGTGCCCACGATCAACCCCTGCGGACAGGCTTCGGCGTCGGTGGTGGTGATCGCGACCACGCTGGTGGGGAAGTGGCCCAGCACGTCGCGGAACCGCCGCCCGTCGATCCCGTCCGCCGCCGTGCGGTGGCGGGTTCCGCTCTCGCTCATATCAGCACCCGCATCGCCTCGGGCAGTTCAAGTCCCATCTGCGCGAGGGCGTTGGCGTGATACGCGGTCCCGGGCACGTGGATCATGTGCTGGAGACCGACGTGCGCGTCCCGCCAGTACCGCTGGAGCGGGTTGCCGCGCCGGATGGCGTTCCCGCCGGACCGCGCGAAGATCTCGTCCACGGCGGAGACGGCCCGCCACGCGCAACGCACCTGATTGCGGCGGACGTTGGCCCGGTCCTCGACGGTGACCGGCTTGCCGGACTCCACCTGGTCGTACAACCTGCTGATGCCGTCGAGAAGTTGGACGCGTGAGGCGGCGATCTCCGCCGCGGCCTCGCCGGCGGAGTACAGCACGTACGGGTCGTCGCGCACCTGGACTCCGGTCACGGCGACCCGGTCGCGCTGCTGGTCGAGGTGGACGGCCAGCGCGCCCTCGCAGATGCCGATGACTGCGGCGGTGATGCCGAGCGGGAACATGGCGCTGAACGGCAGCTTGTACAAGGGGTCGGTGACCCCGACCGGCTTGGCGGCGGTCCCCTCCATGACCGTGTCCTGCCTGATGGTGCGGTACTCGGGAATGAACGCCCCGTTCACGACGACGTCCTTGCTGCCGGTACCCGCGAGACCGATCACGTCCCAGGTGCCGTCGATGATCTCGTAGTCCGCGCGGGGCAGCACGACGTGCAGCACGCTGATCGGGCCCGCCGGCCTGCCCTTGCCGTCTCCGAGGAGCGCGCCGAGGAAGTCCCAGCTGCCGTGGTCGCACCCCGAGGAGAAGGGCCACCGTCCGCTGAGGACGTATCCGCCGTCCACGGGGTCGGCGACACCGCCCGGCATGTAGGGCGACGCGATCCAGGTGTCCGGGTCGTCGCCCCAGACCTCCTGCGCGAGGCGGGCATCCATCTGGGCCAGCTCCCACGGGTGCACGCCGACGACGCCGCACACCCATCCCGCGGCCCCGTCGTGACGGGCGACCGCCATCACCGCTTCCGCGTAGTCCCGGGGGTGTGCGCCGTAGCCGCCGAACTCCTTGGGCTGGAGCAGGCGGATCACCCCGGCCGAGCGGAGCAGTCCGACGGTCTTGTCGCTCAACTTGCCGAGGGACTCGTTCTCGTCCGCGAGCGCGGCGATCTCGGCCCCGAGCCTCCCGACACGTTCGACCACTTCATGCGCCACGACGCACACCTCCTGCTGACTGGTACCTCGCGTCTGCCGCGTCCCGGCGGCAGGATGCTCTCAGTGTCCGGACCGGATCCCGCCGCCCGCTGGGTGCTTTCCGCTGACCGGGACGGAAGCCTCAGCGGACGATCCTGGGTCGTAGAGCCGCCGTGGAACGGCCCTTGGCGGCGGAGAGCCAGACACCGGTCCCGTACGCGAGGTCGTCGAGACGCCGGGCGACGCCGTAGCGGACGGGGTCGAGGCCGGCGCGGTCGCGGCGGTGTTCGAGGGTGAGGTCGGCGAGGGCGGCGACGGCCGCGGCCCGGCGTGCCCGGCGGGAAGCCGTGCAGGCGAGTGCGGTGAGCGGCCACCAGTGCCGGGTCAGCAGGGCGGAGGCCTGGCCGAGCGCGCCGACGGCTCCGATCGCCGTGAGTCGCAGAGCCAGTCGGTGGGGATGGCTGGTGCCGTCGAGCTTGCGGGCGATCCGCAACGCGGTCGCCCCGGCGACGGCCCCGGCGACGGGCAGCGACCAGCGGCGCTGGGCGAGCAGCGCCGCGAGGAACGCCGCGCTCCACGGGGCGAGCTCGGCCGGCGCGATGAACTCGGGATGCCGCTCGGCGAGCGGCTGCGCCCCGGTGCCGTACACGAGCTTGCGCAGGAACCAGTCGTCGAGGCGCGCCCGGTGTTCGTGCGCCGCCCGCGCGGACGGCTCGTAGCGCACCCGGTGTCCCTGCTTGATCAACCGCCAGCACAGGTCGACGTCCTCCCCCACCCGCAGGCTCCCGTCGAAGCCGTCCGTCAGGGCGTCGACCCTGGCCACGGCGCAGGCCGTGGAGGCCCAGGAGACGGGACTGCCCGGGCGGACGGCGGCCGGGTGGTGGCCGAGGTCCAGGGAGGAGCGGGCGTTCTCGTACCGTCCGATCCAGCCGTCCGCCGGGCCCGGCAGTCCGGTGATGCGGGGTACGGCCAGGGCGACCCGCGGGTCGGCGAAGTGCCGGAGCAGGGTCGGGACGGTGTCGGGGTGGAGGACGACGTCGGAGTCGGTGAAGACCGCGAACGGGGTGGTGACGTGCCGTAGCCCGGCGTTGCGGGCAGCGGCCGGCCCGGCGTTGACGGGCAGGGTGACGAGCCGGGCCCCGTGCAGGGCGGCGACGGCGGCGACCGCCGCCGGACGGCGCGAGGCGTCGTCGACCACGATCACCGGGTGGCCCGTCCCGACACTGCCGAGCAGCCGGTCGAGTTGACGCGGCCGGTCACGGACCGGCACGACGACGCTGTACGGCGGGTGGGGCTGCGCGGGGAGCGCGCTGACGACGGGATTGGCCATGCCGAGTTCGAGCAGCCGGTCCGCCAGCAGCGCGCTCGCCGCGTCCCGTACGGCGATCCGCCGCCCGGCGAGCAGCCGCCGGGCTCGCGGGGTGAGCCGGATCAGCCGGGTCGGAAAGCCCCCGACGAGCGCCCGACCGCCGTCAACGGCCCTGGTGTGCCGGTCGAGTTCGACGACAAAGCCGACGGGCAAGGTCATCGGCGGGGTCCCTGTGTTCCTGCGTCCGCTTTCCCCGCGTCCACGGCATCGCCCGCCGGGGGCGCGGGGCTGTGACACACGCGGCTCCGCCTCGCGGGCGCGACCAGCCCCGACGGCGCCGCAGACGACGCGCACAGCGCGGCGCCCGCGGCGATCCGGCGCACGACGGCCGACACCATCGTGTCCAGGATCCGCCGCCCCTCCTCGGCCGTCGCCCCGGTCGGGTCACCCAGTACACCGGACGGAGAGAGCGCGCGCACGCCACGGGCCATCAGCTGAGGCATCAGGGAGGCCAGCGGGCGCGTGTCGCCCGCGACGGCCGCGTCGAGCCGCACGCTCTCTCGGGCGAGGTGCAGCATCACCGACGTCTCCGTGCGGCCGGCGTGCGCGTCTGCCCCGGGCACCTCGCAGCCGGCCCAGGCGACGTCGTGGCCCTCCTCGCGCAGATGGGCGACGGCCCGTTCCAGGGTGGGGAGGTTGCCGCCGTGACCGGTGACGAAGACGACCCGCCCCGCCCACAGCGCCAGGGAGCGCGCCAGCTCCACCAGCACCGCGTCCAGGGCCTCGTGTCCGATCGAGACGGTGCCGGGAAAGCCGGCGTGCTCACCGCTGGCACCGTAGGCGAGCGCCGGTGCCACCAGCGGCGGGACACCCGGCCACGAGGCCAGTGTGTCGGCCGCCGCCCGGGCCACCGCTCCGGCGATCACCGTGTCGGTGTCGAGCGGCAGATGCGGCCCGTGCTGCTCGGTGGACCCGATCGGGACGAGGACCAGGGCACCGCCGGGGACGTCCGGCCAGGCGGTGTGCGCCAGTTGGCCGCCGGCCGGGGGGAGCGGATCGTCCGGTGCCATGGTCAGACCGCCGACGGCCGGTCAGCCGCCGCCTCGGCCGACGTGCCGACGCCCAGTGCCAGAGCGAACCCCGCCGGTATCACCAGGTCGTCCGGGCACAGCTCGCGCACGCAGGAGTGGCCGAGTCCGCGGACGGCGGAGTCGAGTCCGCCGCGCAGGATGTCCAGCACGTTCTCCACGCCCGCCTGCCCGTTCGCCGCCAGACCCCACAGAGGGGCACGGCCGATCAACACGGCCCGGGCGCCGAGCGCGAGGGCCTTGGCCACGTCGCCCCCTCGTCGTACGCCGCCGTCCATGAGGACCTCCACCTCGTGGCCGACCGCTGCCGCGATCGCCGGCAGCAGGCGGACCGCGGCCGGGGTGGTGTCCAGGTTGTTGCCCCCGTGGTTGGACACCGACAGGCCCGACACCCCGGCGTCGACCGCCCGCTCGGCGTCGTCCACCCGGGTCACGCCCTTCAGGAGGAAGGGCCCGCCCCACTCCTTGCGCAGCCACGCGATGTCCTCCCACGTCGGCGGCGCGGTCCGCATCCATTCGCCGTAGGCCCCGAAGAAGCCGGGCGCCTCGCCGCCGGGGGGCCGCATGTTGGGCACCGTGAGGTCGGGGGCGCGGCCGGACCGCGCGTACTTCCACAGCCATCCGGGGCGGGGCAGCACGTCGGGGGCGAACCGCAGGGCCGTCCGCCAGTCGAGGCGCTCGGGGATGGCCGGACTCCCCCAGTCGCGGCCGTGGGAGAAGGACCAGTCGAGGGTGACGATCAGGGCCTTGGCACCGGCCTGCCTGGCCCGGTCCATGCGCTGCACCATCGACTCACGGGTGCCGCTCCAGTACAGCTGGAAGAAGGTGTCCGTCTGGGCGGCGACGACCTCTTCCACCGGTTTGCTCGCGAACGAGCTGAGCCCCATGATGACGCCCCGCGCCGCAGCGGCACGCGCCACGGCCACCTCGCCGTCCGGGTCCACCGCCTGCACCCCGGTCGGGGAGATGAGCACGGGCAGAGCTGTCGGCACGCCCAGCACCGTCGTGGACAGGTCACGTTCCGCGTGATGGCCGACGACCCGTGGGGCGAAGCCCAGTTCGGCGAAGGCCGCGATGTTGTCGTCGATGGTGCGACCGCGTTCCGAGCCCGCGACGAGCGCGCCGTAGACCGTGCTCGGCAGCCGCTTCCTGGCCCGGCGCTGCGCCTCGGCCACCGACTCGAACCAAGGGTTCCGGCGCATCCGTCTCACCCCTCCGCACGGCGCGTGAGCACCAGGTCGACCGGGCCCGGACGCCGGGAATGGTCCACGGTGGGCCGGGGGCGAGGCTGCGGGCCTCCGGCGAGCCGCTTCTCGCCGTGCCCCTGGACGCATTCCGGGTCGGGGCCGTCCAACGGCAGCCCGGTGAAGAACTTCGCCGCCATGCAGCCGCCCTTGCAGGCGTCGTAGAAGCCGCAGGAACCGCAGGCACCCGCGTGCTGCGGGCTGCGCAGCCGCCGGAACAGCCCCGAGGCACGCCATACGCCCGTGAAGCCGCCGAGGTCGCGGACGTTCCCGGCGAGGAACTCCTCGTGGAGGGCGAACGGGCACGCGTAGACGTCGCCGACCGGGTCGATCAGGCAGACGACGCGTCCGGCACCGCAGAGGTTGAGGCCGGGCAGCGCCTCCCCGTAGGCCGACAGGTGGAAGAAGGAGTCCCCGGTCAGCACCTGCTCGCCGTGCGCCAACAGCCAGTCGTACAGGACGCGTTGTTGCGCGGCCGTCGGATGCAGGTCGTCCCAGACGTCGGTGGCTCGCCCGGAAGGGCGCAGCCGGGTCAACCGCAGCTGGGCCCCGTGGCGGTCGGCCAGCGCCTTGAGTGCGTCCAGTTGCGGGATGTTGTGGCGGGTGCAGACGACGGAGAGCTTGAAGTTCTTCACTCCGGCGGCGCTCAGGTGTTCCATCGCCCGCACCGCCGTGGCGTACGAACCGGTCCCGCGCACTGCGTCGTTGACGTCGGCGGTGGCGCCGTCGAGAGAGATCTGGACGTCCACGTAGTCGTTGCGGGCCAGCCGTTCGGCGGCCCGCGGGGTGATCCGGACGCCGTTGGTGGAGAACTTGACGCCGACGTGGTGGCCGGTGGCGTACTCCAGGAGGTCCCAGAAGTCAGCGCGGACGGTGGGTTCGCCGCCGCCGATGTTGACGTAGAAGACCTGCATGGCCTCCAGTTCGTCGATGACGGTCTCGGCCTGCGCGGTGCACAGTTCGCGGGGGTCACGGCGGCCGGAGCTGGACAGGCAGTGGGCGCAGGCCAGGTTGCAAGCGTAGGTCAGTTCCCAGGTGAGGCAGATCGGCGCGTCGAGCCCGTGCTCGAAGTGATCGACCAGCCGTGACGTGGTGGTCATGAGGCCCTCCCGACGAGCATCGACGACTCGGCGAGCGCGGCCAGCGCCCGCCCGTAGCGCGGCAGTTCGCTCTCCTCCACGCCGGCGGACTGGCAGGCGGCGCGGGCCGTGGGCGCGTGGGCGAGGGACTGGACGACCGCGAGCAGACGGCGGTCCTTGAGGAAGGTGAGCCTGCGGGTGCCGAAGTGGTAGAGCAGCGCGCCGAAGGGTTCCGGACGCACCGAGACCTGCGGGTGCACGTCCCAGGGGCGGTCGAGGTCTGTCATGGGGTCCCGCCTAGTAGACGCCGCACATGCCGTCGATGGAGATCTCCTCGATGAGGTCGTCGGCCTCGATCAGTGACTCCTCCGGTACGGCGGCCTCGGGCTCGTCGGCGGGAACCGTGCAGGGTTCGGTCATACGGCACTCCCTCGGCGTCATCGGTTCGCCCGACCGTAATGACACCGCGGGCCGAAACCGAAGCACCGGTCCCGTTCACCGGAACGCGGACGTGCGGTCGCTCCTCGCCGTGCGTTGGATCGCTGCTCATGGAGCTGCCGAGCCGCCCCGATGTCGTCGTCGTGGGTGCCGGAGGCAGCGGCGCCGTGCTCGCGGCACGGCTCAGCGAGGACCCCGGCCGTACCGTGATGGTTCTGGAGTCGGGTCCGGTGCCGGAGCAACTCGCCGCCTTCGCATCCGAGTTGCTGGACGCACGGCTGGTGCCCGGGGCGCGGCCCGGCCATCTCGCCGTCCAGGCATACCCGGTACGCCTCACTGCGCAGCGGGCCTACACCGTCCCCCGTGGCCGCTTCCTCGGCGGCTCGACCACGGTCAACGGCGGGTACTTCGTGAGAGCCCGGCACGAGGACTTCGGCCGCTGGTCGGACGCGGGCGGTGCCGCCTGGTCGTACGAACGGGTGCTGCCGTTCCTGCGGGCCCTGGAGACCGATCTCGACTACGGCACCGACGAACTGCACGGCGGCGACGGGCCGATGCCAGTGCGCCGCACCGGTCTGTGCCACCCCGCCACGGCCGCGTTCCGGGCTGCCGCGAGCCAACTCGGCTTTCCCGAGGAGCCCGACAAGAACGCCCCCTGCGCGCCCGGGTTCGGCCCGGTGCCGTCCAACACGGTGGACGGAGTGCGCCTCAACACCGGTGTCTGCTACCTCCTGGCCGCGCTCGGGCGCCCCAACCTGCGGGTGGTGGGTGGCAGTACGGTCAGCCGGATCGTCGTCGAGGGCGGCCGGGCGACCGGGGTGATCGTCGAGCGTGAAGGCCACCCCGTCAGCGTTGCGGCCGGTGAAGTCGTGCTCTGTGCCGGGGCGTTCGGCTCGCCCCATCTGCTGCACCTGTCGGGCATCGGGCCGCGCTCCGACCTGGAACGGCTCGGCCTACCCGTCGTCAGGGACGCGCCCGCCGTCGGTGCCCGATTCGGCGACCACCCCCAGGTGGCCGTGGAGTGGGTGCCGCGCCGCCCCCTGCCGGAAGCCGTCGGCACCTGGCTCGGCGGCGTCCTGCACCTGGCGTCGTCCGACGGCGGGAACCCGGGCGACCTGGAGATACTCCAGTCGCTCGTCCCCCTGCCCGGGCTGCTCGGCGGAACGGTGACCGTCCCCGGCGCGCCCCACGTGTTCCTGGTCTCCGACCAGTCCCCGCGCCTGACGGGCCGGCTGCGGACCCGGTCCGCCGATCGGGCCACGCCCCCGGACATCGACTACGGATATCTGTCGAGCGGCGCGGACCGGCGACGCCTGCGCGAGGCGGTGCGGGCCACCGCGGCACTCCTCGCCACCAGGGCGTTCGGTGAGGTGTCCGCCGGGCTCGTGGAACCCGGGCCCCGGGTGCTGGACGACGACCGTCTGCTCGACCGGTGGATCCGCGCCCGGCTCGGCACGTCCCAGCACACCTGCGGCACGGTCCCGCTGGGCCCGGCCGACGATTGCCGGGCGGCCGTCGACCACTACGGCAGGGTGCACGGGATCCGCGGTCTGCGGGTCGCGGACACGTCGATCCTGCCCACGGCCCCGTCGCGCGGCCCGGCGGCGACCGCCGTCCTCGTCGGCGAACTCGTCGCCGACGCCATGCGGCGCGGTCTCGCCTGAAGCGGCTCGGGGGCGGTCCGCCCGGCTCTAGGAGAGCCAGGTGCGAGCGGAGGCCGCCGAGGACTCGGCCACCATGTGCAGGGCGTGGGTCAGGGTTGCCCCCAGGGAGGGGCCGGACGGCCGGTCGGCGCGCAGGGCCCAGTCCTCCACGGCGATGCGCAGCGCCGCGTTCAGCATGCCCGCCTCCACGCGTACGGCGAGGTCCTGCTCGGACCGGCCGGTGTCCTCGGCGATCAGCCGGGCGAACCCGGCTTCGGCGTCGAAGTGGGCGTCCAGCCAGACGGCGCGCAGTCCGGGTTCGTCCCGGCTCAGGCGTACGAGGTCCCGCAGCGCCTCCACGGGCCGCGCGGAGAGCGCGTCGGACCCGTCGACGCCCACGGTCACGTCGGCGAGCGAGCCGTCCTTTCTCCGGTGGGCCCGCAGGCACTCGGTCGCCAGCTCGATGCCCGCGGCGAGCAGCGGACGTACGCACTCCTCCTTAGAGCGGAAGTAACGCCACAGCGTGCGGGTGGAGATGCCGGCGGCCACGGCGATGTCCTCCGCCGTGGTGGCCGCCACGCCCTGGGTGACGAAGAGCCTGAGCGCCTCCTCGGCGATCTCCCCGCGCGTCATCTCCCGGCGCCGCTCCGTGAGCGGCGGCCGGCCCGCGCGGCCGGGGGCTTCCGCGACCATGTGTCCCCACCTCCACACATCCGCGTCAACCCTAACGAGCTTGTGCGCGGTTGCCAGTGACGTGGGGCGAAGTGCGCTTCTTCGTCGCTGTGTTGCGCTCACTTCATGGCATGGTGCGACTTTATGGCGCACCGCGACACGAGCTGCTACCGTGGCGCCTCGTCGCAGAAGCATGCACGCGTCAAGCACGCACGTCGCTTCGCCCGGGTGAGATCGCTTCTCCCCTTTCACTGCCGGCCCTTGTTGGGCCCGTGTTCCACGAACGGCCCACCCCCCGACGGGAGTCCCCCATGTCCCGGAATGCCTCCTCCTCCGTTCCGCCTTCCCCCTCCGGCATCAGCCGTCGCCGGGTGCTCGGTACGACCGCCGCTCTGGGCGCCGCCGCGCTGGGCGCTGTCGGTACGGCCCGAACGGCGACAGCCGGCACCAGAGCTGCCGTGACCGAGCGGCGGGTCAGGGCCGTCGTCGTGGGCACCGGCTTCGGCGGCGGCGTGACCGCGCTCCGGCTGGCGCAGGCCGGGGTGCCCAGCCTGGTCCTGGAGCGCGGACGGCGCTGGGTCACCGGCCCCAACGCGACCACGTTCTGCCGCTTCGCGAACATGGACAACCGCTCGGCCTGGCTCACCGACCACTCCATCGTCCCCGGCGTCGACAAGACCTGGACGCCGTACACCGGTGTCATCGAGGCCGTCGAGGGCAACGGCATGACCGCCAACGTCGGCGCGGCGGTCGGCGGGGGCTCGATCACCTACCACGGGATGACCCTGCAGCCGACGAAGGAGAACTTCACGCGCTCCATCCCCAGGGCCGCCGACTTCTACGACGAGCTGGACCGGGTGGCGTACCCGACGGTCTCCCGCATGCTGGGCGTCTCCCCCATCCCCGACGACCTGCTGGCCTCCGACTCCTACAAGTCCTCCCGGCTCTTCCGGGACGTCCTGCCCAAGGTGGGCCTGACGCCGTTCAAGGTGCCCCTGCCCATCGACTGGCGTTACGCCCGCGGCGAGTTGACCGGCCAGTACACCCCGACGTACACCACGAGCGACGTCGCCTTCGGGGTGAACAACGGCGGCAAGCACTCCATCGACGTCACCTATCTCGCGCAGGCCGAGCTGACCGGCCTGGTGGAGGTGGCGCCCCTGCACGTCGTCCAGGACCTCGCGATGGACGCGAACAAGCGCTGGGTGCTGTCTGTCGACCGCATCGACACCGGCGGCGCCGTCCAGGAGCGGATCCGCGTCACCGCCGACGCGGTGTTCCTCAACGCGGGCTCGCCCGGCACCACCCGGCTACTGGTCAAGTCGCGTGCCAAGGGCCTGGTTCCCGACCTGCCGGACGCCATCGGGACCAAGTGGGGCAACAACGGCGACCGGATCTGGGCCTGGCTCAACCCCAACGGCGACGCCGGCACCCGTCAGGGCGGCCCGGCGTGCATCGGCGCCACCGACTCCGGCAGTCCCATTCCGTACACCCTCATCCACGCGGGCTCGCCCGCCCCGGCCCCCGGTGTCACCGTCGTCACCGTCGTCGGCTACGGCATCGTCGACGGCGTGGGCACCTGGGCCTACGACGCGGACAAGGACGACGCGGTGCTGACCTGGCCGGTCACCGGGGACACCGTGCTCCAGGCACTGATCGCGGCCCGCATGGAGGCCATCGCGCTGGCAGGCGGCGGCCTCATGGTGGACACCAACGCCACCGCGCCCTCCACCTGGCATCCCCTGGGCGGCGTACCCATGGGCGAAGCCCTCGACCTCTACGGCCGCGTCCTCGGCCACAAGGGCCTCTACGTGCTGGACGGCGCCCGCATTCCCGGCTCGACGGGCGCCTGCAACCCGTCCTTCACGATCGCCGCACTCGCCGAGCACAGCATGGCGACCATCGTCCGCCAGGATGTCGGACGCGTCTTCTGACGCGCCTTCCGAAACGGACGCCGCCGGCCCCGGTACGGGGCCGGCGGCGTCACGCAGCTCACTCCCGGCGGGCCACCAACCGGTAGGCGTTGGACAGGCCGAGGGGCCGGGCCACGGGCTTGACGACGCAGCGGTCGAGCAGGGCGGCCAGGAGCAGGGCCGGGATACCGGCGGTCTGTGTGATGGCGCGCAGGGCGCGGCGCAGGGCCGTCGGCGGGGCCGGCCGCCAGGGCAGGTCCTCGCCCGGGGCGACCGCGTCCAGGGCCAGCCAGACGGCCGCCAGGAGGTCGACGGGGTCGTGCGGGTCGGCGTGCTGTTCGGCCACCACCGTGAAGCCGAGGTTCCGTAGTCTGCGCCGCAGGTTCTCCACCGGGACGAGGTGCAGATGCTGCGGTTGCAGCCAGGGCAGCCACCAGCGGCCCAGGAGGCGGGCGTAGCCGCTCTCGGGGTCCGGGACCTCGATCAGCAGGTGGCCGCCGGGGCGGATCACCCGGTGCGCGGCCCGCAGTTCACGGTCCGGGGCGGTGCTGTGCTCCAGGTAGTGGAACATGCTGACGACCTCGTAGCGGCCCGAGAGCTCCGGTGCCAGGTCGGGAAAGCTGCCGCGGTAGCCGCGTTCCACGCGGCAGGCCCGTTCGGCGAGTTCGGCTCCGTCGGTGAAGTCCAGCCCGTCGAAGATCGTGTGCGGGAAAACGGTCCTGGCTGCCGCGCAGAAGTGACCGTGGCCGGTGCCGACGTCCAGCCAGTTCTCGGGGGCGGAGGCGAAGGGGAGCAGGGATTCGGCACGTCGCACGTACATCCTCGTGCGGCGCGCGAAGGTGTCGCCGCGCTGCTTCTCCCCCAGGCCGTCGTAGAAGTCCCGGTAGTAGAACTCCAGGCCGGCCTCGCTGAGCCGCGGGTTCTGGAAGACGTGGCGGCAGTCCTCGCACCGGTCGAGGACGAAGCGGCCGGGCTTGTGCTGGATGAGGTCCGTGGTCCGCAGCCGGGTCGTCAGCCGGGGCGAGTCGCACCACGGGCAGGCGTCGCGCCGCGGTTCGAAGAAGCGGCTCAGGCCTTCGGCGAGGTCGGCACGGTAGACGGGCCGCAGTGCGTCGACCTGTTCGGCGCGGCTGGGGGACGGCGGCGCGTGGTCAGTTTCGGGTTCGTTGTTCATTGGTTCTCCGGAGGGAGCGCACCGCGAGCCAGTCGCTCCAGGTGGGTGGCGGCCGCCGCGCTGCCGCCGGCTGCGCGGAACGCCGTACGGATCCGGTCGGCCGCCACGCGATGGGTGGGCTCGTACAGTGCGGCGTCCAGGGCGGCGCCCAGCCGTCCGGCGGTGACTCGGCCGAACCTGACCCGGACGCCCGCTCCCGCGTCGGTCACCTGTCCGGCCACGACCGGCTGGTCGTCACGGATGGGGGCCACGACGAGGGGGACGCCATGCCAGAGGGACTCGCACACGGTGTTGTGACCGGCGTGGCAGACGACGGCGTCCGCCCTTTCCAGAAGCTGGAGTTGGGGGACGGAGGGAAGGACCAGGACGCTCTTGTCCTGGAGGGGCGGGCCGAGGACGCACCCGGGGTCCGTGATCACCGCCTGAAGCCGGTCGGTCCGTTCGCGCACCGCGGCCAGGCACTCGCTGAGGAAGCGGGCGCCGATGTCGGTGTTGGCGGTGCCGAGCGTCACGAGGACGGTGGAGCGGGAGGTGTCGAGCCAGTCCCAGGGGAAGTCGGACCCGCCGGGCCGCTCCGTGATCGAGGGGCCCACATAGCGGATCCGGGGCTCCTGCCGGGCGTCCGGTCCCACGAACTCCGGAGTGGTGAAGACGAGGACCAGGTGGGGGGAGAAGCGCGGGTCGGCGGTGCCCGCCGGGTCGCCGATCCGGGCCCGCAGGCCGTGCAGCTGGTCGTCCAGCCAGACCGCGATCTTCGGCATCCGGGCCAGGACGTCGGTGAACTCGGCCGAAGTGGTGGCCGAGGTGGCCCAGGGCACACCCAGCCGCTCGGCCACCAGCCCGCCGGCGAGGGCCTGTTGGTCGGCGACCACGGCGTCGGGCCCGAACTCCTCGACCGCGTCCCGTACACCGAGGGCCATGTCCTCGGCCAGCGGTACCAGGAAGTGCTGCCAGAGGAACTTCATGGCTTCCGGCCCTCTCAGGTCCGGCGGACGTACGCCGTCCCTCGGCACCGGCCCCGCGCACGGGAACACCACGGCTGCCGACCCGGCCAGCCGCCGGACGAGTGTCGGATCGGCGCAGGCCCAGGCCGACTCGTGGCCGCGGGCGGCGAGTTCGGCCGCCACGCCGGCCGCCGGGTTGATGTGCCCGACCAACGGCGGTACGACGAACAGGAATCGGCTCACCGGGCCGCCACCCCGGCCACGCCCTCCGCGTCGGCCGCTCCGACGAGGGCCAGGACGTGGTCACCGACCGTCCCCGGCGCCTCCACCAGCACGGAGTGCTCGTGCCCCGGCAGCACCACCGTCCGGCAGTCGGGCAGCAGCGACCGGAGCCACGGGGCCAGTTCGGCCAGGTCGGAGTCGCCGCCGTACAGGCCGAGCACCGGGCAGCCCACGGAGCGGATCTCGTCCTCCGTCAGCACCCGGCTGGCCGGGATGTCGCGGGCGAGCGTGGTCTCCCGGGCCAGGCGGGCCGCGCCCTTGGCGAGGCGGGCGGTGTTGTGGCTGCGGTGGGCGGTGATCCAGGCGAGCGCGTCGGCCTCGTTGTACGCCAGCTCGTGCATCACCCGGTGCAGAATGCCGCCGAGTTTCGGCGCCCAGGTCGCGGTGGCCGGTTCCGACTCGATCAGGGTGACGCTCGCCGCCCGGTCCGGGCGGCGAGCGGCGTAGCCGAAGGCGATCGTGCCGCCGAAGGAGTTGCCGACGAGGTGGACCGGGCCGGTGATCTCCAGCCGGGCGAGCAGGGCCTCCAGGTCGTCGATGTGGTGGTCCAGGGTGTAGCCGCTCGCCGGGCGTCCGCTGCGGCCGTGGCCCCGCAGGTCGTACATGACGACGTCGAGTCCGGCCGCGGCGAACCGCGGGGCGACGGTGAAGTAGTAGCTGGCCAGGCTGTCGGTGAGCAGCCCGTGGACAAGGACGACCGTCCCGGTGGCCGGGCGGCCGTCCCGGTGGCCCATCCGCTCTACGTTCAACCGGAGTTCAGCAGTCTCGATCAGTGCCATGGTTCAGCACGCCTCCGCTGCCTTCAGGCTCCGCACAACGTGCTCCACGAGCCGGCCGACAGTGAGCTGGATGATCTCGTCGAGCTCCATGCCGGCCAGGAACTCGGCGAGGTTGACGTGTTCGCCGTAGCGCTCGTGCAGCAGGCCCGCGAGTGTCACCAGGTCGATGCTCTCCAGCTCTAGGTCGCGGTTGAAGGTGGTCGCCATGCCGATCTCGACGTCGTCGAGGCCGTATTCGTCCTCCAGCAGCCCGGCGAGCATGCCGGTGATGGCGGCGAGGACCGCGTCCTCGTCCGTGGCGGTCGGCAGGTGGGGGGTCGGGGTCATCGGTCGTACGTCTCCTCTTCGTGCGTCGAGCCGGTCGTCCAGGCCACGATGTAGTCCCTGTCGGGCAGGCCGGGGGGATTGCCGGTGCGCGTGTGGCGCACGCTGTACACGCGCTTCAGGCGTCCCAGGACCAGCAGCCGATCCCCGTCGGCCACTTCGACGACCGCGAAGTCCCGTGGCCGGCCGCCGAATCCCGTGCCCTCCGCCTTCACGACCGCCTCCTTGGCGGCCCAGAACCGGGTGAACCACAGGGCCTCGGGCTCTCCCGTGACGGCGGACCGCTCGCGCAACAGCGCGAGTTCGCCTCCTCCCAGGGCGGTGCTGAGCGTGGCGGCGTCGCGCTCGGCGACCTCCTCGATGTCGATGCCCGGTCCCGGTCCGGGGCCGGTGGTGCGCGGCCGTACGATCGCGACCCCGGCCTCGGCCCGGTGGGCCAGCGACACGTCCAGCGCAGGCAGCGTGCGGCCGTGCAGACCGGTGACGCGGGGGCGGCCCGACTCGTCGTTGCGGACCCGGATCTCCGCCGGGAAGACCGGCCCCTCGCCGTGGTCCCACAGCCACCGCCGTACGGCGTCCTTGACCGCGATCCGGCCGAGCAGCCACTGCCGACGGCCGCGCGGGGCGTGCGCGGCGTACTCCGCGCGTTCCGCGCCGCTCAGCAGGTTGCGCATGATCAGCTCGCGTGAGGCGAGGTCGGGCCACCGCTCGTGCACGAGCGACCAGCCGCCGGGGCGGGCCTCGGAGAGCAGGTTGCGTTCCGGGAAGCGCCCGGCGGCCCGGATCCGCGGGTCGTTGTCGAAGCGGCGGTCCCGCCAGCCGGTGAGCTCCGCCCACACCTCGCCGTGGACGGTCAGCTGTACGTCGGCCTCGAGTACCGCGTCGGTGAGCGAGGTGACGCTCACCAGGCACTCCACCTCCGTACCGGGGCGCGGGTGAGGACCGTAGAACCGCAGTTCCCGTATCTGGACCGGGAAGACGACGGACCGCTCGGGACGTGTCGCCATGATCCAGTAGCCGAGGATCTGCCCGACGTTGTCGAGCAGGGCGCCCGGCGCGGGA
Organism: Streptomyces sp. NRRL B-3229; assembly: GCF_000719505.1. NCBI lineage: Bacteria > Bacillati > Actinomycetota > Actinomycetes > Kitasatosporales > Streptomycetaceae > Streptomyces > Streptomyces sp. NRRL B-3229. Next base: position 541 of record NZ_JOGP01000032.1, on the reverse strand, counting down.
GGCGTGGTGATCACGCCGCGCACGTGCCGCTCGCCGATGGCGGTGAGTTCGGTGACGCCCTGGAACAGCGGGCCGTGGAACATCCAGCGTTCGGTGTAGAGCTGGGCGGCGGTGTGGTCGGGGGCGCGTTCGGACGTGGGGTCCGTACGCCGGCGGGGAGGGCGTTGGGTGGGGTGGCGGTCGGCGACTTCGACCACGGCACGGGCGCCGGGGCCGAACGTGACCGCGAGACGCCCCGGGCCGTCGCCGGTCACCGTGACCGGTACGTCGACCGGCGGGGTGGCCGTCAGCCACTGGTCGAAGCGGGCCCCGTGCACGGCGACCGCCCGCTTGCCGGGGGCGGCCCGCTCCGCCGTCTCCATCATGTGGTGGACGATCGTCGTCGCCGGCACGACGGGCCAGCGGTCGGCCACGTCGGGCCAGCCGGGGCGCTGCGGGAAGAAGCAGTGGTCGAGGAGGTACGGCATGGTGTCGGGGGACACGTGGACGGTGGTGCGGTGATGTGAGGGGGGAGCAGAAGGGGCGGGGGGAGCAGAAGGGG
>NZ_JOGP01000031.1:0-67764 GCF_000719505.1 Streptomyces sp. NRRL B-3229 | reverse complement strand
GCCCCACCCCTCCCAGGCCTCCCACCTCCCCCTTCGTGGCCGCCACCCCGGCAAAACCTCCGCCGTCCTCCCCATAAAGCCGCCCCCGGGGTCTTGTTCGGACAATCTCCTGGGATCTAGGGTCACTCCGGGGAGCAAGCGCTTTCCCGCACGTCAGCGTCCCGGCATCGGACGCCCGAGGAGGACCGCATGTCCCGTCCAGCCCGTCGCCGAGTCGCCGTGGTCGGCACCGGCGCCATCGTCAGCGGCAGCCACCTGCCCGCGCTCAGGGCCCACGCAGAGCGGGTCGAACTGGTCGCCGCCGTCGACGTGGACCAGGGCAGACTGGACGCCTTCCGCGCACTCGCGGGCGAGGAGGTCGCCGGGTTCACCTCGGTCGAGGAGATGCTGGACGCCGTACGCCCCGACCTGGTCCTCATCGGCACCCCGCCCTCCCTGCACCGCGCGCAGACGGTGGCCGCGCTCAGGGCGGGCGCCTGGGTGCTGTGCGAGAAGCCGCTGACGCTGTCGCTCGCCGAGTACGACGAGATCGCCGCGGCCGAGGAAGCCTCCGGCGCCTACGCTTCGGTTGTCTTCCAGCACCGCTACGGCTCCGGCGCCGTCCACGCGCGCGACCTCCTTGCGAGCGGTGAGCTCGGCGCCCCCCGGGTCGCCCACTGCCAGACCACCTGGCACCGGGACACCGCCTACTACGCCGTACCGTGGCGCGGGACCTGGGCGAGCGAGGGCGGTGGCCCCACCATGGGCCACGGCATCCACCAGTACGACCTCCTCCTGCACCTGCTCGGACCGTGGGCGGAGATCCGCGCCATGGCGGCCCGGCTGGTCCACGACACCGAGAGCGAGGACGTCTCCACGGCCCTCGTCCGCTTCGAGAACGGCGCCCTCGCCACCGTCGTCAACAGCGTGCTGTCCCCCGACGAGGTGAGCCGCATCCGCATCGACTGCGCCGACGCGACCGTCGAACTCACCCACCTCTACGGCCACCGCAACGAGGACTGGACCTACACACCCGCCCCGCACGTCGCCTCCGAGCGGGCCGACGCCTGGCGCACCCCCACCGCCGACGTGCCCAGCTCGCACGCCGCCCAGCTCGGCGCGCTCCTCGACGCGTACGACAACGGTGTCAGGCCTCCCGGCAGCGGCACCGACGCGCGTGCCACCCTCGAGTTCGCCGCCGCGCTCTACAAGTCCGCCTTCACGGGGCAGCCCGTGACGGCGGGCGAGATCGTGCCCGGCGACCCCTTCTACCCGGCGATGCACGGCGACCACCCCCACTGGGCCCCCAAGGAGCACGCATGAGCATCCGCGTCAGCCACGTCCACGGCGAGCACATCGCCGTCGAGGCGGCGAACGGCACGGAGATCCTCCGCTACGTCTACCGACCCGACCCCGACGCCTTCGAGGCCAAGAAGCCGTACGCGCACCCGGTCCGCACCCTCGGGGGCCGGACGGTCACCGGATACCGGCCCAACGACCACCGCTGGCACAAGGGCCTCCAGATGACAGCGAGCCATCTGTCCGGGCAGAACTTCTGGGGCGGCAACTGTTACGTGCACGGGCAGGGCTACCAGTACCTCCCGGAGCGCGTCGGCTCGATGCGGCACGACGGCTTCACCGCGCTCATGGCCGCCGAGGACCGGCTGGACCTCACCGAGACGCTGACCTGGGTGGAGAACGGCGGCGAGGAGTGGGCCCGCGAAGAGCGGGGCCTTGCCGTCCACTCGGTCGACGAGGCCGCAGGCTCCTGGGCGCTCGACTGGTCGACCCGCCTGACCAACCTGCGCGCCGAGCCCCTCGTCTTCGGCTCGCCGACCACCGCGGGCCGGGAGATGGCCGGCTACACCGGACTCCAGTGGCGCGGCCCCCGCGACTTCACCGGCGGCAGGGTCTTCGCCCCGGACACCATCGCCGACGCGGACAAGCTGATGGGCAGCCAGAGCCCCTGGCTCGCCTTCACCGCCGAGCACGACGACGTGAACGCCCACTCCACGCTCGTCTTCGCACACGCCCCCGAGAACCTCGACCCCGCGAGCGCGGTTCACGAGTCCCACTGGTTCGTGCGTTCCCAGCCCTTCCCGACGGTCGCGTTCTCCTGGGCGTTCTTCGAGGAGTTCGAGCTGCCACCGGGCGAGTCCTTCGCCTACCGCTACCGTCTGGTCGTGGCAGACGGCGCCTGGGATGCCGAACGGGTCGGTGAGCACCTGGAAGGGCTGTCGTGGTGACCGGGCCCGCAGGAGCGCCCGAGCCCGGGCTTCCCCACCCCCTTCCCGGTGCCGTCGGGCTGTCGCACCTCAGCGCCTACGACTGGGAGGCCGCCGACGGCGTCTGCGGCGGCAGCCCCCATCTGCACCTGGTGTGCACGGAGGCGTACGTCGTCACCGGCGGCCGGGGCGCGGTGCAGACCCTGAGCCCCGACGGCTACCGGGAGATCCCGCTGGAGGCGGGCTCCCTCGCCTGGTTCACGCCCGGAACCGTGCACCGCATGGTCCAGGGCGGCGATCTGCGCATCACCGTGGTGATGCAGAACAGCGGCCTGCCCGAGGCCGGCGACGCCGTCTTCACCTTCCCGCCGGAGGTCCTCGCCGACCCCGAGCGGTACGCCGCGGCGGCCCGACTCCCGCCCGGCACCGGGCCGGAGACGGCCGATGCCGCTCGGCGCCGCAGGGACCGCGCCGTCGAGGGCTACCTCGTCCTGCGCGAGTCCCTGGCCTCCGGTGACAACGGCCCGTACCTGGAGTTCCAGCGCGCGGCCGCCCGCCTGGTCCGGGAGAAGGTGCCCACCTGGCGCGAGCTGTGGCGGGCGGGGGCGCTGGCCACCGCAGAGCGCACCGGCACCCAGCTGGACGAACTGGCCTCCGGTGAGCCGTCGTACCTCGGGGAGGCGACCGCGCACGAGGCCGCGCCGACCCGGCTCGGCGGCTTCGGGATGTGCGGCCGACGCGACGAGTACAACCTGCCGGGCACGACGCTTCCGTACGGCGGCGAGTAAGGCCCGGTGATCCAGGGGGCGTTCCGAGGTCGGCCCGTAGAAGGTCCGAGGACGGGAGTCGCCCGCGTTCAAGGACGCGCGGCCCGGAACGAGCGCAGCCGCAGCGAGTTGCCGACCACGAACACCGACGAGAACGCCATCGCCGCCCCCGCGAGCATCGGGTTGAGGAGTCCCGCCGCCGCCAGAGGCAGCGCGGCCACGTTGTAGGCGAAGGCCCAGAACAGGTTGGACCGGATCGTGCCCAGGGTGCGGCGGGCGAGCCTGATCGCGTCCGCCGCGGCCCGCAGATCGCCCCGCACGAGAGTGAGGTCGCCCGCCTCGATCGCGGCGTCCGTGCCCGTGCCCATCGCCAGCCCCAGGTCGGCCCGGGCGAGCGCGGCCGCGTCGTTGACCCCGTCGCCCACCATCGCGACCGAACGCCCCTGCGCCTGGAGCCGCTTGACGACATCGACCTTGTCCTGGGGCAGCACCTCGGCGATCACCTGGTCGGCGTCGATGCCGACCTCCCGGGCCACGGACGCCGCCACGGCCCGGTTGTCCCCGGTCAGCAGGACCGGGGTGAGCCCCAGTGCCCGCAGCCGGGCGATCGCCTCGCGGCTCGTGTCCTTGACCGCGTCTGCCACCTCGAGGACGGCCCGCGCCTTCCCGTCCCAGGCGACCGCGATCACCGTACGACCGGCCGACTCCGCAGCCTCCTTCCCGAGCCGGAGCTCCTCGGGCAGTTCGATCGCCCACTCGTCGAGCAGCCGCTCGCGCCCCGCCAATACAGCGTGTCCCTGGACGACGCCCTGCACCCCGAGCCCCGGCACGTTCGCGAAGTCCTCGGGGGCGGGCAGCTCACCCAGCTTCTCCCGCGCCCCGTCGGCGACCGCGCGGGCGACGGGATGTTCCGAGGCGTGCTCCAACGCGCCCGCGAGCCGCAGGACGTCGGTCTCCACGGTGCCGTGGGCGGGGTGGACGGCCAGCAGGGTCATCCGGCCGGTGGTGACGGTGCCGGTCTTGTCCAGAACGACGGTGTCCACCTTCCGGGTGGACTCCAGGACCTCGGGACCCTTGATGAGGATGCCCAGTTGGGCACCGCGACCGGTGCCGACCAGCAGCGCGGTGGGGGTGGCGAGACCCAGGGCGCACGGGCAGGCGATGATCAGTACGGCAACGGCTGCGGTGAACGCGGCGGCCGTACCCGCGCCGTTGCCGAGCCAGAAGCCGAGGGTGCCCAGCGCGAGCGCGATGACGACCGGCACGAACACCGCGGAGATCCGGTCCGCGAGCCGCTGCGCGGCCGCCTTGCCGTTCTGCGCGTCCTCCACCAGCTTGGCCATCCTGGCGAGTTGGGTGTCGGAGCCGACCCGGGTCGCCTCGACGACGAGTCGGCCGCCCGCGTTGAGGGTGGCTCCGGTGACGGCGTCGCCCGCGACCACCTCCACCGGCACGGACTCACCGGTGAGCATCGAGGCGTCGACGGCGGAGGAGCCCTCGACGACGGTTCCGTCGGTGGCGATCTTCTCCCCGGGACGGACGACGAAACGGTCCCGGACCTTCAACTCGGTCACGGGCACGCTCTGTTCCCGCCCGTCCGCACGCAACACGGTGACGTCCTTGGCCCCCAGCTCCAGCAACGCCTGGAGAGCGGCTCCCGCCCTGCGCTTGGAGCGGGCCTCGAAGTACCGCCCGGCGAGGACGAACGCGGTGACCCCGGCCGCAGCCTCCAGATAGAGGTTCCCGGTGCCGTCACCGCGGGCGATCGTCAGCTCGAAGGGGTGCTTCATGCCCGGCGTACCGGCGGTCCCGAGGAACAGGGCCCACAGGGACCACCCGAAGGCCGCGACGGTGCCGACCGAGATCAGGGTGTCCATGGTGGCAGCGCCGTGCCGGGCATTGGTGAACGCGGCCCTGTGGAAGGGCCATCCGGCGTACGTCACCACGGGCGCCGCCAGCGTCAGCGACAGCCACTGCCAGTACTCGAACTGGAGGGCCGGGATCATCGCCATCGCGACGACAGGGGCGGCGAGGACCACGGCGGTCACCAACCGCTGCCGCAGGGACCGCAGTTCGTCGGACTCCTGCTGATCGGGAGCGGCGGGCTCCGGTGGCGCCGGTTCCCTGGCCGTGTAACCGGTCTTCTCCACGGTCGCTATCAGGTCCTGGACGGACACCCCGTCCTCGTGGGTGACCTTGGCCTTCTCGGTGGCGTAGTTGACGGTGGCGGTGACCCCGTCCATCCGGTTGAGCTTCTTCTCGATGCGGGCGGCGCACGAGGCACACGTCATGCCGCCGATGGCGAGTTCGGTCTCGGCGACTGCGCTGGTAGTGGTCATCACTGCTCCTCGTGATACCGGGCAGGGGTATGCTGATCGCGTCTTCTGTATACCCCGGGTAGGTATCTGAGGCAAGTGGCGCGATCGGGTTGACTTGATACCCCCTGGGGGTATCGTGAAGCGCATCGGAACCCGGATCGAGCCGGAGGTGCGCCCCATGCACGCTGGACTGAGAATCACCGCGTACGCCGCCGCGCTGGCCGCGACCTTCGGCACCGCCTACGGCGTGGGCCAGAGCCTTGGGCCCGTCGTTCAGGACGAGTCCAAGGCCCGCCACGACATGCGCGGAGACGGCAGTGGGTCAGCACACTCGGAACACGAGTCGCCCCCGGCCGGCGGCTTCCAGATCTCGGAGAAGGGCTACACCCTCGACCTGGCGACCCCTCGCCTCGCGGCCGGACGCACGGCCGACCTCCGTTTCACCGTCCGGGGCGACGACGGCCGCGCGGTCACGGCGTTCCGTACGGAGCACGACGCGGAACTCCACCTCATCGTCGCCTCACGCGACCTGAACACCTACCGCCATCTGCACCCCACCCGGGCCGCCGACGGCACCTGGAGCATCCCGGTGTCACTGCCCCGGGCGGGCGGCTACCGGGTCTTCGCCGACTTCACGCCGGAGAAGAAGGGGGCTGAGAACCTCACCCTCGGCGCCGACCTCGCCGTCTCCGGCGCCTACCGGCCGCGACCCGTCCCGGCGCCGGACGCCACCGCCGAGACCGACGGCTATCAGGTGAAACTCGGCGGCGCCCTGCGCCCCGGCGCGGCCCGCGCACTGAAACTGACGGTCTCCCGCGACGGCCGGCCCGTCACCGACCTCCAGCCCTACCTCGGGGCCTACGGCCATCTGGTCGCCCTGCGCTCCGGTGACCTCGCCTACCTGCACGTCCACCCGAACGGCGAGCCCGGCGACGGCACCACGGCCGCCGGGCCCGACATCTCCTTCACGGCCACCGCCCCGAGCGCCGGCACATACCGGCTCTTCCTCGACTTCAAGCACGACGGCAAGGTGCACACCGCCGCGTTCACGGTCAGGGCCGGGGGAGCGGCCGGGGCGACCGCCGGCGAGGCTCCCCACGAGCCCTCCGGCGGACACGGCCACTGACCTCAGCCGATGCGGGTTCCCGCGCCGCTCACCCGGACCCGGGGGTCGCCCGCGCGCAGGGTCACCGTGAGCTCGCCGGGGCGGCCCAGGTCCTCGCCCTGGCGCAGCGTGAGGACGGCGTCCTCGGGTACCAGACCGAGCTCACGGGCGTACGCGCCGAACGCGGCGGCCGCGGCACCTGTCGCCGGGTCCTCCACGACACCGCCGACGGGGAACGGGTCCCGGACGTGGAAGACCCCGGCCGACTCCCGCCACACCAGCTGGACGGTGGTCAGGTCCAGCCGGTGCATCAGGGCTTCGAGGCGCGCGAAGTCGTACGACAGGTCGGCGAGGCGTGCCCGGGTCGCCGCCGCCAGGACGAGATGGCGGGCGCCCGCGAACGCGATCCGCGGCGGGAACGCCGGGTCGAGATCGTCGGCGGGCCAGTCCAGCGCGGCGAGCGCCTCGGCCAGGTCGGCGTCGCTGATCTCCACGATGTGCGGCTCGACGCTGGTGAGCGTGGCCCTGACCGTGCCGCCCTCCTCGGCCACCGCCACCGGCACGGTCCCGGCGGGCGTCGAGAACACCAGCTCTCCTGGGCCGATCCGCTCGGCGAGGGCGATGGCGGCCGCGACGGTCGCGTGGCCGCAGAACGGCACCTCGGCCTTGGGGCTGAAATAGCGGATGGTGAACACCCGGCCCTCGGGGCCGTCGAGGCCCTCCGGGGGCGCCGTCAGGAACGCCGACTCCGAGTACCCGAGCTCGGCAGCCACGGCCAGCATGTCGTCGTCGCCCAGGGCACTGGCGTCCAGGACGACTCCGGCGGGGTTCCCTCCCTCGGGGTCGCTGGAGAAGGCGGTGTATCGCAGGACCTCGGAGCGGGGCGCGTTCGTCGTCATGCAGACGGCAACGTGAGTCCGGCGGACGGCTATTCCTCAGCCCAGGGCCCGGTCCAGATTGAAGGCCGCGCTGATCAGGGCCAGGTGCGTGAAGGCCTGCGGGAAGTTGCCCTGCTGCTCGCCGGTGTTGCTGATCTCCTCGGCGTACAGGCCCAGGTGGTTGGCGTAGGTGAGCATCTTCTCGAAGGCCAGGCGGGCCTCGTCGATCCGCCCGGCGTGCACCATCGCCTCGACGTACCAGAACGAGCAGATCGAGAAGGTGCCCTCGTCGCCACGCAGCCCGTCGGGGCTCGCCATCGGGTCGTAGCGGTACACCAGCGAGTCCGACACCAGTTCCTCGGTGAGCGCGTCCAGGGTGGACAGCCACTTGGGGTCGGTCGGCGCGATGAACTTGGTCAGCGGCATCATCAGGACGGCCGCGTCGAGCACGTCCCCGTCCTCGTGCTGGACGAACGCCTGCCGGGTCTCGGACCAGCCGTTCTTCATGATCCGCCGGTAGATGGCGTCGCGGCACTCCCGCCAGCGGTTGAGATCGGCGGGCAGACCGCGCCGGCCCGCCATCCTGATCGCCCGCTCGATCGCCACCCAGCACATCAGCCGGGAGTAGAGGAAGTTCTTGCGACCGCCGCGCGTCTCCCAGATCCCCTCGTCGGGCTGGTCCCAGTGCGCGCACACCCACTCCACCAGCGTACACACGTCGTCCCACTGGCCGCTGGAGATGGGCTTGGCCCACTTGTCGTAGAGGTAGATCGAGTCGATCAGGGCGCCGTAGATGTCGAGTTGGAGCTGGTCGGCGGCGGCGTTCCCGACCCGGACGGGAGCCGAGCTCCGATGCCCCTCCAGATGGACGAGTTCACGTTCCGTCAGATCGGTGCGGCCGTCGATGCCGTACATGATCTGGAGCGGTCCCGAGGGGCCGTGGCCCTCCGGACTGACATGCCGGATGAGGAAGTCCATGAACTGCTCGGCCTCGCTGGTGAATCCGAGCCGCAGCAGGGCGTACACACAGAAGGCGGCGTCCCGCACCCACACGTACCGGTAGTCCCAGTTGCGCTCGCCCCCGAGCTGCTCGGGCAGGCTGGTGGTCGGCGCGGCCACGATGGCGCCGGTCGGGGCGTAGGTGAGGAGCTTCAGCGTGAGCGCGGAGCGGTGCACCATCTCCCGCCAGCGGCCCCGGTACTTGGAGGCGGACAGCCAGTGCCGCCAGTAGGCGACCGTGCTGGTGAACTGCTCCTCGGCCTCGGTGCGCGCGCATCGGCGCGGGGTCACCTCACCGCCGACCTGGTCGAGGGCGAAGACCGCCGACTCGCCCTCGGCGAGCTTGAAGTCGGCCCGTACGTCCGGGCCTTCGGCCTCCAGGGCCACCGTCGCGGTCAGCCCCAGCGACAGTTTCGGGGACTCGAAGACCGCGACGTCCCCGACCATGCGCAGAGTGTGCGGCTGGGCGCCGTAGTCGAAGCGCGGTGCCACCCGGGTGCGGAACGGGATCGAGCCGCGTACGCACAGCACCCGCCGGATCAGCCGGTGCCGCTCCGTCTCCACCGTGTCCCCGTCGACCGGCATGAAGTCCTGGACCTCGCCGACGCCGTCCTCGGTGTAGAACCGGGTGATCAGGACGTTGGTGTCGGGGAAGTAGAACTGCTTGGTGCGGGCCGGTACGGCCGCCGCCAGCTCGAAGCGTCCCCCGCGCTCCGCGTCCAGGATCGACGCGAAGACGCTCGGCGCGTCGAAGGACGGGCAGCAGTACCAGTCGATGGTGCCGTCGGTCCCGACCAGCGCGACACTGCGCAGGTCGCCGATCAGGCCGTGCTCGGCGATCGGCAGATATCCGCCGTCATACCCAGGTGATCCGCTCATCGCAGCCTCCTGCCGATCAGCCTAAGCAGGATCGACCGCACGCGTCAGCGGAACGGCCCTCACGCGCGAGAGCCGTCAGCGGAACGGCCCTCACGCGCGAGAGCCGTCAGCGGGACGGCTTCATGCGCGAGAGCCGTCAGCAGGACTGCTTCATGCGCGAGAGCGTTCAGCGGAACCGCCCTCACACCCTGAGGACCCGCAGTCCCGCCTCCTCGAACCGTCCCACCGTCTCCGGATCCGCCGCCGAGTCCGTGACCAGCGTGTCGATCTCCTCCGCGCCGCAGATCCGGGCGAACGCCCGCTGTCCCAGCTTGCTGGAGTCCGCGGCCACGACGACCCGCTCGGCGCGCTCGCACAGCAGCCGGTTGATCGCGGCCTCCGCCTCGTCGTGGGCGGCGGCACCGTGCGTGACGTCGAGGGCGACCACACCGAGGACCGCCACATCGAGGGTGATCTGCCCCAGCACACCGTCCGCGAGCGGCCCGACCAGCTCGTACGACTGCGGGCGCGCCACCCCGCCGGTCAGCACGATCTTGAACTGCGGGCGCACGACCAGCTCATTGGCGATGTTGAGCGCGTTGGTCACGATCGTCAGCGCGGGGGAGCCGCTGGAGAGGTCCCCGCGCACGGCGAGCGCCCGCGCCACCTCGGTCGTGGTCGTGCCGCCGGTCAGGCCCACCGCCTCGCCCGGCGCGATCAGCTCCCCGACCGCCTTGGCGATGCGCTGCTTCTCGGAGGCGTGGCGGGCGGTCTTGTACCGCAGCGGCAGCTCGTACGACACCCCGTGCACGACCGCCCCGCCCCGGGTGCGCACCAGCATCTGCTGCTCGGCCAGCTGGTCGAAGTCACGGCGGATCGTCGCGGCCGACACCGCCAGCTCGGTGGCGGCGTCCTCGACGTCGAGCCGCCCTCGCTCCACGAGCAGCTCCAGCAGTGCCTTCCAGCGGGCGTCCCGCGACATCCGCATCCTCCGTCCCTCGATCTCCCGGCGACCTTAACGCAACCTCTCCGTGGGTGAATGCTTGATTGTGCTCGAAATGGCGCTATATCTTGCAAGAACAAGCAAGCGAGCGAAGGGTGGCCGCATGACCCATGTAGAGGACGAGCTGATCAGCCAGCCGGACTGCTGGGAGCGGGCGGAGGCGGAGGCCGCCCGCTGCTCCGGCGCGCTGCCCGCGCCCGGCGAGCGGGTCGCGATCGTCGGGTGCGGCACCTCGTACTTCATGGCACAGGCCGCCGCCGTGCTCAGGGAGAGCGCGGGGCAGGGCGAGACCGACGCCTTCGCCGCGTCGGAGTTCCCGGCCGGCCGCTCGTACGACCGTGTCGTCGCCCTCACCCGCTCCGGCACGACCACCGAAGTCCTCGACCTGCTGGGGACGTTGCAGGGGCGCACCCGTACGACCGCGCTCACGGCCGACCCCACCACGCCCGTCATGACCGCCGCCGACGAGGTCGTCGTCCTCGACTTCGCGGACGAACGCTCCGTCGTCCAGACGAGGTTCGCGACCACCGCCCTCACCCTGCTCCGCGCCCACCTCGGCCTGCACACCGACGCCGTCGTCGCCGACGCCCGCACCGCGCTCGCGACCCCCCTGCCCGAAGGGCTGGTCGAGTGCGCGCAGTTCACCTTCCTCGGCCGCGGCTGGACGGTGGGCCTGGCGAGCGAGGCCGGGCTGAAGATGCGCGAGGCCGCTCTCGCCTGGACGGAGGCATATCCGGCGATGGAGTACCGGCACGGCCCCATCAGCGTCACCACGCGGGGCACGGCCACCTGGATGCTCGGCGAGGCTCCGGAGGGGCTGGCCGAACAGGTCGGTGAGACGGGCGGGTTGTGGATCCCCGGCACGCTCGACCCGCTCGCCGAACTGGTCCGGGTGCAGCGCCTCGCGGTCGCCGTCGCCGCCGCCCGCGGCCTCGACCCGGACCAGCCCCGCCACCTCACCCGCTCGGTGATCCTCGCCCGCCCCTAGGAGTCCCCGTGCCCCTCGTCACCACCGGCGAGCTCGTCACCCGGGCCGCCGCCACCCGCTCCGCCATCGCCGCCTTCAACGTGATCGCCCTGGAACACGTCGAGGCCGTCATCGCGGGCGCCGAGTCCCTGGACGCCCCGGTCGTCCTCCAAGTCAGCGAGAACGCCGTGAAGTTCCGCCGCGGCCGTGTCCTGCCGCTGGCCCGCGCCGCCGGCACCGCCGCCGAACGGGCCGCCGTACCGGTCGCGTTGCACCTCGACCATGTCCAGAGCGACGACCTGCTCCGCGAGGCGGCCGACGCCGGATTCAGTTCGTTGATGTACGACGCGGCCCGGCTGCCCTATGCCGAGAACCTCGCCGCGACCCGCGCCGCGGCCGACTGGGCGCACTCCCAGGGCCTCTGGATCGAGGCGGAGTTGGGAGAGATCGGCGGCAAGCACGGACAGCCACCGCTGGACGCGCACGCACGCGGCGCCCGCACCGACCCGGCCGAGGCCCGGGCCTTCGTCGCCGACTCCGGCGTGGATGCCCTCGCGGTGGCCGTCGGCAGCGCCCACGCGATGACCGAACGCACCGCCACCCTCGACCACGACCTCCTCAAGCGCCTCGCCGCCTGCCTGGACGTCCCCCTCGTCCTGCACGGCTCCTCGGGGGTCCGCGACGACGAACTCACCGCTGCCGTCGCGGGCGGCATCTCCAAGGTCAACATCGGCACCGCGCTCAACACCGCCATGACCCGGGCGATCCGGGAACACCTCTCGGCTCACCCCGAGGCGGTCGACTCCCGCACCTACCTCGGGGTCGGCCGGGACGCGATGGCCGAGGCGACCCGGCGGATCATCCGGATGCTCGGGCGGTGAGAACGGGCTGGTAGAAGCCGACGGCCCCGGGCTCGTGCCACCGCACGTCCACGAAACCGGCCCCGGTCACGAACTCCTCCACCTGTGCACGGGTCAGCGCCCAGGAGGTCGCACGGCGGACCCGCACCGCCCAGTCCCCGTCGGCGGGGACCAGCTGGAAGTGCTCCTGGTCGTAACGCTCCCCGTCCTCGTGCCAGTGCCACAGCTGAAAGGTGACCATCCGGCCTTCGGGATCCTCGGAGACCTGCGGGGGCGTCGCACCGGGCCTGGTCCGGCGGATCTCGTCGTAGTCCCGCACGGTGAGCAGCAGCAGCCCGCCGTCCCGCAGCACCCGCCGCATGCCCGCGAGTGCGGCGGCCACGTCCGGGGCGGTCAGCAGATGGGCCAGCGAGTTGTCCGCGCAGACGACGACGTCGAACGCCGATGAGGCAAAGGGAAGTTGCCGCATGTCCGCGGCCGCGGTCGGTACCGGGGCACCGCGGTCCGACGCCTCGGCCGCGGCACGTGCCGCGGCCACGGGACTCAGATCGCTGCCCACGACCCGGCGCCCGGCGAGCGCCAGCCCGATCGCCTGGGTCCCGATCCCGCACGAGCAGTCCAGGATCCGGAGCGGACCTGGCTCCATCAGCGCGCCCAGTGCGGCGGCCTGCCGCGCCATGCTCGCGTCCCAGTCCGCGAAGATCCGGTGGTAGTCCGGAGCCAACGAGTCGTAGAAATCCCGCGCCGACGTATCAGTCACTCGACCTTTTTACCGCCTTCAGCACCACGAACTTCGGGTCACTGGCGACGAGTTGACTGTTCCCGAACAGCTTCCGCAGCTTCACGTGGTAGCCGAGGTGCCGGTTCCCGACGACCCACAGCTCGCCACCGGGCCGCAGCGCCCTGAGCGCGCCGGCGAACATCCGCCAGGCCGTCGCGTCGGTCGTCGCCTGGTGCGAGTGGAACGGCGGGTTGTTGAGCACCACGTCGACACTGCCGTCGGGCACCCCCGTCAGCCCGTCCCCGACCCGGAACTCCGCACGCCCCGGTGCGCCGTTCGCCTTGTACGTCCCCTCCGCCGAGGCCACGGCCTGGAAGGACTCGTCGACGAACAGCACCTCGGCCTCCGGGTTGCCGAGGGCCACCGCCGTGCCGACGACACCGTTGCCGCAGCCCAGGTCAACGATCCGCTGGGCGCCACGGCCGGCCGGGAGGTGCTGGAGAAAGAAGCGCGTGCCGATGTCGAGCCGGTCGGCGCAGAAGACACCGGCGTGGTTGACGACGGCACGGCCGGAGACGGCTCCGACACCGTCCGGGAGTGCGTATCCGTACGGCCACGGGTTGGCGGGCCGTTCGAGCGACGGCTCCGGAGTGCAGAAGATCAGCCGGGCCTTCTTCTCGGCGAGCGAGGTGCGGGTCGGGCCGAGGATCCGCTCGAACAGCTGGAGCGTCGAGGTGTGGATCTCCTTCACCATGCCGGTGCCGACCACGACCGTGCCCGCGTGCACCGCCGGCGCCAGCCGCAGCAACTGGTCCTCCAGCAGGGCCAGGCTCTTCGGCACCCGCACCAGCAGCACGTCGATCCGGTCGGGCGGCGGGTCCTGCGTGGTGAGCAGCCGTACGCCGCCCGGCTCGACGCCGGCGCGCGCGAGGTTCGCCCGGGTCGCCTCCTGGCTGAGGAAGGAGTCGGTGATCTGCACCGGCCGGTGCGCCGCCAGTGCGGTGACCAGCGCGCCCCAGCGGTCGCCGACCACCACGACCGTGCCGGACAGCGCCATCCGCTCCGCGGCGAGATGCCTCAGCAGATACTCGTCGGAGGCGTCCCAGGCACGCAGCCGGTCACGCGGGTCTTCGGGGAAGCGGGTGAGCGCGAGCTCGCCCCAGGGGGTCGTCATACGGTCGTCCATCGTGCGTCCAGGCTAGCGGAGCCGCAGTTCAGGCCCGCTCGGGCAGGATGGAACCCATGGACGCCGAGCTGTTCCCCCGAGCGCGCGCACAGATCGCGCCGGGCGCCGTGCACGTCCCGGACTGGCTGGCGCCGGAGCGACAGCGCGAGCTGCTGGCGGCCTGCCGCGAGTGGGCCCGTCCGCCCGCCGGACTGCGCACGGTGCGCACTCCGGGCGGCGGCACGATGACCGCGCGGCAGGTCTGCCTGGGCTGGCACTGGTACCCGTACGCGTACGCCCGCACGGTCGCCGACGGCGACGGGGCACCGGTGAAGCCCTTCCCGCACTGGCTCGGCGAGCTGGGCCGGCAGGCGGTACGGGACGCGCTCGGCACCGCGGTGTCGGGACAGGAGCTCGCACTGATCGACTTCGACATCGCGCTGATCAACTTCTACGACGGCGACGCCCGCATGGGAATGCACCGCGACAGCGACGAGAAGACGGACGCCCCGGTGGTGTCGCTGAGCCTCGGCGACACCTGTGTCTTCCGCTTCGGCAACACCGAGACCCGTACCAAGCCGTACACGGACGTGGAACTGCGCAGCGGCGACCTGTTCGTGTTCGGTGGCCCGTCGCGGCTCGCCTACCACGGGGTGCCCCGTGTGCATCCGGGCACCGCGCCGCCCGAGTTGGGACTGACCGGGCGGCTCAACATCACCCTGCGGGTCAGCGGCCTGTAGCCCGGGGCACGAACGGATCATGGGAGACTCGCCCTCATGAGCGGCAAGGCGGACCCCCGGCCGGCGGGGGAGAGGACCACCTCGAGGGCGCGGCTGGAACGAGGGCGCGGCGCGCTCGGGCCCGCGCTGGAGCTCGTGCACACCGGGCGCGCGCCCACCCGGGCGGTGCTCACCGCGGAACTGGGGGTCACCCGGGCCACGGCAGGAGCGGTCGCCGCGGAACTGGAGGCGCTCGGGCTGATCCGCGTCGACGCCCGTCCCACCGCGGCCGCCGGTTCCCAGGGCAGGCCCTCGCACCGCCTCGCGGTCGCCGAGGAGGGCCCGGTCGTCCTGGCGGCGCAGGTGCACGCCGACGGTTTCCGCGCCGCGCTGGTCGGCCTGGGCGGCCGTATCGTCGCCACCGCACCGGCCCGCGAGACCGTCGACGCCGACCCCGCCAAGGTCCTCGGCTCGGTCGTGGAGGCGGGCGCGGACCTTCTGCGCACGACGGGCAGACGCTGCGTCGGCGCCGGACTCGCCGTCCCCTCCGCGGTCGCCGAGCCCGACGGGCTCGCCCTGAACCCCCTGCACCTGGCCTGGCCCGCGGGCGCCCCCGTGCGCCGTATCTTCACGGAGTGCGTGCGCGCGGCCGGGATCCCCGGACCGGTGTTCACCGGTAACGACGTCAACCTCGCGGCACTCGCAGAGCACCGGCACGGCGCCGGCCGCGGCGCCCGCGACCTGCTGTGCGTGGCGACCGGGCACCGGGGTGTGGGCGGCGCCCTGGTCCTCGACGGCCGTCTGCACACCGGGAGTTCGGGCCTGGCCCTCGAGGTGGGGCACCTCACCGTCAACCCCGAGGGCCGCCCCTGCCACTGCGGCAGCCGCGGCTGTCTGGACGTCGAGGCCGACCCGCTGGCCCTGCTCACGGCCGCGGGACTCGACCCGGGCCCCGAGGTGTCCCTGCTCCAGCAGGCCAACGACCTGGTCCGCGACCACTACGACGACCCCGCCGTCCGTACGGCCGCCGAGACCCTCATCGACCGTCTGGGGCTCGGCCTCGCGGGACTGGTGAACATCCTCAACCCGGACCGGGTCATCCTCGGCGGCCTCCACAGCACCCTCCTGGACGCCGATCCCACGCGGCTGCGCGCGGTCGTCGCCGAGCGCAGCCTGTGGGGACAGAGCGGCGGCGTCCCCATCCTGAGCTGCACCCTCGCCCACAACAGCCTGGTCGGGGCAGCCGAGTTGGCATGGCAGCCGGTGCTGGACGACCCGCTCGGGGCACTGACCCGTGACTGAACTGCTGGAGCCGGAGAAACTCCGTCTCGTCGAGGTGGCGCCGCCGGCGATCCCGGCCGAGACACGGGCGGCCATGAACCGGGAGTGGGACGAGGCCGTCCTCGCCAACCCGGCCCTCTTCGACGGCCCGGTCGTGCTCTGCGCGGGCCTTTCGCGGGACGTCGGGGACGCCCTCCTCGTGTCCTGGTCCCGCACCACCTACCGCTACTTCGCCCTGCGCCGCGTCCCGGGCGCCACCGCCCTGCGGTCCCTCTTCGTGAGCGTGATCCAGCCGACGGACGACGGACGCGTGCTGGTGGGCCGGATGTCCCGGTCCACGGCCGCGCCCGGCCGCTGGCAGTTCCCCGGCGGATCGGTGGAACCGCCCACGGACGACAAGCCGTTGGACGAGAGGGCCCTGCTCCGCCATGCAGCGCTGGAGCTGGCCGAGGAGACCGGCGTCGACATCCCGGCCACCGCGCTCACCCGCTGTCTGATCACCTACGGCGACGACGGACAGGTCGGTGTCCACTACCTGGCGCCACCCCTGCCCGCGCCCGTGCTCCAGGACCGCTTCGACGCCCTCGCGGCCGCGGAGACCGCACGGGGACGCGACCCGGAGTTCGACCGGATCGTCTTCGTCGGCTCCCCGGCCGAACTGCCCCGCCTGGAGGGCCCGCACGTGGTCTACCTGGAACCCGTGGTCCGCTGGACGAGCCGCCGAGTAGGCTCGTGACATGCGGATCTCCGTCTCCTCGGACATGGACGAACCTGTTGCCCGCGCCCTCGTCGGCGCACTGCGCGCCCGGGGCCACGAGGTGGTCGCGCACGGCGCCCTCAGCCCCGGCGACGACCCGCAGTGGGCGGCCTGTTCCGAGGCCGCGGCCCGTGACGTGGCCGCGGGGACGGCCGATCAGGCGGTCGTGTGCTGCTGGACCGGCACCGGCGCCTCCATCGCCGCGAACAAGGTGCCCGGTGTCCGGGCCGCCCTGTGCACGGACGCCTACACCGCGGACGGCGCCCGCCGCTGGAACGACGCCAACGTCCTCGCCCTCAGCCTCCGCCTCACCTCCGAGCCACTCCTCAAGGAGATCCTCGACGCCTGGTTCTCCGCCGCGCCGAGCGAGGACGCCGAGGACCGGCAGAACGTGGCCAGGGTGAGCCGCCTGGACGCTGGTCGGGCCTAGCGTTCAGTCGTGGTCCATTGCAACGATATTTCATATCTGAACTGCGGTGACGCCTCGGCGATGCAATAAATCAGTTGCCCACTCCCTGAACGCAACGTAGCTTTCCGGTGTTGGAAAGCGACGGGTGGTCGAGTGGGAGACGGGGGCGGGCCTCATGGCCTTCATACGGTTCGTGATGTTCGGAGGGGGCGTAGGGGTCCTCGCCGGCTTCGCGGTGACGCTGCTCGCCGTGGCCATGCCCTGGGCCGTCGCCAACGCCGTCGTCACCGTCGCCTCCACCCTGCTGTGCACGGAGCTCCACGCCCGCTACACCTTCCGCAAGGGCCGAGGGGCCGGATGGCGGGAGCACTGGCAGTCCGCGGGCTCGGCCTCCGCCGCGTACCTGGTCACCAGCGGTGCCATCGGGGTTCTGCACCTGCTGCGGCCGTCCGCGGGCCCGGCGGTCGAGCAGATGGTCTACCTCGGCGCCTCGGGTCTCGCCGGCGCGGGTCGCTTCCTCGTCCTGCGCGTGTACGTCTTCGCCACCCGGAGCACTCGTCCCCTGCGGCCACAGGGGACGAGTGCCGTGCCCGTCCTGCTCGCGGCCTGACTCGGGTCGGAGGGTGAGCCGATGGCTCACACGGCCGGCGAGCAGCTCAGAGGACGAGCGGGTGGGCCACCTCCAACTCGCCGCGCTCGATCAGTCCGCGCACGGATTCGAGCACGGCGTCCTCCGGCTCGTAACGGGGTGCGTAGCCCAGGACGGTCCTCGCCTTCTCGATGCTGAAGCACTGACTGCGGTGGAGGTGCTCCCAGCTCGCCTCGGCGTGCTCCGGAGACGTGCTCTCACGGAACCGCTCCCAGGACACGGGTTCCAACGTCGCGGTCTGCCCGAACCAGCCGGCCGCGATGTGGGCGTACCCGCGGACGTTCAGCGCGGTGGGGGCGACCACGGTGAAGTCCTCGCCCGCCGCCGCGTCCCGGCGCTCGATCGCGCGCTCGAAGCCCTGGGCGACGTCGTCGGCGTGCACATGGTGCATCGACTCGACCCCGCTGCCCGGGATCGGCAGCGGCTTCCCGGCGGAGAGCGTGGACCAGACGGCCGGGTCGAGGTTGCCCAACGGGCCGATCGGGTGCCAGCCGGGGCCGACGATGTGCCCGGGGTGCAGTGAGGTGGTCACCAGACCGCCCGAGGCGGTCTCCTCCTTCAGCATCCGGGCGATCCGGTCCTTCTGGACGCCGTACTCCCCGACGGGCGGGGTGCCCGTGCTCTCGGAGATCGGCAGCTTGTGGCTCGGCCCGTGCCGCCACACGGTGCCGCAGTGCAGCAGGTGCCCGACCTCGCCGCGCAGCCGCTCGACCAGCGCGGTGGCCGACTCCAGGGTGAAGCAGACCAGGTCGACGACGACGTCCGGGGCCAACCCCGCCACCCGGGCGCCGAAGGTGCCCGCGCCGTCCTCCTGCTGCCGGTCGGCCACGACCTGGCGGACCTGTTCCCATTCGGGGGCCCCGACGTAGGCGCTGCGGGTGCCCCGGCTGACGTTGATCACTTCGTGGCCGGCTCGCACCAACCGGGGGACGAGGAAGGTGCCGATGTGCCCACTTCCGCCGATGACGACGACTCGCATACGTTTCCCATCAGCTCGACTGTTGCACTGCTCCGCTGCTCCGCCCCGCGCGGGGCGCCGGTCTAACCGAGATCGGGCCAGCTCAGGAGATTCTCCAGCACTGCACGGTCCCCCTCGCTGCGCAGACTGTCCAGGGGGAGGCGGCGACAGCGGCGCGCAGGGTGGCGGAACGGTCCTCGATCAGGACCAGCAGATCTGCGAAGGCGGGCGTCCGGGACATCCTCAAGTCCTATCAGCCGACACCGACAACGCTTCTCGGGACGTCGCGTCAACTCGGTTCGCTGCCGCCCCACATGTACGCGCGACCTGCACGCGCGCGACTGTCAGTGGCGGAGGCTAGCCTGCGGGGCATGATCGAGACGAACGGGTTCGACCGCACCTTTCCGGCCGCGCTGGCAGCCGTGGCCCGCGTGGAGTTCGACTACGACGACGGCGAGGGCGTGGACTTCGAGCCGTACGGCGCCTTCGACTCCGCCGAGGAGACCACCGACTGGCTGCGCAACTGGACGGGCAACCGCGAACTGGACGGTGACGCCTTCCGGGTCTTCGGGCAGGACGGCACCGGAGGCCTCGCCGCCCTGTGGTGCGTGCGGCCGGGGCAACCGCTGGTCGAGCAGCCGGTGGTGTTCCTGGGCTCCGAGGGCGAGCGCGGGGTGGTGGCGGCCAACCTGTCCGACTTCCTGTGGGTGCTGGCCGACAGCCTCGGTCCGCTGGAGGTCGTCGAGTACGAGCAGTACGAGGGCCGAGTCGACCCCGGTCTGACCGAACTCGCGGAGCGCCACGCGACCACCCCGCGCCGCAGCACCCACGACATCGTCACCGCCGCCCGGACCGAGTTCCCGGACTTCTCGCAGGACATCGACGCCCTGTGCCGGTGACGGGGCCAGCAGGACCTGGACACTCGCTGCCGGTGACCGGGCTCAACGGCTGACGGGACCGGGCCAGTCCACGGCGAAGGCCCGGCCGGGGTTGTCGGTGAGGATGCGCCGCACCGCCTCCTCGCCCAGCTCGACCGCGAGCCGCGGACGCACCCGGCGCAGCAGATACGGCATCCCCGGGCCCCCGTTGACCGAGCGGGCGGCCGCGGTCGTCGTGTCGCCACCGAGGAGCAGCCGGTCCCCGTGGCCCGCCTCGGCGAGGGCCCGTACCGCGTCCGGCATGCGCCAGTCCGTGGCGTGGTTGGTGCGTGAGGGACCGTCGAAGGCGAGATAGCAGCCCGACGCAGCGGCCTCGCGGTGCACCGTGAGGTCGGGGGAGCGGTTCAGATGGCCGAGGACCACCCGGTGCGGCGGGACCCCCAACTCGCCGCACAGCAGGTCGAGCACGTCGAGGGCGCCGGTCCCCAGCTCCAGGTGGACGGCGATCGGGGCGCCGGTCGCGTGATGGGCCTCGGCCGCCGCGGTCATCGTCCAGCGGGCGTGCGCGTCCAGGGCGTGGAAACCGCCCGCCACCTTGATCAGTCCCGCGCGGACGCCCGACGTCCCGATGCCCTCGGTCAGTTCGGCGACGAACACCTCGGCCAGCCTGCCGCGCAGTCCGGCGAGCGTGGCGTCGTCGTAGTGGACGGCCTGGTGCAGCCCGGTAGCGGTGACGATCCGCACCCCGCTCTCCCGGGACAACTCCGGCAGATCCGCGGCCCGCCGCCCCAGCCCGTACGGCGTCCACTGCACGACGGTGCCACCCCCC
The DNA here is from genome assembly GCF_000719505.1 of Streptomyces sp. NRRL B-3229. NCBI lineage: Bacteria > Bacillati > Actinomycetota > Actinomycetes > Kitasatosporales > Streptomycetaceae > Streptomyces > Streptomyces sp. NRRL B-3229. The sequence goes on along the minus strand of NZ_JOGP01000031.1, from coordinate 47,439 downwards.
TGCGCGGCGAACGCGGCGAGTTCGGCCAGCGCCGCGGACCTGCTCCGCAACTCCTGGCCGGGAAGGCGGGGGCTGCCGAAGAACAGGTGGTCGTGCGCGTCGCACACGCCGAGCGACCCGCCGGGGACGTCCCCCTCCACTGTCCGGACCGCGCTCACCACTGGCGTCCCCGCGGCAGCCGCTCCCGCCCGGGCGCCGAGACGTGCAGCACCTCGAAAACGTCACCGGCTGCCTTGGGAGCATCGTGAGCCCAGAGCGAGAAGTGCACGAGCTCCCAGCGGGCCGTGTCCACGGCGACGGCGGCGAGGACCGCCCCTTCCTCCCCGGCCAGCCGCTCCGCGTCCGCCACCGCCTCCGCCGTCACCTCGGCCGACTCCACCCCCTCGGGCACCGGTTCATGCCGTCGTACGGCCGACCGGGCGGGGGAGCCGGCGGCGCCGCCCTCCTCGTACGACAGCCCTGTCCACTGGCGCACCGACGGCCGCCCGAAGTCGTTGCTCAGTCCCTGGAAGCCGCCTCCCCACAGGAACCTGTTCATGCCCTCCACGCTGTTCCAGAGGTAGAAGGGCGCGTACTGGTTGACCGGTGAGCCGTTCACCCCGCGCTCGCGCATCAGGTACGTCTTGACGCCGAGGCCCTCCCAGTCGTCGAGCAGATGCCCGACCCGGGCGACCCGGCCGCGGATGACGGCCATGTCGTAGTCGGCCGGCAAGGTGAGCTCGTACTGCATCGCGTGCATCGGTCGCCTCCTCAGGTGGTGTGGTCCTCGGCGGTGACCAGCGCGCCCCAGTCGGTGGTGGTGCCGTCCTCCGCGGCCTCCACGACCGCGAGATGCGTCATGAAGGTGCGCGGCCCGGCACCGTGCCAGTGCCACTCACCCGGGTCGATCCACACGGTGTCGCCCGCGCGGATCGGTTCCACGGCTCCGCCCCGGCGCTGCACCAGCCCCTCGCCCTCCAGGACGTGCAGCACCTGGCCGTGCGGGTGCCGGTGCCAGGCGGTGTGCGCGCCGGGCGCGAAGTGGACGTTGAACATCCGCAGCCGGGAGGGGGCGGCGGGTGCGGCGATCTCGTCGAGCCACACCGTCCCGGTGAAGTTCTCGGCCGGTCCCTGCCGGGTCTCGGGGCGCTGCCGGGTGATCTGCACTAGGAGAAGTCCTTTACGGGCTTGGTGAGTCAAGACGGTCGGGGTGTCAAGACGGTCGGGGAGTTACGACGCTCGGGCGCTACGAAGCTCGGGGAGCGAGGAGGGAGAGCAGACCCCGCACGCCCGTTTCGAACGCGGCGGCCGAGCCGGAGGCGCGGGCGAGCACATAGCCTCCCTGGACGGTGGCGAGCACGGTCGCCGCGATCTCCTCACCGTCCAGCGAGGCGGCGAACTGCCCCTGCTCCTTGCCCTCTTCGACGATCCCGGCGATGCGCTCACGGATCCGGTCGAGCGTCTCGTCGACGGGCGCGCGCAGTTCGGCGCTGGCGATCACGTCCGGGTCCATCGTGAGCCGGCCGATCGGGCAGCCGCGCAGTACGTCACGCTCGCGCCGCAGGTACGCCTCGATGCGCTCGTACGGTGTGCCCGGGCCGGCGAGCACTCCCTCGGCGGCGGCCAGCAACTCATCGGCGGTACGCCGGATCGCGGCCAGCGCGAGGTCGGGCTTGCCCTTGAAGTGGTGGTACATGCTGCCCTGTCCGGCGCCCGCCCGCTCCAGGATGGCCTTGGGGCTGGTGCCCACGTAGCCGCGCTCCCACAGCAGCTCGCGCGTGGACTCGATCAGTCGGTCCGGAGTGCTCATGCACTCACTGTACATACTAGTAGTTACAGAAGTCGAGCGCGTCGCGTACTCCCCACGAGGTACACCCACAGCCGCTTGCCGTACGACGACCCGACGCCTGCACCGGAGCCACTCTCGAAGCAGCACCGAACGAGATGCGGCACCGAACGAGATGCGGCACCGAACGAGATGCGGCACCGAACGAGATGGTCAGGAACTCCAGGGAGATGAACCGACATGCAGACACTCGCGAACTGGGACGGCGGCCCCGGCCCGTGGATCCTCTTCTTCCCATTCATCTGGGCGGCCGTCGTGGTCGGCGCCGTCACCGTCCTGCGCCGCACCGCCTGGCGCGGCCGCCGCGGACCCTGGCGTGCGATGGCCGACTCGGGCCCCTCCGACGACTCGCCGCTCGTCCTGCTCGGCCGCCGCTTCGCCTCCGGCGAGATCGACGAGGACGAGTACTGGCGCCGGCTGTCCGTCCTGGACGAACAGTTCGGCCGTACGGCGGGCAAGGGCCGGGGAGCGTGACGCCGCCCAGTGCAACGGGCTGTGACGCCGCCCGGCGGTATGGGGCGTGACGCCACCCAAGGCCATGAGCCGTGGCACCGTCAACGTGTTCGGCAGGGTGCCACCGTCGTGCCGGCGCCGACCTGAGCCCGCCGGACGCCGGTGCTCGCCCGCTCCGTGCCGTCACCGCGTCGACGTCCAGGCGCTCAACCCGGTGCCGGCACCGACCGTCGACGGGAAGGCGTTCTCACCGCCCGGTCAGCCGGCAACGGCGGACCGGGCGGGAGCGTGTTCGGGCCTGCGGACCTCGACCTCGGCGAACATGAGCGCGGCCTTCTCCGGTACGGCGACCTTCCGCCGCGGCGGACGCGTGGCCGCGGAGGGCCGTGGCCGGGCGGCGGCTGGCGTGGGCAGTGTGAACCACACGACCTTGCCCGACTCGCCCTCCGGCCGGACACCCCAGCTCTCGCTGACCGCGGCGACCATCGCGAGCCCGCGCCCGCACGTGGCGAGCGGCTCGGTGTCCCCGAGGTCGGCCACGACCGGCAGACGCGGGTCGTGGTCGTGCACCGAGACCGTGAGCCGGTCGAGCAGCAGCTCGATCTCCACGGTGCATGTCTTGTCGGGCTGGGCGTGCAGGTGGACGTTGGTCAACAGCTCCGTCACACCGAGTGCGGCCCGGTCGATGAGAGGATCCAGATGCCAGTAGCGCAATTGCGCGGAAAGGATTCTGCGGACCTGGCCGATCCGCGACGGCAGAGCCTGGAGCTCCACCGCGCAGTGCCTGCTCGGATGACTGATCACGGCTGCGACTCCCCGACGTGAGGTCCGGAAGAACACGGAGTTCGGATCGATCCAGCAGGTTGCCTGAGTGGAAACGGCCGCCTGCCGTCGTGCCCGGCGGGCTGGTTCGCAGCGTAATCGCCGGTAAACCGAGAGTGATGTGAGATCAGCGTGACGCAGGAGGCTCGGGACCGCAACTCGCGGTCGACCGTGCCCACCCGCACCGTGCGACGGCTCAGCCGCGGCGCCCGGCCGCCCTGCGCACGGCCTCGATGAAACGGCGGGCCGCGGGCGGCCCCGGCTCACCCGGAGGCGGATCGTGCTGGCCCAGAGTGAGCAGATACCGGTTCCCGTTGAGATCCGCGAGGGCCCGGTCCTCGGGCGCGAACCAGGGCTTCGAGGCCCGCACCGCCTGTACCGGCGCGCTGTCGATCTCGCTGCCGTAACTGGTGAGCAGTTCCAGTCGGCCGTCGCTGATCCGGACCTGCCCGGCCCGGGTGAGTGAGCGCAACCTCTTGCCGATCCGGACGCCCGTAGCCGTGAACTCCGGCTCCGCCATGCCGTCCCGCCCCTCTTGCGCGCTTCGGTGTGCCGGCCCGTGCTCCCGCGTGGACCGAGAGCCGGCTCCTGTCGTGATCCAGTGTGCGCCCCCGTTCGGGACCTCGTCCCGCGCGGTGCAGTCTGCCCGCCATGGACGCCGAGCACCAGTGCGCATGACGCCCGGGGCGGGCGCGCAGGAGCACTCTCCGAATGCGCCCCCGGGGTCGGGCGGTCGGCGACCCCAGGGGTGCCTTTGGGGCTCTCAAAGGTGCGTTTATGCAGGTGAGAAGCGTGTGGAAGGTGTCTATGATCGAAGAGTCGGCCGCGCGATCCGCCGTCGGCGCGCAGCGTAAGGAGCCCAGTCGTGAGCACCCCTCAGCAGACCCGGACCGGCGACACACTCGATGTCGACCACAGCGACCCCGCCTATCGCGGCTGGCTGAAAGAAGCCGTCCGCAAGGTCCAGGCCGACGCCAACCGCTCGGCCGACACCCACCTGCTGCGCTTCCCGCTGCCCGACAGCTGGGGCATCGACCTGTACCTCAAGGACGAGTCGACGCACCCGACGGGCAGCCTGAAACACCGCCTCGCCCGCTCGCTCTTCCTCTACGGCCTCTGCAATGGCTGGATCCGGCCCGGCCGCCCGGTGATCGAGGCGTCCAGCGGTTCGACGGCCGTCTCCGAGGCGTACTTCGCGAAGCTGATCGGCGTGCCCTTCATCGCGGTCATGCCCCGCACGACGAGCGCCGAGAAGATCCGCCTCATCGAGTTCCACGGCGGGCGGTGCCACTTCGTGGACGACTCGCGCACGATGTACGAGGAGTCCGCCCGCCTCGCGGTGGAGACGGGCGGCCACTACATGGACCAGTTCACCTACGCGGAACGGGCCACGGACTGGCGCGGCAACAACAACATCGCCGAATCCATCTTCCGCCAACTGGAGTTGGAGCGTTTTCCGGAACCGGCCTGGATCGTCGCCACGGCCGGTACCGGTGGCACCTCGGCGACCATCGCCCGGTACGTCCACTACATGCAGCACGACACCCGCATCTGTGTGGCCGATCCGGAGAACTCCTGTTTCTTCGAGGGCTGGACCACCGGCGATCCGGACGTCACCTGCGACTGCGGTTCACGCATCGAGGGCATCGGCCGGCCCCGCATGGAGCCGAGCTTCGTGCCCGGCGCGATCGACCGCATGATGAAGGTCCCCGACGCGGCCAGCGTCGCCGCCGTGCGGGCCCTGGAACAGGCCATCGGCCGCAAGGCGGGCGGCTCGACCGGTACCGGCCTGTGGAGCGCCCTGAAGATCATCTCCGAGATGGTGGCCGAGGGACGGCGGGGAAGTGTCGTCACCCTGCTCTGCGACCCCGGCGACCGCTACCTCGACAAGTACTACTCGGACACCTGGCTGACCGAACAGGGCCTGGACATCGAGCCGTACAGCACGGCGATCACCCTCCTGCTGAAGACGGGCGTCTGGCCCGACTGAACCAGACCGGCCGTGCCACCAGTGCGCGAGCACCGGCTGTGCTTCTGGTCCGAGAGCACCGGCTGTGCTCCTGATGCGCAAGCGCCGGCCGCCCCCTAGTGCGCGAGCCGCCCGTCCAGCGTCCTGACCGCATCCCGGAAAGCCCGCCCGAGTCCGGCGCGCCCGAGCTTCGCCACCACCCGGAACGCCCTCGTGCCGTCCACGGCGAACGTCCAGCGCACCTGGGTGCCCGCCCCCGACGGGGTCAGACGCCATTCCTCGGCTATGGCACGCGCGCCGGGCGCGTTGGCGACGTCGACGCGGTAGGCGTACACCTCAGGACCCTTCGCCGCGATGACCGTCTCCTGGAAGCGTCCGCCGCCCTTGAGGTGGATCTCACGGGTCGAGCCGTCCCCCGTGGAGCGGGCGAGGGTCACCGCGGCGAACCACTCCTCCCACCCGGGAACGTCCTCGGCGAGGGCCCGGTAGACCGCCTCGGGCGGCGCCGACATCTCCTGCACGAACACCATGCGTACCGGCGCGGTCTCGATGAAGTCGAGCCCCACCTCGCGCAGTTGGTGAGCCATGGACACACCCTCCCGTGGTGATCAGGAGGTGTCACATTAGCTGACGCTCAGTCAACTGTCTTCAGCCGCAACGGACTCACCGGAATCCCCGGCCACCACCAGCCGCCGCAGGTGCTCCGAGATCTCCGCCCGCGCCGCACGCGGCAGCCCCGCGTCCGTCACCAGCGTGTCGACCTGCTCCAGCGACGCGAACGAACTCAGGCCCACGGTGCCCCACTTGGTGTGGTCGGCCACCACCACGACCCGCCGTGCCGACTGCACCAGCCGGCGGTTGGTCTCGGCCTCCGCGAGGTTCGGTGTCGACAGACCGGCCTCGACCGATATCCCGTGCACCCCGAGGAAGAGCACGTCGAAGTGGAGCGCCCCGATCGCCTGGTCGGCCACCGGCCCCACCAGCGAGTCCGACGGCGTGCGCACGCCACCGGTCAGCACCACCGTCGCCGCACCCTGCCGGGGACCCGTGGTCCGCTGCGCCGCGTGGAACACGTCGGCCACCCGCACAGAGTTGGTGACGACGGTCAGATCCGGCACGTCGAGCAGATGGTGGGCCAGCGCGTACGTCGTCGTACCGCCCGACAGCGCAATGGCCGTACCCGGCGCGACCAGCTCCGCCGCGGACCGCGCGATGTCCTCCTTCGCGGTCAGCTCCAGACCCGACTTCGCCTCGAACCCCGGCTCGTGCGTGCTCGCCTCGACCACCGGAACCGCACCGCCGTGCACCTTCTCCAGCACACCCTGGCGGGCCAGAGCGTCGAGATCGCGCCGCACGGTCATGTCCGACACGCCGAGCTTCCGCGTCAGCTCGTTGACGCGCACCCCGCCACGGCGCCGGACCTCGTCCAGGATCAGGGAGCGCCGCTGCTCCGCGAGGAGGTTCTGATTCTCACTCACGTACGCTCCGGTCCTTTCGCCTGGGGCCCGTCCGACACGCCCTGCGCACCCACTCCGACAAGGCCATTCTGCCCGTCCCCCGGTGCGCGGACGACCCATACTCGCACGGCCCCCCGGTGACAGCGCCACCGACCGTCCCGTCGCGCGCAGGTCACGGGGTGTACACGCAGGGCCGCGCTGTCACCCGGATCGGGGAGATTCCGTGACGAGGGGTGTGCGAAACGCGCCCGGCGGCGATCCTTGTGCCCGCACGGACAGATGCCGACGGCGCGTCACGGGGGAAGTGCGAACAGTGGAACGTGTCCCGATCAAGGGCACCGACGGCTCGGCCGTCCGGCCCGAGGACTCCGGCACCGCCCTGGAACTCCTGGTCCACGGAGTGGGCGGCACCACGCCCGACAAGATGCTCGACGACCCGCGCACGGTACGGATCACCGGTGACGACGTCGCGGCCGTGTTCCGGCGCGCCGACGACGTCGACGCCGAGAGCAGACCAGGATCCGGCCGCACCGGCCCGGTCCCCGAGGCGTACGTCTGGTGCAACCTCACCTCCGGCAACGGCACCCGCGCCCTGTGGCTGCTGTTGCTGCCGTTCATGGTCGTCAACCTCGCCCACTGGATGCGCCCCACCGCGCGGCGCCGGAAAAGGACCGTGCGGTTCTACGGCCTGCTGGTGCGACTCGCCGGCCTGACCCTGACCGTGCTGCTGGTCGCCGCCGCCTGCGAGGTCGCCCTCGACCTCGCCGCCTGGCAGTGCGCGGGCACGCGCGCGTGCGCCGAGTCCCACTCCTGGCTCGGCTTCCTGTCGCCCGACGTGTCCGACGACGGCTGGTGGAGCAGGCCCGGCCGCCGCCTCGCGCTCGCCGCCCTTGTCCCGGCCACTCTCACCGGCCTCCTCTGGTACCTGTCCCACCGCACCTGGAGCGCCTACGAGTCCCAGCAACCGCTGTCCCATGAGGGCGAGGCAGAGGAGGACAACGGCCGGACCGCGCTCAGCCGGCCCGGCTTCTGGTACGGCCGCCGCCTGGTCGCCCGCCTGCGTGCCGCGCACACCGCGGCCGGCCTCCTGACGATCGCCGCCGCGGTCAGCTCTACGGCCGCCCGCTTCGACCGCGCGCCGGGCGGCCCCGCACCGCTGGACACCCTCGGCCGGCTCCTTCAGCTGAGCCTCGTGGCAGGCGGGGCGGCGGTCGTCTGGGTGGTGTGCCGCCGCGGCCGCAGCGAGAGGCACCTCGACCGGCGGCTCGACGAGCAGCTCGTACGACGCCTGCCGCTCACAGCCCTCTTCCTGCTCGCCCTCGCCGCGGTGTACGCCGGCTGGGAGCGGCCGGGATGGCAGTCGCAGGGCCGGCTGTCCGGGGACGCCACCTTCGGCGGCATCACCTTCGTCCAGGGACTCCTGGTCATCGCCCTGGCCGTGGTCGCCCACCTGCTGTACCGCACGCACCCCGACCCGCGCGCCGCGATGCGGGGCCTGGCCGGGCCCGCAGTCGCGATGCTGGCCTGCGCCCTGGGCGGCGTCATGTCCGGCGGCGTCTCGCAGCGCGTCGCGGACTGGCTGGACGGCACCGGTGCCACCATCCCCGGGCCACCGGTCCTGCTGACCTGGCAGGCGTCCGTGATCCCGCTGGTCCTGCTCGTGCTCCTCGGCCACCTGGCCTGGCTGGCGCGGCGGACCTGGCGATCGAGCCGGGCCCAACTGGCCACCGTGGAGAGCGAGTACCCGGGCGAGCCGAAGGACGCGACACGCACCCGCCGCATCGCCAGGACCCGCGCGATGGCGGCCCTGACGGACCGGGGGCCGCGCCTGCTCGGCGTGACGGCCGCGAGCACCCTGCTCCTCGGCGCCGGAGCGCTCGTGGGCGCCCTGACCACCCGCAAGACCCCGGCCAAGGCCGCCGAGGGGGCGTACGCCTTCGTCGAGAGCGCCGCCGAGACCGCGCAGGCTCTCGGATCCTGGCTGATCGGCCTCGGCTTCCTGCTGTTCGTCACCTGGGGCCGACGCGCCTACAAGGACCCCTCCGCCCGCCGCACCATCGGCATCCTCTGGGACGTCGGCACCTTCTGGCCGCGTGCCGCCCACCCCTTCGCCCCGCCCTGCTACGCCGAGCGTGCCGTGCCCGATCTGACCTGGCGCATCGCGATCTGGACCCGGACCACCCGTGGCCGACTGGTCATCTCGGGACACTCCCAGGGCAGCGTCCTCGCGGCGGCCGCGGCCTGGCAGTTGGAGCCGTCGGTCCGCGCGCGGGTCGCCCTGCTGACCTACGGCTCCCCGCTCGAGCGCCTCTACGGCCGCTGGTTCCCGGCCCACTTCGGCCCGGCCGCCCTCACCGCCCTGCACCACGACGTGGACTGCTGGCGCAACCTCCACCGGCTCACTGACCCCATCGGCGGCCCGGTCCGGCTGCCCGGGGACTGCGGCCCCGAAGTGGACCGCGAACCCCTCAGGGACCCCCTGGTCTACGGCCGCACCGATCTGCACCCGCTGCCCGCGCCCATCCTCGGCCACTCCGACTACCAGGCGGACCCCGCGTTCGCCGAGGAACGGGCGAAACTGCTGGCCAGGCTCCAGCCGGACCTGCCGGGCCCGCGGATGCAGGACGAGCCGGGCCCGCGCCCTCAGGACGAGCCGGGCAGATCCTCGGCGTAGAGCAGCGTGAGGTCGTCCGTGGTCGGGTCGGCCACCTGCGCGACCCGGCTCGCGTGCCGCTCCACCATCGCCTCGAACGTCTGCCGCGCGGTACGGCCGTTGCCGAACGCGGGCCCCTTGGGCATGACCGTGAAGTACTTCAGCAGGGCCTCGTGGGCGCCCGGCGCCAGCCGGTACTCGTGCTCCTCGGCCTGCTGCTCCACGATGCTGAGCAGTTCGTCCGGGTCGTAGTCGCTGAAGGTGATGGTCCGTGAGAAACGGGACGCCACACCCGGGTTGACCGACAGGAACCGCTCCATCTCGGCGGTGTAGCCGGCCACGATCACCACGACCGCGTCGCGGTGGTCCTCCATCAGCTTCACCAGCGTGTCGATGGCCTCCTTGCCGAAGTCCCGGCCCGAGTCCTCCGGCGACAGCGCGTACGCCTCGTCGATGAACAGCACTCCGCCGCGCGCCCGGTCGAAGGCCTCCTGGGTGCGGATCGCGGTGGAGCCGATGTGCTCGCCCACCAGGTCGACACGGGACACCTCGACCAGGTGGCCCTTCTCCAGGACCCCGAGGGAGGCGAGGATCTCGCCGTAGAGCCGGGCGACCGTCGTCTTGCCGGTGCCGGGGGAGCCCGTGAAGACCAGGTGGCGCTTGACGGAGGCCGCTTTGAGGCCCGCCTGCTGGCGGCGCCGGCCCACCTCGATCATGTCGGTGAGCGCCCGCACCTCACGCTTGACACTGTCCAGGCCCACCAGCGCGTCGAGTTCACCGAGGACGGCCTTGGAGGTGCGCGCAGGCTTTTCCGGCTCCGCGGGAGTGGCCGGCGGCTCCTGCTCGGTGATCCGCTGCTCGGGGATCGCGCCGAGCAGCCCGGGGGAGCGTGACTCGGTCTGTACGGCGGTCTCCCGGGCCGCGGGCGGGTTGAGGCCGCCGCTCTCGTCGCTCGTGCAGTCCTCGACGACGGGCCCCGAACCGGCCGCCGCGTCGGGGGCGTCGGCGAACTCGTAACCCCCCCGCGCGCACCGCTCCGTACGGCACTTGCGCAGTGTCGAGCGGCTCCCGTCTATCACGTGGAAGCCGTAGCCGCCGCTGCCGGTCACCCGGCAGCTGAGGAAGCTGCCGCGGCCGCCCGCCGACACGTAGAAGCCGGCCTCAGCGGGGGAGTCGACCGTGCAGCGCTCGATCGTCGGGTCGGCGCCCTTGGTGACGATCACGCCGGTCTGGGTGCCGTCCACAGTGCAGTTGTTGAGGGTGCCGCCGCTGCCGTGGTCACGGAACCAGGCACCGGTGGCCGCGTCCCGGATCCGGCAGTCGTCCAGCTGCGCGGTGGCGCCGTCGCTCACGGACACCGCCGTGTTGCGGACCTGGGCGATGTCGCTGTCGACGACGTCCGCGCGCGAGCCGCGGTCGAGGACGAACAGCGCGTCCGGCACGTCGTGCACCCGGCAGGAGTCCAGTACCGCTGTGGCGCCGTCGCTGACCCAGACGGCCGGGTAGTCGCCGGTGCTGTCGAAGATCTCGCACTGGTTGGCGTCCACGCGGGTGCCCGGGTCCCACACCGACAGGCCGTTGCGCCCGAACTGGCGGACCGTGGTGCGGGTCAGGGTCAGGACCGAACGGGAGCGCAGGTCGACCGCGTTCTCCGGGATGTCGTGGATACGGCAGTCGGCCAGGGTCAGCACCGCGTCGGTGTCGAGGGTGACCCCGTCGGCGGTGGTGCGGTGCACATCGCAGTCGGTGAGGTGCGCGGTGGCCCGGCCGGTGATCTGAACCCCGCTGCCGCGGACCTCGTACACCTCACAACCCACGGCCTCCAGCGCGGAGTTCTCACCGGTCGCCGCCAGGCCCGCGCCCGAGGTGTGGTGCACCCGGCAGCGCTCCAGACGGGGGTGGGCGCCGCCGCGCACCGAGACACCGGACTGGCCGGCTGCCACGATCTCGCACTCCTCGAAGACCCCGCCCGCGCCCTCCAGCACGGCGATGCCGATGCCCGCCGGGTTGTCGACGGTGCAGCGCCGCACGGTCGGCCGGGCACCGCCGCGCACCTCTATGCCGGCCGCGGAGCGGGTGACGACCCTGATGTCGGAGAGTTCCGGGGTGCCCTCCTCGACGAGCAGCGCGGGCGCGGCCGCGTCCTGGCCCTCCACGTGCAGGTCCTGGACCACCGCCGAGGCACGCACGGTCAACGGCACGCCGTCCACGGGCGCGATGCGCACGGATCCCGGCGAGCCTTCCGGGCCGCGCAGGGTCACCGCCCGCTGGAGCACGAGGTTCTCCCGGTAGGTGCCGGGTGCGACGGTGAGGACGTCGCCTTCGGCCGCGGCCTCCAGGGCGGCGGCGAGCGACGCGTACTCACCTGTGCGGCGCCGCCACCGCGATGTACCGGTGTGCGTCACCTGGACCGTGCCCTGTGCCATGGCGTTGCTGTGCCCCCACCTCGTAGTACGCGGGTTTGTGCTGCCGAAGAGGTTCGGCCGGTCCACCGTAGCGTGCGCGCGGGTGGTGGGTTGACCAGAGCCGTAAGGCCGTCAACTGCCGGTGCCGGTCCGGCCCCAGTCCGGGCCCGCGCTGTCCCAGGCCCGGTCCCAGTCGGCGTACCGGCGACGGACCATGCGCCACAGGGCCAGCCGCCGCCCACCCTCGATCAGCCCGGCCGCCAGCAGGGCCGCGCCGGTGCCGGCGAGCACGGCATGGGTGGTGGCGGTCGCGGAGTCCAGCGGGCGGGCCGCTATCCGTCCGTCATGGTCCGTCCAGATGTCGAAGTGGTCGCCGCGGTGCGGGCTCTGGAGGGCGGCCATGACGGAGCCCTGGTGGGTGGTGCCGTCCGGCGCGGTCCAGTCGGCCAGCACCTGGCTTCTGAGATCGCGCCCCGACGCCGTCTCCGGGTCGGCGTCGAGCGGGGAGCGGTCCAGCTTGCGGACCACCGTCGCCGTCACCAGCTGCCGGGACTCACGCTGCTCCCGCACCGCCCGCTGGAGCGCGCCCTGAGCCACCCCGCCGACGAACGCGGCGGCCACCGGGGCGACGACCAGGATCAGCAGCAGGGCCACGAGACATACCCAGGCCTCGGCCAGGTCGGTCCTGCGGCGCAGCGGGTTGTGCCGCCACCGCCAGAGTCCGCTGATCGCTCGCACCGTCCGCACCCCCTTCCCGCTCCGTGATAACCCCCGGGAGAGGGGTTCACGCGTGGCACCGGCCGAAGAGAGAGCCAAATCACCTGCGGCCGGGGCCTCTCATGAACTCCTCATGAAAGCTCCAACGCGCGGGCCCCCGGGCCGGGTTCCCGGCGATCGCACCCAGGTGGATCGTTGACGGAACTTTGTCCGAGACCGCCCCAGCCGCTCCGACCACCCCGACTGCCTTGGCCTCCGACCGCCCCGGCCGGTCACCCGGTGTTCCGGTCGAGGACCCTGACGGGGTCGCCGACCCGGATCGTGCCGCGGGACTCGGGCACGAGGTTCTGGCCGAAGACCAGGCTGCTGCCGAAGCGCCGGTGGCGGCCGAGCGTGTGCAGAGGCTCCTTGCCGCGCACAGCGCTCGACTGGTCGGTCGTCGTCACCACGCACCGGCCGCACATCTTGACCACCCGGAAGGCGATGTCGCCGATCGCGATCCTCGACCACTCGTCCTCGGCCCAGGCCCCGGTGCCGCCCACGACGACGTTCGGCCGGAACCGGTTCATGGGCAGCGGACCGTCGGCGGCGTGCCGGCCCTCGGCGATCAGGGAGTTGAGGGCGTCGAGTGAGGCCGTGGAGGTGAGCAGCAGCGGGTAGCCGTCGGCGAAGGAGACGGTCTCACCCTCCAGCGCGTACTCCGGGTCGACGGGGCGGCGGGTGGCCGGGTCGTCCATGTGCACGAGGCGCGCCGGGACGCCCAGGTACTCGCTGCACCAGGTGTGTGCGGCCGCGTCGGCGGGCACTCCCTCGACCTTCTCCCCGAAGAGCTCCAGCGTGACGGTCGTGCCCGGCTCGGGCTCGGGCACGGTCAACGGCTCCCTGCCGGGCGCCGACAGCACGATGCCGCCGCCGGGCAGGAGCTCGGCGGCGGCCAGTGCGAGGCGTGGCTGCTGTCGCTGTGTGACGACCTTTCCCCCGTCGTCGACCAACGCCCAGCGCCGGTCCCCGGCCAGCCCCCAGGGCTCCACCTCGGCCTCCCGGGGCGCGAGACCCCGGAACGCCTTGACCGGATGGACGTGGATCGACAGCAGCTCGGCATTCCCCATGGAGCCATCGTGCCAGGTGGCACCGACAGCCCGGGAGGGGAATCAGTACCCGCGGTACTGCTGGTTGTTGTACGGATCCTGGTAGGGAGCAGCCTGGGCGGGCCTCGGGGCTGCGGGACGCATCGCCTCGTAGCCCGTGCTCATGCCCATCCCCATGCCGGGCGCGGCAGGGCGGGGCTGCTGCTGCGGCCCCGGATAACCGCGCGGCGCGGCGGCCTGCTGCGGGATGTACGCGGCGGGAGCCTGCTGGAGCGGCGAGGGCTGCTGCGCCTGCGGATAGCCGTAGGCGGACTGGGAGGGGCCCGCGGGCAGGGCGGGCAGGGCGGACGGCAGCGCCGGCAGGTGGCTGACCGGGACGTCGTACGCGGCAGGGACCCGGATCGGTGCGATCTGCGGGGTGCCCCGCTCGGCCACGAGCGAGTCGTAGATCGGAGTGTCCGGGAAGGAGGCGGAGTAGTAGCCGCCGCCATAAGTGGAGCGGGGGGAGGTCATGGCACATAAGTTAAGCCCACGATGTGCTGGTTGGGGAGACCGATAAGAGGGTTGTTTTCCGTGTCGGCAGTGACCCTGGATCCCTAATGCGAGCGAACTCGGCAAAATGGGACGTCAATCCGGGTTGAGGTCGTGTAAAGGCCGAGTTCCGAGGGGGTTACCGGTGGTTGACCGGCGATCTTGCCGTCCGCGGGATGGGAGTTCGCTGTGCTGGGGGAATAGGTTGGGCGGGTAGCACACCGGAGGCCGCCGGGGCGTCCTGGCCTGCCGACACCTGAGGGGGGCGGACATGTCAATGTCGAAAGGCTCGAACGTACCGGTGCCCACGACGGCACTGCGCGTCGAATTGGGCTGGCGTTCCGGACCGGAGGTCCCCGACGCGGATGCCTCGGCCCTGCTCCTGGTCGGCGGAAAAGTCCGTTCCGACGCCGACTTCGTCTTCTACAACCAGCCCCAGCACGCCTCCGGCGCAGTCCGCCACGAGGGCAAGCGGACCGACGGCGGCCGGGTGACGGACACCCTGTTCGTCGACCTCGCGCGCGTGGAGCCCTCGGTCGAGACCGTGGTGCTCGCCGCCTCCGCGGACGGCGGGACCTTCGCACAGGTCCCTGAGCTGTACATCGAGGTCCGCGACGCCGTGCAGGGCACCGTCGCCGCGCGGTTCGACAGTGCGGGCGCCACCGTCGAAACCGCTTTCGTGCTGGGGGAGTTCTACCGGCGGCAGGGCGCCTGGAAATTCCGTGCCGTGGGCCAGGGCTACGACAGCGGACTGGAAGGACTCGCAACAGACTTCGGAATCGCCGTGGACGAGCCCCAGCGCACCGCGCCTGTGGGCGAGCCCCAGCGCACCGCGCCTGTGGGCGAGCCCCAGCGCACCGCGCCCCCGACGAGCCCACCCGCTCCGGCCTCCCCGCCGCCCCCGCCCGCCGCGCCGGCGGTCCGCCTCTCCAAGGTCACGCTCACCAAGGCGGCACCGTCGGTCTCCCTCACCAAGCAGGGCGGCACCTCGGGTGCGATGCGGGTGAACCTCAACTGGCAGGTGCACAAACAGTTCTCCGGCTGGGGCAGCAAGCGCGGCCGCGCGGTGGCCATGCATGCCGACCTCGACCTGGACCTGTGCGCCCTGTACGAACTCGCCGACGGCCGCAAAGGGGTCGTGCAGGCGCTCGGCAATGCCTATGGAGCCCTGCATCAGCCGCCGTACATCCATCTCGACGGCGACGACCGCACCGGTGCGGTGGAAAGCGGCGAGAACCTCACCGTGAACCTCGACCACCGGCAGGACTTCCGGCGCATCCTCGTGTTCGTCACCATCTACGAGGGCGCGCGCTCCTTCGCCGACCTGCACGCCACCGTCACGCTCCAGCCGCAGCACGGCGCCCCGATCGACTTCTCCCTCGACGAGTGCACGGTGCCCTCGACGGTCTGCGCGCTGGCCCTGATCACCAACACCGGCCACGACCTCGTCGTCCAGCGCGAGGCCCGCTACCTGGTGCCGGACCGGGGAGTGAGCCCGCAGCGGACCGTGGACCAGGCCTACGGCTGGGGCATGAACTGGACACCGGGCCGCAAATGAAGCCCTGACCGCTTCACCTCTCCTCACCGACCACGGCGTCCGGGCGGGCATAGGTGCGGCCCTTCCAGGCCGCGCCGCGCCCCCGGTAGTGCTGCACCGCCGAGTCGACCGTCATGAGGAGGTAGAGGAACGCCGTGAAAGGCAGGAGGGGTGCGAGCCAGAGCGGCTGCCGGTAATAGCGGAGCATCGGGACGTACGTCCCGGTCATGACCAGCCAGGCGAGTCCGCCGAGCAGCACGGCCGCGGCACCGCCGGTTGCGAGACCGACGACGACGGCGACCGGCGGGACCAGGTAGACCAACGCCAGTCCCAGCACTGTGCCCAGCAGGACCAGGGGGTTGTGGCGGAGCTGGGCGTAGGCGCTGCGCGACACCATCCGCCACAGGTCGTGCAGCCGGGGGTAGGGGCGCACGCTGTCCACCCGCTCGGCCAGACCCAGCCAGATGTGCCCGCCGCCGCCCTTGACCGCCCTCGCGAGGGCCACGTCGTCGATGACGGCGTGCCGGATGGCGTCCGGGATCCGCGCCCGCTCAGCGGTCTCGGCGCGCAGCAGGACACAGCCGCCCGCCGCGGCCGCCGTCCGCGCGCCCCTCCTGCCGATCCGCCGGAACGGATACAGCTGCGCGAAGAAATAGACGAACGCCGGCACCACGAGCCGCTCCCACAGACTCTCCACCCGCAGTCTGGCCATCTGGGAGACCACGTCGAAGCCCCCGGCGTGCGCGGCGGCGACCAGCCGGCGCAGGCTGTCCGGCTCGTGCGCGATGTCGGCATCCGTCAACAGCAGGTACTCGGGGCCACGCGCGCGTGCCAGGCCGATGCCATGGCGCACCGCCCACAGCTTGCCGGTCCACCCGGCGGGCGGCTCACCCGGAGACGACACGGTCAGCGGCAGCCCGCCCGCGCGCCGTGCCAGCTCGCGAGCCAGCTCCCCGGTTCCGTCGGAGCTGCCGTCGTCGACCAGGAAGACCTCCGCGCGCCCCGGATAGTCCTGCGCCAGGAGGGACGGAAGGCTCGCGGGCAGCACCTCGGCCTCGTCGCGGGCCGGGACCACCACACCCACCGACGGCCAGTGCGCCGGGTCCCGCTCCGGCGGCAGCCTCACGTCCGTGCGCCAGAAGAAGCCCTGGAAGAGCAGCAGCCACAGCCAGGCGGCGAGGGATACGGCGGCGGTCCACGCGATGGCGCTCACGCGCGAAGTCTGCCCCACGGCAGGGGCCTCCAAGGGCTCATCGTCTATCGTGGCCGGGTGAAGATCGCGCTCTTGGACTCCGGAATCGGTCTGCTCGCGGCGACCGCCGCGGTACGGCGACTGCGCCCCGACGCCGATCTCGTGCTCTCCCTCGACCCCGACGGCATGCCCTGGGGACCGCGGACCCCCGAGGACATCGTCGGGCGGGCGCTGGGCCTCGCCGAAGCCGCCGCCGCGCACGGTCCCGACGCCCTGATCATCGGCTGCAACACCGCCACGGTGCACGCCCTGACCGCGCTGCGTGCCCGCCTCGAACCGGACCTGCCGGTCATCGGCACGGTCCCCGCGATCAAGCCCGCCGCGGCCGGCGGCGGCCCCTTCGCCATCTGGGCCACGCCCGCCACCACCGGCAGCCCCTACCAGCGTGGTCTCCTCGCGGACTTCGCCGACGGCGTGCCCGCCACCGAGGTGCCCTGTCACGGCCTCGCCGAGGCGGTGGAACAGGCCGACGAGGCCGCGATCGACGCCGCCGTCGCCGCGGCCGCCGCCCTCACCCCCGAGGACGTGACGACCGTCGTCCTGGGCTGCACCCACTACGAACTGGTCGCCGAGCGCATCCGGGCCGCCGTGCAGCGTCCCGGCCGCCCGCCGCTCGTCCTGCACGGCTCCGCCGGGGCGGTCGCCGCCCAGGCGCTGCGCCGGCTCGGCGAGCAGCCGGCGCCCCAGGCGGCGCCCACCGGCACCCTCACCGTGCTGCTGAGCGGCCGAGAGGGCGCCGCGCTGCCCGCGCCCGCCCTGGCCTACGAGGAAGGCCGACTGCTGCGCACGGCCACGCCCGCCCGCTGAGCCGCCGAGCGACCGGAACGTTTCGCCGGCCGGCTGGAGGCCGATCGTCGCGGGACCGACCGGAACGTTGCGTCGGTCGACCGAAGGCCGGTCGCGGCAGAAAGCCGGCCCCCGACCCCCGGCCCCGGCCCCCGGCTCCCCGCCCCCGGCTCCCACCCACGGCCCGCACCGCGCGGCCGGAAGGCGGCGCCAGGCGCCGTCACTCTCCGCGACGAACTACCCGCGGGGCGAAACCTGAGTAATCTCGTAGACATGAGGGACCACCCCCGGAACCACCCCCACGGCGAGCAGACCTCGCACCACGCCGACGTCTGGACCGGTCGCGCCTCCAACCGGATCCAATGGCTGCTCGCGCTCGGCGGCGCGGCGATCGTGGCGCTCGGCGTCGAGCTCGCCGTCGACTCGGCGTGGACCTCCGGTGTCGCCCCTCTGGTCATGTCGGTGGTCGGCTGCATCGCGGCCGGACTGCTCGTCCTCTTCCTGACGCTCGCCTTCGTCCACGTCGCCCTCAAGGTCGACACGGACTCCCTGGAGGTGCGCTGCGGCCACATCGGCGTGCCGCGCCGCCGGATCCCGCTGGCGCATGTCACCGGAGCCGAGTTCGTCCCGCACGTCACCCCGCGCCAGTGGGGCGGCTGGGGCTACCGCTGGCGGCCCGAGAAGGGCACCGCGGTCGTCGTACGGCGTGGCGAGGGCGTGGTGCTCCAGCTCTGGGACGGCCACACGTTCACCGTCACCGTGGACGACGCCGAGGCCGCCGTACGCATCATCCGGGACCGGCTGCGGCCCGGGAACGCGGCCCCGCGTCGCTGAGTCCGGACCTGCCCGTCATCGCGCAGCCGGCTCCTCGGTCAGCGGGTGGGCCGTCGCCAGGCCCGCCAGGAGCCCCGCACCCACCGACACCATGGTGAAGCTGAGCGCGTTGCCGACCGCGGCGATCCCCGCCAGCGCCGTAAGGGTCGCGCCCGCCGTCAGGACGATCGGGGTGGAGCGCCGCGAGCGCCACAGCGCGTACAGCAGCCAGCAGAAGGCCGCCGCCAGCAGCGCCAGGCCGACCACGCCCTGCTCGGCGGCCATCTGGAGCGGCGCCGAATGCGGTTTCCCGTCGGGCAGCAGCGAGCGGCCCGCTGTGCCGCTCAGCTCCCCGAACCGCCCCGGTCCCACACCGAGTGCGGTGTTGTCCCGGGCCATGCGCAGGGCGTCGTGCCACAGGTCGATCCGGTGCGGGGTGAGCTGCCCGCGCAGCGACTCGGTGAGCCCGTCCGGCACCGCGCTCCCGGCGACCGCCCAGGTCAGCCCGGTCACCGACATCGCGGCCAGGACGAGACCGAGGAGGCCGGGGCCCCGGTGGTCCATCCTGCTCGCCGCGAGCGAGCACAACAGCACGGCCAGACACGTCACCAGCCCGGAGACCGAACCCAGAACCGCCGAGGTCACCGCGATGCCCACGGCCAGCAGCCGGAGAAGGAGCCTCAGGCCGGGGGATCCGGTGGTCCAGGCGGCACAGCACGCCGCGCCGGCGGCCAGGGTCAGCAGGGCGGCCGTGGCGCCCGCGTGACCGAGCGGCGCGACGATCTCGGGGCCCGGTGCGAGATGGGGGAGCCCCACCGCGAGGCCGAACGCGGTCACCGCAGCGGCACAGGGTGCGGCGACCGGCAGCAGCGCCCCCGAGATCCGGCCCGCGGCATAGCCCGCGGACACGGCCAACAGGGCGAGCAGAACACCCTCCGGACGGCCGTCGTGCACGGCCGCGGTGATCAGTGACCAGGCGGCGCAGGCCCCGAGGACCAGCACGCCCACCCCGTCTGAAGCGTTGCGTCTGTCGCCGTCCTCCGCAGCACCGGCCACAGACGTCATCCCCGTGGAACCCACCCCGCCCCCCGAACCCCGGTCCCCCGACCTGTGGCCCGCCGCCCGGACACCCGCGCGACGAGGACTCCGGCACACCGTAACGGCTGAAGGTCGATTTGTGGACGAGTTGCGCCGGGTTGCCCGGCACCGGCACGGTTCGAGCGGTCCGGCGAGGGTCACGATCACCAGGCGGACCGCGCTGTCGACGTCAAGGTCAACCGCCGTACACTCCCGGAGTGACCGTCACCGCAACCTCCGTGGACGAGTCGGACCAGCTGGAACCGCCGTCCGCACCCGCCTCCCGCTGGGCCGCCCGGCTTCGCCGCCTCCTCCCGGCCGCCGCCGCGGCACTCTCCGGAGTGCTCCTTTACGTCAGTTTCCCGCCCCGCACCCTGTGGTGGCTGGCCCTGCCCGCCTTCGCCGTCTTCGGCTGGGTGCTGCGCGGCCGCGGCTGGAAGGCGGCCTTCGGTCTCGGTTACCTCTTCGGACTGGGTTTCCTGCTGCCGCTGCTGGTGTGGACCGGCGTCGAGGTCGGCCCCGGCCCGTGGCTGGCGCTGGTCGCGATCGAGGCGATCTTCGTCGCGCTGGTCGGGGTGGGCGTGGCCGCGGTCTCCAAGCTGCCCGGCGCCCCGGTGTGGGCGGCCGCCGTGTGGATCGCCGGCGAGGCGGCACGCGCGCGTGTGCCGTTCCACGGCTTTCCCTGGGGAAAGATCGCGTTCGGACAGGCCGACGGCGTCTTCCTGCCGCTCGCCGCGGTGGGCGGCACACCCGTGCTGGGCTTCGCCGTCGTGCTGTGCGGATTCGGCCTGTACGACGTCGTCCGGCTGGTCGCGGAGCGGCGGGGGACCGGGGCCGTACGACGCCCGGCTGCCGCCGTGGCCCTGCTGAGCGTGGTCGTACCGGTGGTCGGGGCGCTCACCGCCCGGGGCCTGGTGAGCGACAAGGCCGAGGACGGGACCGTGACCGTCGCGGCCATCCAGGGCAACGTGCCGCGCGCGGGCCTCGAGTTCAACGCCCAGCGCAGGGCCGTGCTCGACTACCACGCGCGCGAGACGGAGCGGCTGGCCGCCGAGGTGAAGGCCGGCAAGGTCACGAAGCCCGACATCGTGCTCTGGCCGGAGAACTCCTCCGACGTCGACCCCTACACCGACGCGGACGCGGCGGCGACCATCGAGAAGGCCGCCAAGGCCATCGACGCGCCGATCTCCGTCGGTGGTGTCGTCGAGCGCGGCGGCAAGCTCTACAACGAGCAGATCCTCTGGGACCCGGTCAAGGGCCCCACCGACACCTACGACAAGCGGCAGATCCAGCCGTTCGGCGAGTACCTTCCACTGCGCTCGCTCGTCGGGGCGATCAACAAGAACTGGACATCCATGGTCCGCCAGGACTTCAGCCGGGGCACCAAGCCGGGCGTGTTCCGGATGGCCAACGCCAAGGTCGGCCTGGTCACCTGCTATGAAGCCGCCTTCGACTGGGCCGTGCGCTCCGAGGTCACCGACGGCGCCCAGCTGATCTCCGTGCCCAGCAACAACGCGACCTTCGACCGCAGCGAGATGACCTACCAGCAGCTCGCCATGTCCCGGGTCCGCGCGGTGGAGCACAGCCGGACCGTCACCGTCCCGGTGACCAGCGGCGTCAGTGCGATCATCATGCCGGACGGGAGGATCACCCAGAGGACGGGCATGTTCGTCCCCGCCGCGCTGGTGCAGAAGGTACCGCTGAGGTCGTCGGAGACCCCGGCCACCCTGATGGGCACCTTGCCCGAGATGCTCCTGGTCCTGGTCGCCGCCGGCGGACTCGGCTGGGCGATCAGCGCGGGGCTGCGGGGGCGTCGCACCGGGGACGTGTAGGGCGTACGAGCGGGTCAGGCGTTGTGCGGCGGGTGCGGCGGGTGCGGCGGGTGCGGCGAGCGTCCGCCCGTCCTCGTCCGGAAGATCACCGACGTGTCACCGGCGGCGGTTAGGGTCGGCCCATGGCTACCCCAGATTTCATCCGCACCCTCCGGAAGTCCATCGGGCACGACCTGCTCTGGCTCCCCGGCGTCAGCGCCATCGTCTTCGACGACGAGGGCAGAGTGCTGCTCAACCGCCGCTCGGACACCGGCAAGTGGTCGATGCTCGGCGGTATCCCGGAGCCGGGGGAGCAGCCCGCGGACTGTGCCGTGCGCGAGGTCGAGGAGGAGACGGGCGTCCTCTGCGTCGTCGAGCGGGTCGTCCTGGTCCAGGCGCTCAACCCCGTGACGTACGTCAACGGTGACGTCTGCCAGTACATGGACATCTCGTTCCGCTGTCGCGCCGTCGGCGGTGAGGCGCGGGTCAACGACGACGAGTCGCTCGAAGTGGGATGGTTCCCGCTGGACGCCCTGCCCGACCTCAACGAGTTCGGGATGCAGCGGATCAAGCAGGCGTCGATGGACGCCCCCACATGGTTCGAAACCACGAGTTCCAAGTGAATTATGGGGTGTGACCACATGTGGCGAGGAGCGGATCCTGCCTAGGGTCGGACCATGACCGCCAGCAGTGTCCTCCCGGGACCCGCACCTCACGCCGCCGCGCTCGATCTCGGCGGCCGCACCGCCCTCGTCACCGGCGCCGCCGGCGGCATCGGCCGCGCCTGCGCGCTGCGGCTCGCGGCCGCCGGGGCCAAGGTGAGAGCGGTCGACCGGGACGCCGCAGGTCTGGAGGCGCTCGCCGAGCAGGCCACGGGACTGTCCGGGACGGTGGAGCCGCATGTCCTCGACCTCACCGACCTGGACGCCGCCGAGCACGCGGCGGCGGGCACCGACGTCCTGGTCAACAACGCCGGCATCCAACTGGTCCGTCCCATCGAGGAGTTCCCGCCCGAGGTGTTCCACACGGTCCTCACCGTGATGCTGGAGGCGCCGTTCCGCCTGATCCGTGGCGCGCTGCCGCACATGTACGGGCAGGGGTGGGGGCGGATCGTCAACGTGTCCTCGGTCCACGGACTGCGTGCCTCGGCCTACAAAGCCGCCTATGTGGCCGCCAAGCACGGCCTGGAGGGCCTCTCCAAGACGGCCGCCCTCGAAGGCGCCCCCCACGGAGTGACTTCGAACTGTGTGAACCCCGCCTATGTGCGCACCCCACTGGTCGAACGGCAGATCGCCGACCAGGCCAAGGCGCACGGCATCCCCGAGGAGCGCGTGGTGTCCGAGGTGCTGCTCCAGGACAGCGCGCTCAAGCGGCTCATCGAACCCGAGGAGGTCGCGGAGGCCGTGGCCTACCTGTGCGGCCCGCACGCGTCCTTCGTCACCGGCACCTCGCTCGTCCTCGACGGCGGCTGGACCGCGCACTGACCGGGACCGGACCGGAGTTTTCCACAGGCCTGACGGGGTGAGCGCGCGATGAGCAATCCTGTGGGCATGTCCAGCGATCACACGCAGCTCGGCGGTCACCCTCAGCCGGGCGGTCACCCGCACTCCGCCGAGCGCTCCGTCGCCAGTGCCGAGGCGCCCTTCCTCGCCCTGCTGGCCAGGGGCGCGTCCGCCGACGCCTACGAGCAGCCGGTGCTGATCGCACGCGCCGAGGGCAGGTCCGCCGAGTGGATCGCCGCGCTCGAGGCGGCGAAGACGGTCGCCCTGTGCGTGCGCTCCGAGCTGGAGGGCAGGCGCCGGCGCGAGGCCGAACTGTCCGCTCTGTTCGAGACCGCCCACGACCTGGCAGGGCTCCGGGACCTGGACGCGGTGCTGCGGGCCATCGTGCAGCGCGCGCGGTCCCTGCTCGGCACGGACGTGGCGTACCTGAGCCTGCACGACCCGGCCCGCGGCGACACCTACATGAGGGTCACCGAGGGCTCGGTCGCCGCCCGGTTCCAGCAGCTGCGGCTCGGGATGGGCGAGGGCCTCGGCGGACTCGTCGCCCAGACGGCCCGCCCCTACGTCACCGACGACTACTTCAAGGACGACCGCTTCCGGCACACCCTGGCCATCGACTCGGGTGTACGGGACGAGGGCCTGGTCGCCATCCTCGGCGTGCCGCTGACCCTGGGGCACCGCGTCATCGGGGTGCTGTTCGCGGCGGACCGCAGGGCCCGGGTGTTCGAGCGGGAGCAGATCGCACTGCTCGGTTCCTTCGCCGCCCTCGCCGCGGCCGCCATCGACACCGCCAACCTCCTCACCGAGACCCGCTCGGCCCTCACCGAGCTGGAGCGGGCCAACGAGATCATCCGGGACCGCAGCGGTGTCATCGAGCGCGCCTCCGACGTGCACGACCGGCTCGCCGAACTGGTCCTGCGCGGCGGCGGAGTGCACGATGTGGCGGCGGCCGTCTCCGAGATCCTCGACGGCACGGTGGAGTTCACCGAGCTCGCACCCGCCGAGCCACTGGAGACCTCCCGGGCCGAAGGCCATGCGGTACGGCACCGGGACGACTGGATCGCCGCTGTCGCCGCCGGCGGCGAGCTCCTCGGCGCGCTCGTGCTGCGGGGCCACCCAGGGCTCGATCCGGTGGACCAGCGCACGCTGGAGCGTGCCGCGATGGTCACCTCCTTGCTGCTGCTCGCCAGACGGTCCGCCGCGGAGGCCGAACAGCGGGTGCGCGGCGAGCTGCTGGACGACCTGCTCGACGCCCGGGACCGCGATCCGCGCCTGCTGCGGGAACGGGCCGCGCGTCTGGGGGCCGACCTCGACGCCACCCATGTCGTGCTGGCGGCACGGCTCGACGGTCCCGCGGCCGACGCCGACCAGGAGGCGGCCGCCCGCAGACGCCTGTGGTCCGCGGCCTCCCACCTCGCCACGACCCGGCACGGCCTGGCCGCCGCCCGCGACGGCGGGACCGTCCTGCTGCTGCCCCTGACCGACAAGGACACCGCCACCGAACTGGCCCGCCGGACCGCCGGGCACCTCGGCACCGCCGTCCACGAGGCGGTCACCGTGGGCGCCTCCGCCCCGGTGCGCGACCTCGCCGTCCACCCGGACACCGTGGCCGCCGCCTACGAGGAGGGCCGCCGCTGCCTCGACGCCCTGCGGCTCCTGGGCCGCTCGGGGGACGGGGCGGCGGCCGAGGATTTCGGCTTCCTCGGGCTGCTCCTGGCCGGCGACCGGGACATCGCGGGCTTCGTCGAGCGGACCATCGGCCGGGTTGTCGCGTACGACGAGAGACGGGGCACCGACCTTTTGCGCACCCTGGACGCCTACTTCGCCAGCGGGATGAGCCCGGCCCGTACGAAGGACGACCTGCACGTCCACGTGAACACCGTCGCCCAGCGTCTGGAGCGCGTGGGCCGGCTGCTCGGTGAGGACTGGCAGAGCCCCGCCCGCGCTCTGGAGATCCAACTCGCCCTGCGTCTGCACCGCTTGTCGGCGTCCGTACGGAACTGACCCCCGCACGCCTGGCGTACGGGGGCCGGGTCCGGCTCCGGGCTGTGAGGGTTCAGACGGTCCTGGCGTCGGCGGCGGGGGAGTGGGCCGCGGACCCGGTCTCGGCGGCCGGGGTGGTGGCCGGTTCGACGTCGGCCAGGTCCCGGTGACGGGTCTCCTGGGCGACGCCGACCGCTATGACGGTCAGGACGGCCGCGGCGATGACGTAGAGGGCGATCGGGGTGGAGGTGCCGTAGTCGGCGAGGAGGGCGGTGGCGATGAGCGGGGCGGGGGCGCCGGCCGCGACGGAGGCGAACTGCGCGCCGATGGAGGCGCCGGAGTACCGCATGCGGGTCGCGAACATCTCGGAGAAGAAGGCGGCCTGGGGTGCGTACATGGCTCCGTGCAGGACGAGCCCGACGGTCACCGCGAGGACCAGGTTGCCGAAGCCGCCGGTGTCGACGAGCGAGAAGAAGGGGAACATCCACGCGCCCACGCCGACCGCGCCGAGCAGGTACACCGGGCGGCGGCCGACTCGGTCGGACAGGGCTCCCCACGCGGGGATCACCGCGAAGTGCACGGCGGAGGCGATGAGCACCGAGTTGAGGGCGGTCTGCTTGGAGACACCCGCCGAGGTGGTGGCGTAGACGAGGATGAACGCGGTGATGACGTAGTAGGAGATGTTCTCCGCCATGCGTGCGCCCATCGCGACCAGCACATCGCGCCAGTGGTGCCGTAGTACGGAGACGATCGGCAGCTTCTCGGCCGCCCCGTCCCGCGCCGCCCTGCGGGCCTCCGCCTGCGCCAATGCCTCCTTGAACACGGGTGATTCGTCGACGGACAGCCGGATCCACAGCCCGACGATCACCAGGACTCCGGAGAGCAGGAACGGGATCCGCCAGCCCCAGCTGCCGAACGCGGCGTCCGACAGGACCGCGGTCAGCAGCGACAGCACACCCGTCGCGAGGAGTTGCCCGGCCGGTGCCCCGGTCTGGGGCCAGGAGGCCCAGAAGCCACGCCGGCGCGCGTCGCCGTGCTCGGACACCAGGAGTACGGCGCCGCCCCACTCGCCGCCCAGCGCGAAGCCCTGGACCAGGCGGAGCACGGTCAGCAGTACGGGGGCGGCGGTGCCGACGGTCGCGTGTGTGGGCAGCAGTCCGATCGCGAAGGTCGCCCCACCCATCAGGAGCAGGCTCAGCACCAGCAGCTTCTTGCGGCCCAGCCGGTCGCCGTAGTGCCCGAACACCAGGGCGCCGAGCGGGCGGGCGGCGAATCCGACGGCGTACGTCAGGAAGGAGAGCAGCGTGCCGACGAGCGGATCGGAGTCCGGGAAGAACAGCTTGTTGAAGACGAGGGCGGCCGCGGAGCCGTAGAGGAAGAAGTCGTACCACTCGATGGTGGTGCCGATGAGGCTGGCGGCGACGATGCGCTTCAGGTTGTTCGGCGTCGGGGGAGCGGATGCTACGGAGGCCATGTGCGCCACTTCCTCGTGTGCGGTGGGGACGGGTGGGTGTCCGCACACGGTAGGAACGTGCAGGTCAGGCGGATATGTGGCGGGACAACATACTTCAGGGTCGGACTGTGAGCTTGGCCGCCACGTCTGCTGGCCCAAACTCGAACCAGCGTCTAGCAGGAGGCAGAATCAGCGGTGTCAGAGATGCGAGATGCGGGCCGATTTGGCCCTACGGTGATGGCTCCGGTGCTGGTTTGGTGCTGACTCAAAGCCCACGTCATCACCCGTCTTCACCCCTCCCGTGCTGACTTGGTGCTGACTACGTAGCGTTGATCTCCGGCCTCAGGGCGCATATCGGGCGAGGCGCCGTGAGTAGCCGTCCTGGCGGTGCAGGTCCCATGGGCCCACCACTCAGTACTTCGCCCGAAGATTCCCGCAGCCGCTTCCGTCTGCTGGTAACGGGGCCAGCGTGACGCAAGCTGTCCCAGCTGATTTTTCGTCTGCTGGTGGTACACGGTTCACTCGACTCTGACCTGCGGCGACGAGTGGAATCGCCTTACTCGGGACTGAGTTTTCCGCACCTGGTCCGGATCTTGGTGCGTGGTGTCAGGAAGCCGCGCCCGCGGTACGTACCACATGGCACAGGTTGTAGAGACCGTCCGTGGGCGTCCAGGCCAGTCCAAGGTGAGCGCGTAATGCCAGGTCAGGGCATTCTGGTCCGGGGGAGTCGACGCCGTCGGTGATAGGCGTGTGAGAGCGGAGTGCGACGAGGAGCCCCGCAGGTGCGGCCCGGCGGGGCTTCTGGGTAGGTGGGTTTCAGTGTCCGTCGTGGGCACCGTTGCACTCGGGTTCTCCTCTCTCGAGCACCCGAAGCAAGGACGCGGCGACGACACGCGCCTTACGGTCGACGCGCACCATCCGACCCGGGAGCTCTTCGCACCTAATCGGGTCGCAACCTTCACGTCTGCAAAACCCCACGCCTGTGGAGGCGTCCGTGGCACTGCCTGTTCCCTCCGATGTTGCGCGGCCCGCGTGGAGCGGCCGCGACGGCATTGCCGGAGGCGACGGTCGCCAGACTGCCATGCGTCACCGCGGAGGACTTTGCCCGCTTCACCGCGCGACCGCATCGCTCCGCTGGCCTTGTAGCGGATGGCATCCCTACACATCGCCCCCGGCGATCGCTGCCCGCAACCCGGGACCTGGCCTGGAACGTCAAGGCAGTTGTGCCACAGTGCGGTCCGCTTCCTGTAGGCGCTCGCTATGAGGGGCTCATGACACGACGAAGCCCAGCCGACTCGGGGGGCTTCTGTGCGCAGGGGCTATGACGGAGTGCAGCGGCTGGTGTGGGCACCGTTGTACTCCGGTTCTCCGCTTTCGAGTACGCGGAGCAAGGACGCGGTGACGACACGCGTGGCACGTCCGATGCGTAGCACGCGGCACGGGAACTCTCCACGACGCACGAGGTCGTAGCCCTTCGCCCGAGAGAACCCCAACGCCCTGGCAGCGTCTTCCACGCTGCCCGTTCCGTCCCAGGTGGCGCGGATGTGTGTAGGGCTGTAGCGGGTGCCTTGCACCTCATTTCCGTGCAATTCGGATTCTCCAGTTGCTAAGGCGGTGCGGCTTGCGCGCAGCTGATTGCATTTGAAGTTGCTGAAAACGTCTTGCGCCAATGCCTGTGTCAGGGCCAGTGGATCACGGTGCCGACCCGGAAATTGATCAAAACAGCAAGTGACGTAATTGAGGTCACCCAGCCTTGCGTGCTTGGGTTGATGCCGATGAGCAGGCCGCCCCGCTGCAGGTCAACCTCATTCCCGGGTGCACTCGGGATGCGATAGAAACCGGTCCTCTGCGGTACGGAGGAGGTGGGGATGCTGCTACGCGCATCGCGGGATCTTGAGCGCTCACGGCACCTGTTCCACAGGAGCTCTGCGGTAGCGCAGAGAGCTGACAGCCGTGCGACGCTTTGAATTGACAGCCGTCTTGGCGATTCCTCTCGACGTAGGTGCAGGTAGTGGCGGTGGACCATCAATGATCCGGGGAGACGCCGGTTTGGCTAACCGGCGATCCCGCGCTATGTTGCTTCGCTTCGCAGCATGCCCGCGCAATGTGCGTCTGCTCGTGTAGTCGACTGTTGCAGCGCTGGCCCCGCCACCGCTGCGGCCTTCCACTGCTCCGTCGGCAACGACACCGACGCCTATGCCTGGACCAATTCCAGGAGCCATCCCACATCTCAACGGCGCAGCACAGGTGCGCGTGTTGGCGGCGCATTCCACTCGAGCCACTCCATGATCTCAGCTGGTGTACAGTTCACCGACTCATCGCTGGCCGCAAGGGAGTTGGGGGCCTCTCGGTGATCGAATTGATGATCCCGGAGATCTACTGGGACGACGAGGCTGCCGTGAGCCTACTGGTCGAGTACTTCACCCGACGACGCTCACGCGGTGAGCTGTTCTATTCCGGCGCACACTTCGAGCGCCTGGGCGGGGGCGGGGACGCCGAGCACGTCGCGCACTGCTTCGACAGCAACGACCTGGTGGCCATCACCACGCTCAGTGTGTCCCTCGAGCCGCACGGGGCGATGAACCTGCTGGCCGACCCTGGGGGGCACTGGGCGCGTCTGCTGTCGCTCATCCCTCGTGGCGCGCGCTTGGAAAATCCTGGAAGCGATGCGCTCATGGAGGAGGGCGGACCCGCCTGGGAGATGTGGGAACGCCTATCCGGCAGCAAGCAATACCCCGGCAAACCCGACGGCAGCGGCCCGGTTGTCGCAGGCAAACTGCTGGCCCGCAAGCGGCCGCACCTCATCCCCATCTACGACATCCGCATCAAGCAGCTGTTCGAGCGACCGAAGGCGGACCACTCCTTCTGGACCGCGCTGGCTGCGGCCCTGCGGGTAGACAACGGTGCCTTCCATGATCAGTTGGTCCATCTCCGCGATCAGGCGGGTATCGGTGAGGACATCGGCGTCCTGCGTGTGTTCGACGTCGTCGCCTGGATGCACCAAGGTCGGCAGGGTCAGGTCGCGACGAGTTGAGCTCTGAGGTGGAGTGTGGCGGGGAGGCGCATGCGGAGGCCGATGCCCCGAGGCGGGCGACGCTGAGCGCAGACTACTGAGCCCTGCTGGTGCCCGAAGAGCTCAAGCCGTGCCCGACGCTGTCGCCCGTCGAGAAGCAACTGCGGGAAAACCTCCCCGAGCAGTATCCCGGCTGGGTAAACCGATGGTCCGACTACGTCGAGGTGGACGGTGTGCCGATCCGACCGTGGGTCGGCGGGCAAGACCAAGACCTCAGCCGCTGGGCGGCCGGAGTCGAGTGCCGCGAGGTGACGAGGCCGGCCCGCCACGCATGCCCGTGCGGGATGAGCCTGCAAGTCACCGACTCGGTGGGGAACCTTCCTCTCCGGAGGACTCGTCGGAGTCGCCGTCGTGTGGCAGGACGTATTGTGCGGTCTTTGCCGCCATGTGGAGCGGGAGTGGAAGCTCTAGGGTCACGTTGTAGTCAGGCGCGCGGCGCAATTGGTGGGTGACGGCGGCCCAAGGTCCCGGCACGCTGGATTTCTCTGGCACGGCGACAACCGCGATCTCCAGTGCGGCCGGGTTCCATGCGTTGGTGCCCGTGTCGATGACGGGCTCCGGCTCTTTGGCCTCTTCATCCTCCGAGCGCTTCTTCTTCAGCGGGATCCGGGTGGCAATCTTCGAGGCGGTCTTCACCGCGTGCTTGGCTGTGTGGGGCTTTTCGCCGGTGCTGTAGTACACGCGGTGGTCGTCGTCGGCGCCCGGGTGGGCCCACAGGCCGCTCGCGAAGCCGTGATCGGCGGTGTCGTCGTCCGGGGCGAACCACTGGGGGGTTTCGTCGGATGCGTGGTCGCGTACCCGCACATGGCACAGATTCTCGCCGTACAGGGTGATGTGCTGGGCCGGGTTGGGGCCGAACTGGAGGGCGTCGGGGCGCAGTCGGCCGTTGGTCAGCCATGGCCAGTGCAGACGGGAGTTCTGCGCGTGCGAGAGCAGCAGGACGTGGCGGTCGCGCAGGCTGTAGAGCATCGCCCGGATGAACTGGGCCGTCTCGGCCCGTTGATCGTCCAGATCGGGAACCCAGGTCGTGGTGCGTTGTCTCTTTCCATCCTCGGCTTCCGGCCTCGGCGCGTCCTCCTCCCTGGTCGCTCCTGTGACTTCACCGTCCTCGCCGTCCTGGTCTTCCTCGTCGAACTCTTCATACTCGCCCGGGATCTCGGCGTGGCGGGCGAGAGAGAGCAGGAGTTCCGGGTACGGAATCCAGTCCCCACGATCGGGGTCCCACCCCATGACCGAGCTGTCGGCTGCGCTCATTTTGACGGCGACAGGGGAGGTGCGGCGTTTGCGGGTGGGCCCGTCGGCGCGGCGCTTGACCATCCACAGTGCGACGTACTCCAGGTCCTTGGGCAGTTCGTCCACACTGTGTTCCGGTGCCGTGCAGACGCCCAGTTGCCGAAGGACGTCGTTCCACGCCTGCAGGGCTCGGTGGGCGATGCTCTTCTTGGTGGCGGTGTTCCAGTGCGAGCTCGGCAAGGTGATGAACTTTGTCAACCGTCCGGCATCGGCATACCCGAGGCGTACGGCGAACTTGGGGTCCACGATGTCGGGCCGGAAGGACTTCGGGTGGCCGATCTCGACCACGACGGCCTGGACGTCTGGTCGTTCGTCCCACTCGCACAGTTCGGCGATCTCTCGCCGGCGGGCACTGATCGCTGTGGTGAGGGTCTTTCGTTTCGGCTGGCCGTCGGGGAAGTCGAGCCGGGCGGCGACGACACCGGCGTCTTCCAGGTATAGGCGCACCGTCAGCTCTGGTGCCGTCCAGGTACGTACGGCCTTGTCCGTTCCGCCCGGGCCGTCCAGGCCCAACAAGACTGCCAGTTGCTCGATCAGGGCGTCACGCGTGCGGTCGTTCTGCCAGCGCGCTTCGACGATCAGGGGCCGGCCGTCGAGTACCCGTGCCAGGGCGGCGCGTCGTTCGTTGTGGCCTTTCCGCTCCAACTCGACCTTCTGGAGGGCGCGTTCCTCCTTCGTCTTGGCTGTCGGAGTCTTGGGGAGATTGCGTGGGAGGACTGGAAATCGGCTGCGGGTGAAGTCGCCGAGCTGGGTGAGGTGAGGCAGCAACGCCCCGGCTGCCCAGTCGGTAAGGGGGGAACGGTCGCGCGGCATGAGACCGGTGCCGACGCCATGGCCGCCCATCGACGTGGCATGCACGACGCTGATCTGGATGCCGTCCTTCCCGGGGATCCAGGCGTCGGGGTTTTCCTGCACTGCCGCTGCGTTCGGGAGTTCGCGAGAGAACCGGAGGCTGCCGACTGGCCATCGACCGCAACTACGCCAATCGGACAGATCAAGCCGTGGAGGGCCAGCAGGACGTGAGTCGCCCTCACTCGGGACGGGCGGCACGGGTCGTGAGTGCACCGTTTCCGAGGCGGTGGAGGAGTTCGAGGGCGAGGGACACGGCGAGGCGGCGCTCAGCGGGCGGGTATCCGAGCATGGCCTCGGCGCGGGCGACACGGTGCAGCACGGTGTTGCGGTGGGTGTGGAGCCGCTCGGCCGTTCGTGGCGCGTTGCCGCCCTCGTTGAGGTAGACGCGGAGAGTGGCGCGCAGGGTCGCCACCGCGGGGTCGGTTCCGCTCAGTGGTCCGAGGGTGGAGGTGATGAACTCGCTCGTCTGCTCCTCGTCGTGGCCGGCGAGGGCGACGACTTCCATCTCGTGGTAAGCGGTGAGGCGGTCTCCGTCGGGGTTGCCGGCCAGGAGCCGGTGGGCGGCCAGTGCGGCGGAGTGGCTGCGCCGGAACCCGGTGACGCCGTCCCTCGGGGGACCGAGCACGGCGCGGACGCCTGGTGCGGCGTGGGTCATGGCTTCGTGAAGTGCTTCCCAGTCCGGGGTGTGGCGGGTGGCGATCCAGGCCCACAAGGTGGCGGTGCCCGCGGGCAGGGTCAGCGGGCGGCGGGCGTGGGCTGCGGCGGCGAGGAGCTCGGCGCTCTGCTCGAGTACGCCGTGAGCTTCGCCGGGCGGGTCAGCCCACAGCACCACGGCGGTGTGCCGGGCGGCAAGGTCGTAGTCGAGTCGTCGGCCGGCCCGGTCGGCGCTGATGGGGGCGCTGTCGAGCAGGAGGCGGATCGTTTCGGCCCGTCGGGCCAGCTCTCCGGAGAGGAGGTCCTGACGTTCTTGGTGCATGCGCGTGATGGCGGCGTCGAGTGCGCCGTCGGCGTAGTCGGACATCAGGGCCGAGGACACCTGGAGCAGTTCGACGAGGTCGCTGCGCGATTCGACGGTCGCGGCCGCGATGTCCATCCACCGCCGCCAGGCCGTGTTCTGGCCGCGGCGGTAGGACTGCACGAGAACTTCGAGTTCGATGCCGCGGCGGACCAGTGTCCGTGCCAGGTCGAGGGTCTCCAGCGGTGCGCCGCGGGGGACCGGTTCGTCGGGGCGCCGCTGCACGGCGGTCAGGAGGCGCAGCACGTTGGCCCGGCTGCTGGCCCGGCTTTCGGCGGTGAGTGTGGGGTCCTCGGCGAGCACCGGTGCCACCTCGAAGATCGCCGCGTCGACGTCGGCGAGAATGTCGTCGGCCTCCGCGAGGCACTGCTCGGCTACTCGCCTGAGCAGGACCGCGATGTCCATGCTGGCCGTCTGCATACCGGCAGGCTACGGGCGTCCGATGCCGCTGGACAAGGGTGCGGTCGCACAACTAGCGAGCCCAATGTTGGGCGCCCGCACATCGCCCGGGACCGGAGGTCCGGTTTACGGTGTGGCGCACCATATCCACCGCCGCAGGGGCATTCCCGTGACCGATCACGGCGAACTCCCGCCGCTGTCGTACACCGTCAGTGAGTTCGGGATCCTGCCCGGGCTGCTTCTGACCGGCCCTTCACACGGGGGCTTGGTCCTGATGAGCAACCTCTGCCCGTTTCCTGACCTGTCCCTCGGATCCCCGGGAGTAGCCATGCCGGACACCAGCGTCCTCGACGACGGCCTCGCCGTCCTTCGTGCCAGAGCCCGCGAGTGGGTCACCACGTCGCTGTCCGGCAAGCGCGTGCTGCTCGAACGACTGCGTGTGGCCACGGCACAGGTTGCGGAGGAGTGGGTGGCCGCCTCCTGCCGTGGCAAGGGGATCGACCTGGATGCCCCGGCGGCGGGCGAGGAGTGGCTGAGCGGGCCGTATGCGCTGCTCGGTGCCACCGACGCGCTGATCTGGCTGCTGTCGGTCCTGGAGTCGGGCGGCAACCCGCTGGACCGCGCCACAACGCGGACCGCGCAGGGTGGGCGGCTCGCGGTGGATGTCTTTCCGTTCACCGCACGGGATCGGGCGCTGTCCGGTTACACCGGCCGGGTGTGGCTGCGTCCGGGCATCACCCTGGAGCAGGCGCAGGCCGGGATCGCGCGCCGGCTCCGCGACACTGGCCTGCCCGGGGAGGTGGGCCTGGTTCTCGGCGCCGGCAACGTCAACTCCATCCCGGCGCTGGACGCGCTGTCCAGGCTGTACCAGGACAACGCGGTCGTCCTGGTCAAGCTGAACCCGGTCAACGCGTATCTGGAGCCGATCCTCGAGCGCTGCTTTGCCGCCTTCATCGAGCGCGGTTTCGTCCGCGTCACCTCTGGCGGCGCCGACACCGGGTCGTATCTCGTCGGTCACCCTGCAGTCGACACCGTCCACATCACCGGCAGCCGCGCCAGCCATGACGCGATCGTCTTCGGCCCGGGTGAGGAGGGGGCGCGGCGCAGGGCAGACCGCAAGCCGCTGGTCGGCAAGCCGGTCACCAGCGAGCTTGGCGGTGTCGGCCCGGTCATTGTGATACCGGGCCGGTGGAGCGAGGCCGCACTGAAGCTGCAGGCCCGACACGTGGCGACCCAGCGGCTGCACAACAGCGGATTCAACTGCGTCGCCACCCAGGTCGTCGTGGTGCCCGGGGACTGGCCGCAGGCCGACCGGTTCCTGCACCACCTGCGCCAGGCGCTCATCGGCGCACCCGACCGTTCCGGCTACTACCCAGGCGCCGCCGAGCGGCAGCGCAGTGCTGTCGACAACCACCCCGGGGCGGAACTGCTCGGCGGCGACCCAGCCGTGCCGCGGACCCTGCTGGTCGATCTCGACCCCGCCGACCGGAAAACGCCGGCGTTCCGTACCGAGTACTTCGGCCCCGTTCTGGGCGTGACCCGGCTGCCCGGTGGCACGCCCGCGGACTTCCTCGACCGCGCGGTGGACTTCTGCAACGACCGGCTCGCCGGCGACCTGGGAGCGGGAGTGATCGCCGACCCGGGAACGATCCGCCGACTCGGGCCCCGCTTCGACGCAGCCATCGCCCGGCTGCGCTACGGCACGATCGCGGTCAACTGCTGGGTGGGGCTGATCTACGCCCTGCCCCGCGCCACCTGGGGCGCCTTCCCCGGCCGCGACGTGCACGACGCGGGCAGCGGCGTCGGCGTCGTGCACAACGCGCTCCTGCTCGACCCCGACCACGTGGAGCGCACCGTGGGCCGCGGCCCGTTCCGCCCTTGGCCGACCCCACCGTGGTTCGTCTCCAACCGCAACGCCCATGCCATCGGCCGGCACATGACCGCCTTCGCCGCCGAACCCTCCCTCGCCAAGGCCCTGCCGAAGGCACTGGCCGCCCTCGTCTCATCTCTCGGAGGCTGACCATGACTCCCACCACGGCATCGCGCAGCGAGATGCACAGTGACGACTACGACGTGATCGTGGTCGGCTCCGGCTTCGGCGGCTCGGTCGCGGCACTGCGGCTGACGGAGAAGGGCTACCGGGTCGCCGTCCTGGAGGCCGGCCGCCGTTACACCGTCGCCGACCTGCCGAAGAATTCCTGGGACATCAGCAGGTTCGTGTGGGCTCCGGCACTCGGCCTGTACGGCATCCAGCGCATCCATCCGCTGCGCAACGTCCTCGTCCTGGCCGGGGCGGGGGTCGGCGGCGGCTCATTGAACTACGCCAACACCCTCTATGTTCCGCCGAAGCCGTTCTTCGACGATCCTCAGTGGGCTCACATCACCGACTGGCACGAGGAGTTGGCGCCCTACTACGACCAGGCACAGCGGATGCTCGGCGTGCGGCTCAACCCCACCCTCACCCCTGCGGACGAGCATCTGAAGGCAGCCGCCGAGAAGATGGGCGTCGGCCACACCTTTCGCCTCACCCCGGTCGGCGTCTTCTTCGGCGACAGCCAGGACGCGGACGGCACCTGCCGGGCCAAACCCGGGGCCGAGGTCGCCGACCCGTACTTCGGCGGGGCGGGGCCGGCTCGCCGGGCCTGTATCGAGTGCGGCGAGTGCATGACCGGCTGCCGCCACGGCGCCAAGAACATGCTCATCGAGAACTACCTCCACCTCGCCGAACGGGGCGGCGCCGACATCCGTCCGCTCACCACCGTCACCCGCATCACCGAGCACGGCGATGGTTATGCCGTGCGCACCCGACGCACCGACTCGCGCAGGCGCGGCCAGAACACTCTCACGGCGCGCCATGTGATCGTGGCCGCCGGCGCCTACGGCACCCAAAGTCTGCTGCATGGCCTCAAGGCCCGCGGGGACCTGCCGCGCATCTCCGACAGGCTGGGGCACCTCACCCGCACCAACTCCGAAGCCCTGGTCGCCGCGCAGACCACCGACCGGCGCTACGGCATGCGCGCCGACTTCACCCAGGGGGTGGCCCTCACCTCCTCCGTCCATCCCGACGAGAACACCCATATCGAGCCGGTCCGCTACGGCAAGGGCTCCAACGCCATGGGCCTGCTGAGTGTGCTGCAAGTGCCGGGCGGCGGACGCGCCCCGCGCTGGCTGCGCTTCCTGGCCACCGCCGCCGCCCACCCCGTCCTGCTCGTCCGGTCGCTGAGCAACCGCCGCTGGTCCGAACGCACCATCATCGGCCTGGTCATGCAGTCCCTGGACAACTCCCTCACCGTCTCGCCGAAGAAGTCATGGCGCGGCACGACGAAGCTGACGTCCCGTCAAGGACACGGAGCGCCGAACCCGACCTGGATCCCCGCAGCCGATCAAGCCGCTCGCCTGCTCGCGGACGAGATCAACGGGTTCCCGGGCAGCACCGTCGGCGAAATCCTCGACATCCCCATGACCGCCCACTTCATCGGCGGCTGCCCGATCGGCGACAGCCCCAGGACCGGCGTCGTCGACGCGTATCACCGGCTCTACGGCCACCCAGGGATCAGCGTGGTCGACGGCTCGGCCATCTCGGCCAACCTTGGCGTCAACCCCTCCCTCACCATCACTGCCCAAGCCGAACGGGCCATGGCCGCCTGGCCCAACAAGGGGCAGCCCGACTCGCGCCCGGCCCAGGGCGAGCCGTACCGGCGCGTCGCGCCGGTGCCACCGAACAGCCCAGCCGTCCCCGAACACGCCTTCGCGGCCTTGCGCCTCCCACTCCCGCCCCAGCCCGCTATGCGGCCCACCCCGGCGACACTCGGAGAGGACCAGTGAGCCTCCGCCCATTGGGCTGACGGCGGGCCACCCAGGTCAGGAGCTGGTGGGGGCCGGGCCAGCAGCAGCTGTTCGGTCCAGATGACTTTTCCTTCGCGGGCGTGCCGCGTGCCCCAGTCCTCGGCGAGCTGGGCGACCAGGAGCAGGCCGCGGCCGCCCTCGTCGAAGACCCGGGCACGGCGCAGGTGTGGGGCCGTGCTGCTGACGTCGGAAACCTCGCAGGTCAGGGTGGACTGGAGGATCATCCGCAGCTGGATGGGAGGTTTGCCGTAGCGGATGACGTTCGTCACCAGCTCGCTGACCATCAGCTCCGTGATGAAGGCCAGGCCCTCCAGTCCACCTCCTGACCGTCCTGGTAGACGGAGACGGCGGCTCCCCCCGGACTGCGGTCGAGGACTTCCCGGAAGCCCTCACGCATGAGTTCGAACCCGTCGCTGACGCGCCCGCCCCACAATGTGCCGGTAGCCATTGGTATCCCTTCTTCCGCTTAGCGGGCCGGCATCAGCTCGGGCAGGTACCACAGGAGCCGGCGTCTCAACTGGCGTGCCGTGTGCGGCCACTGCCGGGCCTGCCTGCGAGGTCGTCCCTGGTACTGCTTCGACACCCACAACGCCCGGCAGAGGATGACCCTGTCCGATGGCACGGAGCTGTCCCCGGCTCTGGGCATCGCTGCCTTCGCGGAGAAGACCCTGGTCGCGGCTGGTCAGTGCACGAAGGTGGACCCAGCCGCGTCTCCGGCCGCGGCGGGCCTGCTCGGCTGTGACGTGATGGCCGGCATCGACGCGGCGATCAACACGGGCGCCGTCGGGCCGCGGTGACTCCGTGGCCGTCATCGGCTCCCGGCTGGCGGGCGCCGCGGCGTATCACTTGCCTGGCTGAGACGGTGTCGGGATCTGCGTCTGAAGGTGCTGGCTTGCCGCGGCGGTTCGGACCGGGAAGTGATCTGGGCGCACGGCATCGAACTCACCGACCCCGCGCCGTGGTTGAACGGCGGCGAGCCGGTGTTCACGACCGGGCCGCCGCGCTCGTCGCCGGCTGACCCGATGCGCTGCCCGGCACGCGGTGACGCCGCGTTCCTCCAGCAGGGCCCGCAGGGTCAGAACGTGGGCGGCCGGCTGGCGGTGGGCGCCCCGGCGGAAGCCGCGGCGCGTCGCCCTCGGCCTGCGGCGGCGGTTCGGCCTGCCGCCGACGAAGCGGACCGGATCTGCTCGCTCGCCCTGCCCGATCTCGGCCGTGTCGACACGATCGTCAGCTGAGCGGTGCCTGATGGGAACGGCTGCGCGGTCCACACAGTGAGGACACGAACACTGATGGACCGCCCGGCACGGGAGCCGAGCGCGCCTATGTCCGGGTAGCGACGCCGGGCCCGTTCCGGCGCCGCGGGCTCATCCGGGGTGTTCAGAAGGTGGAGGTGGCGACGTCGACCCGCAGGGGCGAGTCGGTCTTCGCAGTGATCTCGTCGAGGGTGACGCCGGGCGCGGTCTCGACGAGGGCCGGACCGTCGGGCGTGATGTCGAGGACGCCGAGGTCGGTGATGATGCGATGGACGCACCGTTCGCCGGTCAGCGGCAGGGTGCACTCGGTGAGGATCTTCGGACTGCCGTCCTTGGCGGTGTGTTCCATCAGCACGATGAGCCGGCGGGCACCGTGGACCAGGTCCATGGCCCCGCCCATGCCCTTGACCATCTTGCCGGGGATCATCCAGTTGGCCAGGTCACCCGAGGCAGACACCTGCATCGCACCCAACACCGCGGTATCGATGTGACCACCCCCGGATCATGCCGAAGGACAGCGCCGAGTCGAAGAAGGAGGCGCCGGGCAACACTGTGACCGTCTCCTTGCCCGCGTTGATCAGATCCGGGTCGATCTCGTCCTCGGTCGGGTAGGGGCCGGTGCCCAGGATGCCGTTCTCCGAGTGCAGCACGACGTGCACGCCGGGCGGCAGATGACCGGGGACCAGCGTGGGCAGGCCGATGCCGAGGTTGACGTAGGAGCCGTCGGTGAGTTCGTCGGCGGCGCGGGCGGCCATCTGGTCGCGGGTCCAGGGCATCAGAGGCTTACCGTTCCTCGTGTCGGAGACGCGGAGATCCGAAGGCGCTCGATCTGCTTGTCGGCGGCCTGAGTGGGCGTCAGTTGCACCACCCGCTGGACGTAGATGCCCGGCAGGTGCACCGCGTCCGGGGTCAACTCGCCGGGCTCCACGAGTTCTTCGACCTCGGCAAGGGTGATCCGGCCGGCCATCGCGGCGAGGGGGTTGAAGTTGGCGGCCGACTTGCGGAAGACCAGGTTGCCGTTGCGGTCGCCGCGCCAGGCCCGTACCAGGGCGAAGTCGGTGGTGATGCCGTGCTCCAGGACATGGCGGCGGTCGGCGAAGGTACGGATCTCCTTGGCCGGTGAGGCCACGGCGATGGACCCGTCGGCACCGTGGCGCCAGGGAAGTCCGCCGTCGGCGACCTGGGTGCCCACCCCGGCGGGGGTGTAGAAGGCGGGGATGCCCGCCCCGCCGGCCCGCAGCCGTTCGGCCAGGGTGCCCTGCGGGACCAGCTCCACCTCCAGTTCGCCGGAGAGGTACTGGCGGGCGAACTCCTTGTTCTCACCGA
Organism: Streptomyces sp. NRRL B-3229; assembly: GCF_000719505.1. Classification (NCBI taxonomy): domain Bacteria; kingdom Bacillati; phylum Actinomycetota; class Actinomycetes; order Kitasatosporales; family Streptomycetaceae; genus Streptomyces; species Streptomyces sp. NRRL B-3229. The sequence goes on along the minus strand of NZ_JOGP01000031.1, from coordinate 8,248 downwards.
CGTAGGAGCCCGTCACGCGCGCGATGCGGCCGGCGGCCAGCAGCACGCCCAGACCTCTGCCGTCCACGCCGCAGTTGTTCGACACCACCCGCAGGCCCGTGGCGCCCTGGGCGTGCAGGGCCTGGATGAGGGTGTCGGGTATGCCGCTGAGACCGAAGCCGCCGACAGCCAGGGACGCGCCGTCGGGAATGTCGGCGACCGCCTCCGCGGCGCTCGCACAGACCTTGTCCATGAAAGGCCCTTTCGGGGAAGAGAGGGGAAAGGGGGGAGCGCGAGAGGGGAGTCAGGGCATTGACCGGGCCGCCGGGCCCCCGGTCCGCAGAGGGCCTTGTCAGGCGCCGATCATGTTGAAGCCGCCGTCGGCGTTGAGGTAGACGCCGGTCATGTGGGCCGCGTCGTCGGTGGCCAGGAAGAGGGCGGTGCCCGCGAGTTCTGCCGGGCCCGGGATGCGGCCCATCGGGGTCTTGGCGATCATGTCCTCGCGGCGCCCCGACTTCCAGTCGGCGCGGTCGAGGAGCATCTGGGTCTCGATGAAGCCGGGCGCGAAGGTGTTGACCCGTACGACGGGGGCGAACGCCTGGGCGTAGGACTTGGTGATGCCGAGGATGCCGTACTTCGCGGCGGCGTACTGAGGCGCCCGCGCACTGCCCCGCACGATCACGGTGGAGCCGATGTTGACGATCGCGCCGTGGCCCTGCTCCAGCATGCGGGAGCCGAACTCGTGGACGCAGAGCATGGTTCCCTTGACGTCCACGGCGAGGACGTGGTCGATGGACTCCTCGGTGAGATCCCGCCAGGACATCTGGTCGCCGGCGACGTCGCCGACGTTGTTGACCAGCACGTCGAGGCCGTGGAAGCGGTCGAAGACCTCGTCGGCCATGCGGATGACGTCGGCGTGGACGGCGATGTCGGCCTGCACGGTGAACGCCTCACCGCCGACGTCCTTGATGCGGGCGACGGTCTTGTCGGCCCCGGCCGCGGAGCTGCGGTAGTGGACGGCGACGCGGGCCCCCTCCTGGGCGGAGCGGACGGCGATCTCGGCGCCGTAGCCGGTGCCGGCGCCGGTGACCAGGACGGTGCGGCCCTCGAAACGACGGGGGACGGGGGTTTTCTGCGCGGACATGCGGGTCCTTGTCTAAGGGGGGTGGTTTGGGGGCCGCGAGGCTCAGTGGTCTTCGGGGGCCGTGAAGCGCTGGCGGATCTCGCCGATGCCCTCGATACGGCTGACGAGTTCGTCGGCGGCGGTGAGGTAGCGCGGCGGGGTCATGCGGTTGCCGACCCCGGCAGGGGTGCCGGTGAAGACCAGGTCGCCCGGGTACAGGGGCAGTACGGCCGAGAGGCGGGCGATGAGCTCCGGCACCGGGAAGATCATGGACTTGGTGCGGTCGTGCTGGACGGCCGTCCCGTTGAGCAGTCCGGTGATCTCCAGGTCGTCGGGGTCGTCGAACTCGTCGGGAGTGACCAGCACCGGACCGATGGGGCCGAAGCCGGGAAAGGACTTGCCCAGGCTGAACTGGGCCGGCTTTCCGCGCAGTTGGGAGACGCGTTCGGACAGGTCCTGGCCGATGGTCAGGCCGGCCACCGCGTCCCAGGCGCGGTCCTCGCTCACCCGGTAGGTCTCGCGGCCGATGACCGCGACGAGTTCGACCTCCCAGTCCACCTTGCCCTCGGGGAGGGCGACGGTGGTGTGCGGGCCGGTGATGCACGCCGGGAACTTGGTGAAGACCAGCGGTTCCTCGGGCAGGGTGTAGCCGGCTTCCGCCGCGTGCGGAGGGTAGTTGAGGGCGACCGCGAACACCTGGCGGGGGCGGGGCACCGGGGCGCCGAGCGCGGCGGGATCGACGGTCAGGTCGTAGGCGTCCTCGGCCAGTCCGGCGGCCCGGTCGCGGACCCGCGGCCAGTCCTCCAGCAGCGCCATCGGGTCGGCGGGCAGCAGCCCACGCGAGGCGGTGGCCACGTCGGCGGCGCGGTCGCCGCGGACGACGACGGCCCGGCCGTCCAGTACAGCGAGCCTCACCAGTCCACCTTCTGCGGTACGGGGGTGCCGTGCCCCTCCTGCCAGCTGACAATCGGGGAGCGCAGCACACCGAGCCGCTCCACCTCGGCCTCGACCACGTCGCCCGGCTTGAGGTACATCTCCGGGTCGCCGCTGAAGCCGGCCACGCCCTGGACGGTGCCGGTGGTGATCAGGTCGCCGGCGCTGTAGCCCTGGGGGGAGTGGTAGGCGACGAGGTGCGGGATGGAGACCGACATCCGGTTGGTGTTCGACTTCTGCCGCACCACGCCGTTGACGCGCAGCTCCATGTCGAGGTTCTGCGGGTCGGGGATCTCGTCGGCGGTCACGATGTAGGGGCCGACGGGGCAGAAGGTGTCGATGGCCTTGCAGAAGGAGAAGACCCCGGACTCCATCTCGCGGCGCTGGATGTCGCGGGCGGTGATGTCGTTGAAGACGACGTAGCCGGCGATGTGGTCGGGGGCGTCGTCGACGCCGAAGAACTTGCCGGGCCTGCCGATGACGACGGCGATCTCCAGCTCGTAGTCCAGCTCGCTGGTCAGGTGCTCCGGGTAGATGACCGGTTCGTCGGGGCCGACGATCGCGTCGACGTTCTGGAAGAAGACGATGCCCTTGTGCATGGGGTGCGACCAGTCGACGTTCTTCGACTCGTCCTCGTGCTCGCGGAAGTTGCCGGAGGTGTGGAAGAACTTCTTCGGCGTGATCGGCGCGCGCAGCCTCACGTCGTCCAGGCGGAGCCGCTCACCGGTCTCGGACACCTGGCCGTCGCGCTCGAAGTACTCCCGGGTGCTGCCCACCTCCAGCGGGAGCACCACCCGCTCTTCAAGTTCCAGCCTGCCGACCCGTCCGTCGTCGAAGGTGATCAGTTTCACGGGATTCCCCGCCTTCTTTCGGTGAATGAAAGTGAAGTTCGCTGTGTGAACGTGACTTGAGTATTTATGGGTCGCTACGGGCTGTCAAGGCCCCTCACCTGCGAAAACGCGGAGCTGGAGGGCGAGGGTGCCGTAGTAGCCGACGAGGGTCGTCAGTTCGAACAAGGCCCGCTCTCCCGCTGCGGACACGATGTCCTCGTACTCCTCGTCGCTGAGGGCGCCATGGCTCAGGAGCGCGGAGGTGGCCCGCAGGACGGCCCACTCGACGGGGTCTGTGAGTTCGGGTGCCGCTCCGGCCCTCAGTGCGGCCATCTCCTGCTCGGTGAGGCCTGCCGTGCGCCCCACGGCCTCGTGGGCCTCACGCTCGAAGGCGCTGTTCCAGTGTGCGGCCACGGCGAGGATCGCCAGCTCGCGAGCCCTCTCGCCCAGCACGGAGCCGTAGCGCACGGCCGCGCCGACGGCCTGGACCGCGAGGCCCACCGGCGGACTGAGCAGCATCGCGTTGAACGGGCCGCGCAGCCGCCCCTCCGGATCGGTCAGCGCGAACGCCTGGGGCCCGGCCGCGCGGGGGCCGCCGGTGATGGTCCGGTAGACCTCTGCCTGTTCCTCGTCCAGCTGGCCGGGTAGCAGCCCGCTCAGTCGCGCTCCCATGCGTCCTCCTCATGCCTCCCCGTGTGCAAGGTGGCCCTATGCGTGATATCGACTTCCGTACAATGAAAGTTGCCCCTCAGGTGCATGCCAGTGCAGAAAGTGAGCCCCGAGTGCCGCCGCGTGATGAACCGACCGCCCCGACCGAGGCCGCCGCGGCGAAGCGCAGCTATCACGTCGAGGCGCTGGCCAAGGGGCTGCGGCTGCTCGCGCTGTTCTCCGAGCAGCGCACCACGATGAAGCTCACCGACATGGCCGCCGAGACCGGCGTACCGCTGCCCACCGCCTTCCGGATGGCGGCCACCCTGGTCACGGAGGGGTTCCTGGAGCAGCTGCCGGACGGTGCCTACCGGCCCGCCCCGAAGGTGCTCACGCTCGGCTTCTCGGCCCTGCGCGGCATGGACCTGGTCGAGCTGGCCGACGGACCGCTGCGCCGGCTCGCCGCGGCGAGCGGGCAGACGGTCAATCTGGGCACGCTCTCCGACGACCGCGTGCTGTATCTGATCCGGCTGCGCAACAACGACCTCGTCACCGCCAACATCCAGGTCGGCTCCCGGCTCCCGGCCGCCGGCACCTCCATCGGGAAGGTGCTGCTCGCAGGTCTCGCGGAGAAGGAGCTGGACCAGCGCCTGACGGAAGCGTCCTTCGCCGGGATCACCGGCCCCAACGCGATCAGGTCGCTCGCCGGTCTGCGGCCGGCCCTGGCAGAGATCCGCGAGCAGGGCTGGGCGGTGCAGGACGAGGAACTCGCCTACGGGCTGCGCTCGGTGGCCGCGCCCGTGCGCGACGCGTCCGGCGCGGTGGTCGCCGCCGTCAACGTGGCCGTACCGGCGATGGAGTTCCCGGTCGCCCGCCTGCACGACGAGCTGCGTCCGCCGCTGCTGGACGCCTGCGGGGAGATCACCCGCCTCCTCGGCGGACGCTGAGAGGTGCCGGTTCATACGAGAGTGCGGCCGCCGTCGACGTACAGGACCTGCCCGGTGACGAACGACGCCTGCCGCGAGGCGAGGAACAGCACCGAGCCGACCACGTCCTCCGGCGTGCCCAGGCGCCCGGCCGGCACCAGGCCGACCATCTCCTGGCGCATCCCCGGCTTGTCCAGGTACGCCCTGGTCAGCTCGGTCTCCGTGTAGCCGGGGCCGACCGCGTTGACGGTCACGCCGTCGGCCGCCCACTCCCGGGCCATCACCTTCACCAGCTGGTCGAGGCCGCCCTTGGTCGCCGCGTACGGCGCGTGGTGCTTGTGCGCGAGCCGGGAGGAGACCGAGGAGAAGAACACCATGCTGCCGCCTCCCCCCTCGCGCATCAGCCGTCCGGCGGCCCGCCCGGCGTAGAAGGCGCTCGACAGGTTGAGCGTGAGGATCCGCTCCCACACCTCGTCCGGGGTGTCCACCACCGGGCGCCGGTCGTTCGTGCCGACCGCGTGCACCAGTACATCCAGCCCGCCCAGTTCACCGGCCACTGCCGTGACCACCTCGTCACACGCCTCGGAGGTCGTCACGTCGGCCGGGAAGACGCGCACATCGGCCTCGGCGAGGGCGGGCTCGTCCCGCAGCGCCTTCAGCTTCGCCTCGTCCACGTCCACCACGGCCAGCCGCGCTCCCGCGGCCGCCAGCCCCCGGGCGCAGGCGGCTCCCAGCCCGCCGGCTCCCATGACCAGCGCCCGGCGGCCCTCCAGTCCCAACCACTCCATGGCGTCCCCGCTTTCACTGAATAAAAGTAACTTTCAAATTCCGTCGGACCATAACGCCGAGGTCGCCCAGATGTCCATGGCGTCCCGCCTCTTGACGTCATTCCGGCCTCGGTGCTTTGGTTCCTTCCGACTGGAACAAGCCACTTTCGTTTGGTGAAAGTGACGGGCTCTCGCGAAGGGCCGCATCCCCCTGCAAGCTCGACGAGGAGCTGCCGCCATGGCCGTGACAGATGCGCAGAACACTCAACAAGGCCTGCGAGCCGACCAGTTGGTCAAGCGGCTGGACCAGATGCCGGTCTCCAGGTTCCACGCCCGCGTCGTCGGCACGCTCGGCGCGGGAACCTTCTTCGACGCGTTCGACATCGTCTCCATCGCCACGGTCCTCAGCGCCATATCCGCCACCTACGGGCTGAGCTCCAGCCAGGCCGGTCTGCTGGTCAGCGCGGGCTTCCTCGGCCAGGCGGTGGGCGCGATCGGGTTCGGCCTGGCCAGCGAGCGCCTGGGGCGGCGCCGGGTGTTCCTCGCCGCCCTGGCCGTGATGGGGGTCTTCGCCCTGATCTCGGCCCTGGCCTGGAGCAGCACCAGCCTGGGCGCCATCCGGTTGATCCAGGGCTTCGGCCTGGGCGCCGAAGTGCCTGTCGCGTCAGCCCTGCTCGGCGAGTTCGTCGCAGCCCGGCAACGGGGCCGGGTCACCGTGCTCTACAAGCTTGCTTCGCCGCTCGGCAATCTCGCCACCTCGCTGACCGCGGCGGCCCTGCTCGCCTCCACCAGTCCCGAGAACGCCTGGCGCCTGCTGTTCGCCATCGGCGGCGCCCCGCTGCTGATCGCCCTGGTCGCCTGGCGGCTGCTGCCGGAGTCGCCGCGCGTCCTGATCCGGCAAGGACGCTTCGCCGAGGCGGAGCGGATCGTCACCGCCATGGAAGCCTCGGCGCGCTCCGCCCCCGCCGCTCCGACGGCAGACTCCACGGCAGCACCCGCGAGCGCGCCCAGCGCCGATCTGGCCCCCACTCGGCACACCGAGCTGCTCTCACCCCAGTACCGAAGGCGGACACTCACGGCCTGGGTGCTGTGGTTCACCGTGTTCTTCACCCTGCTCGGCGCCACCGCCTGGATGCCCAGCCTCTACGTCAAGCGCGTCGGTGTCTCCCCGTCGACCGCCGCCCTGCTCAGCGGTGCCGTGACCCTCGCCGCCATCGTGCTGATCATCGCCGTCGGAGCCACCGTCGACCGCGTGGGCCGGCGCCGCTGGTTCCTCGCGGGATACGTCATCTCCCTCGCCGGCGCCCTGCTCGCCGTCGTACTGGCCGCCACCGGCAACCTCCACACCTGGCCCGCGCTGCTGGCCAGCGGCGGCCTGATGCTCCTCGGCGTGAGCAGCGTCGACCCGCTCGTGTACGCCTGGACCGCCGAGATCTATCCCACCCGCATGCGCTCCTGGGGCATCCTCAGCGCCAGCTCCTGGCGCGGCTTCGCCGCCGTCCTCGCCCCGACGGTCATCGGAGCGCTCGTCGACCACGGCATCGCCGCCGTCTTCGGACTCTTCGGGGCCGTGCTGGTCATCGGGCTGGTCGTCACGGCCGTCTTCGGCATCGAGACCAAGCAGACGTCGCTGGAGGAGCTCTCCCAGTAGAGCAGCCCCGCCTTCCCGGGACCGTCGTCTCCTGCGAGGCGGCGGTCCGACTCATCCCTGGGCGGACGTGATGTCAGGGGTCAGGTGGGTGAGCGCGAGCTGCAGGAACGCCTGCGCCGCGGGTGCGGTCGGGGCGGGATCGCGGTGAGCGAGGGCCAGCGGCAGCAGTGCCTGCGGGTCGTCGAGGCGCAGCACGCAGTCGGCGTGCTCGGCCGGGACGACGGCCTCCGCCACCGGCAGGGGGACGACGGTCGCCCCGATGCCCTCCAGTGCCAGCGAGGCGAGATCACCCGCGCTGCGCAGCACGCACGCGCTCCGCCGCCGCGCCCGCACGCGGGCGAACGCGGCGTCCACCTGCGTACGCAGCCCCGTCTCGGGCGTGCAGTCCAGGAAACGGTCCTCGGCCAGCGCCTGGAGACCCGTGACACCGGACCCGCGCAGCCGGTGCCGGCGCCCGACAACCGCCACGAGAGGGCGCAGCCGCAGCAGATGATGGGTGATCCCGTCCGGCAACTGCTGTTCGTGGAGGGCGAGGATGGCCATGTCCAGTTCCCCGGTGAGCAGTTGCGCGGTCGCGTTCGCGCTGGCGGTGTCGGACACGATCACCTCGACCGCCGGGTAGGACTGCTGGAACTCCCGCAGCAGGCCCAGGAGATCGATGTCCGAGGCGGTGATCGTCATCGCTCCGAGGCGCAGTTGGCCCTGGATGTCTCCGTCGATGGCGGCGATGTCGGCGCTCATCTCCTGTACGGTCCTGAGTACCTGCCGGGCTCCGGCCACGAACGTCCGGCCCGCCGGTGTCAGCCGCACGCTGCGGCTCGTACGGTCGAACAGTCGCGTCCCGATATCGCGCTCCAACTCGGCGATCTGGTGGCTCAGACCGGACTGGCCGATGTGGCAACGGGCGGCGGCCCGAGTGAAGTTGAGCTCGTCGGCGATCGCCACCGCGAACTCCATCTGCCGAAGATCCATCGGACCCTCCGATTGTTGTATGCGCGATTCACTGTTGGACGGCCTCGCCGTCCCGGCAGCATCATCACTGTTACCGGCGGATGAACGCCAGATCTCGGGCCGCATGTAAGAGCGTCACCGTGGAGCCGCCGCCGCTCTGCCCGGAAGTCATCGACAGTCATCGACGTTCCTCGACAGTCATCGACGGCAGAGACCAATCCGATTCTTGATTTGATCAGCCATGCCCTCAGGAGGTCGCCATGGCCGTTCCCACACAGCCGGACACCACTCCCCAGGTGGGCACCCAGTCTCCGCCTGAGACCATGCAGTGGCCGGACACCCCGAAGTTCCGGGGCTTCTTCGCCCCCTCGCGGATCGAGGCGGACGTCTACGACCTGGAGGTCGAGGGCCGCATCCCGCCCGAGCTGAACGGCGCCTTC